>JANXLV010000007.1 GCA_025355005.1 Myxococcales bacterium | reverse complement strand
GTGCTGCACCGGCTTCTGCCGCCAGGTCAACGGCGCCGATGGCGGCACGCAGCTCACATGCGTAGCCCCGCCGATGGGCTGCGCAAACGAGTTCGAGAAGTGCACCGTGGCTGCAGACTGCTGCGGAGCAAGCGCGGGAGTGGCGTGCATCGCGGGCCACTGCGCCACGAGCGGACCGAAGTGAAGTAGGGACGAGCGCGACCTCGCCCTACCCCGTCGCTCTGGCCTTCGCGGTGCTCACCACGAAATCGATCAGCGCTCGCAGGGCTCCGCTTGGCTTCACTGCCTTCGGATAGACCAGCGAGAAGGGGCGCGTTACTCCGCGGTACGCCTCCAGCACCTCGACCAGCGTTCCTCTTGCGAGGTCCGCCTCCACCAGGAACTCGTAGGCGTGTACGAGGCCGAGGCCCGCTCTCGCCAGCGTCAGCGCCGCCAGCGCGTCGTCGGCGCAACGAACTGCCGCTCGCGGCGTCAGCGTCTTCGGCGCAGGCGCGAAGGACCACGGCAGGAGGCGACCGGTGCTCGGCATCACGAAGCCTATGCACTCGTGCTTCGACAGATCGTCCGGCGTCTTCGGTGTGCCCTCTCGCGCGAGATACGAAGGGCTGCCGTACACGCCGAGCGGGAAGTCACCCAGCTTGCGCGCCACCAGCGAGTGGTCCTCGATCCGGCCCATGCGGATCGCCGCATCGAAGCCCTCTCGCACGAAGTCCACGTTCTGGTTCGACACCGACAGCTCCATGCGCACCGCCGGGTAGCGCTCGCGGAACGCGCTCAGCGACGGCAGCAGGCGATGGTGTCCGTACGTCGTGGGCATGCTCAGGCGCACGAGCCCTTCGGGCCCTCGTTCACCCACTGACAGCTCTCGCTCGCCGGACGACAGGAGCTCCAGCGCCTGCACGCAGAGCGCGTAGTAGCGGCGCGCGGCGTCCGTAGCGGAGAGGCTGCGCGTGCTCCTGCGGAACAGCGTCACGCCCAGCGTCTGCTCCAGCCGCCCCACGCTGCGGCTCACGGCCTGCGGTGTGATCTCGAGCACGCGCGCCGCCTTCGTGAAGCTCCCCGTCTCGTACGTGCGGCAGAACGAGGCAAGGCTCGGAAGCGTCCCCATGACTCGTTCTGCGGCCATTTACAACCTACTAGCACAACCACGAAGGTCTCGCGCGCTCGGCCCCCGCCGTGTCGATGCGCTACTTCGCGACCTTCATGACGAGGCCCGCGGTCCCCAGCGTGAAGTAGATGGCCGTGTCGTCCAGGGCGAGGCCGTTCACCATGCCGTTTCCGCCGTAGACGAGCTCCGCGCTGCCGGACGCGTCCTTGCGGATGCGCCGCACGTTGCCGGGGGTCCGCTCGAGCCAGTAGACGTACGTGTCGTCGACGCGAACGTACCCGGGGACGGCGGTGGTCGCGGCGAGCTGCGTGGTGACGCCGGTCGTGATGTGCGTGCGACTGATCGTGCCCGCGACCTTGTCGGACCAGTACGCGAACGTGCCGTCCGAGGCGACGCACGCGGGGTTCTTGCCGCTGGCGATCGTGGTGGGCGTGCCGTCGGGGTTCACCCGCACGACGGACTTGCCGCCGTAGTCGAAGTCCGTGAAGACGAACCCGCCATTCACCTCCGCCACGCACTCGGGGCCGATCTGCTGCGTGATGATCGCCGTCGGTGGCGAAGCGCCGGCCGTGTCGACCAGGTACAGACCACCGTTCTTGCCGCCGTCTCCCTGGGTCGCATACACGACGCCTCGCGATGTCAGGATCACCTGATTCGTGAGCACGCTCTTCGTCAGTGTCAGAAACCCGCTGCCATCCCAGCGGACCGTCTGGATCTCTCCCGAATAGAAGTTCGAGAAGTAGAGCCGGTCCTGGTCGGACGTCGCGTAGTTGGGGCCATCCTGCTGCGTCGAGAGCACGCGCAGATCGCCGCCGTCGCTCTGCATCGCATACACGTTCGAGATCACGCCTGCGTCCACGGCGGCCGCGAACGCCACCAAAGGTCCGTGCACCTCCACGAACCCCACGTTCGGCTTTCCGCTCACGAGCGGCACGGCACCACAAACGCCTTGCTTGCACGGCCCGCCGAAGCAATCGTGTCCGCACGCGCCGCAGTTCTGCGACGTGGTGAGATCGGCGGTGCAGCCTGCGTCGACACCGCCCTGTGCGTCGATGGTGCCGCCTTCCGATGCGCCGCTCTGCGCGGAGCCGGTGAGTCCATCGAACGTGGTGATCGCCGAGCACGCAAGAAGGGCTGCGGCCGCCGCGCCGAGCCCCCACACTACCCATCGCCCGCGCCCCATGGCCACAGGATACAGGCACGGGCGCTGCAGAGCGAGATCGCGATGACCTGCGCTCCGTGCGGTCACTGACCAGCGGTGGGCGGTGGGTGGCGCGCACGCAGCAGCGCGTGGAGCACGTTGTGAACGGGCGTCGTCACGCTCGCTTCTCTTCCGAGGCGCACGATCGCGCCGACCTGCTCCTCGAGCTCGGAGCGCCGGCCTTCGGTGAGATCGCGGTGCATCGACGTCTTCGCGCCATCGGGCATCGCGTCGATGAATCCCAGCGTCGCTTCCACGGTCTCCGCCGGCACCGCGATCCCGCGCGCGTTCGCCACGCTCCTCACCTCACGCATCGCCTCTTCCAGCAACGCGCGCGACTCGGGGATCACGCGGTAGCGGTCCACGCTCATTCCAGTGGCCGCGCCGATGAGGCCCATCGGTCCGACGAAGAGCAGCTTCTCCCAGATCGCGATCCGCACGTCCTCCGGCAGCACCACGGTCACGCCGGCCTTGGTCAGCACACCCGCGAGCGCGCTCGTTCCACTCTTCGCGCGCGGCGTGAGCTCTCCGAGCGTCACGCGCAGTGGCTGCCCCGACACGGTCACGACGCCCGGTGACGGCGATCTCGCGAGCACGTGACACAGACCTCCGAGCACCTTCTCCGCGCCCACCGCCGCCGCCAGCACGTCCGCCGCATCTACGCCGTTCAGCAGCGACACGATCGCGCCGCCCTCGCGCACGAGCGCGCGCAGCTGCGGGGCGAGCGCCGGCAGCTGCCAGCTCTTCGTCGCGACGAACACCGCGTCCGCGGGCGCAAGCTTCGCTGGGTCGGGGTCCGCCTCGAACGGACCCACGTCGTACGAACCGTCGGGCGCGTCCACGTGGATCCCCTTCAGAACCAGGCGCTCGCGCGTCGCCCCGCGCGCAACGAACGCGACCTCAGCCCCGCTTCGCCCCAGCATTGCGCCCAGGAGCCCACCCACTGCACCGGCGCCCACGATCGCGATCCTCATGCAGGTCCTCTAGCCGACATCTTTTCTGCAGGCATCATTGGCCGCGAAAAGTGCCTTCATGGGCTCATGAATCTGTATTTACAACTACTTGGTACAAGTGTTCGCACGCGGCGTCTCCTACCGCGAGGCGCTTCCGCGCCGCATACATGGGTGTGTGAACGAAACGAGCCGCCCGAAACGAGGACGGCCCCACGAAGGAACACGACCATGACCCAGGCATCCACAACGCTCAGCAAGCTCCCGACCCGCATCCTCATCGCCATGACCAGCCACGACAAGAAGGGCGAAACCAGCGGCGACCCCACCGGCGCGTACCTGCCGGAGATCTCGCACCCGTGGGAGATCTGGAAGAAGGCTGGCTTCGAGGTGGAGTTCGCGTCACCGAAGGGCGGACGCATCCCGCTCGACGGCGTGGACCGCAAGGATCCCATCAACGCGAAGATGCTCGACGACGAGAAGACGATGACGGCGCTCCACGCGAGCATCGCCTCGAAGGACGTCTCTCCCTCGCGCTACCAGGCGATCTTCTTCGCAGGCGGTCACGGCACCATGTGGGATCTGCCGGGCGACGAAGCCTTCAAGGCCGTGACGGCGCGCATCTACGAGGGCGGCGGCATCGTCTCGGCTGGGTGCCACGGACCGGCGGCGCTGGTGGACGTCAAGCTCGCGAACGGCGACTACCTGGTCGCGAACAAGGACGTGAGCGCCTTCACGAACACCGAGGAGCGCGCAGTGAAGCTCGAGAACGTCGTCCCGTTCCTCTTGCAAGATAGGCTCACGGAGCACGGCGCACGGCACGTCGCTGCGCCGGACTTCCAGGAGAAGGTGGTCGTGAGCGGGCGACTTGTCACCGGTCAGAACCCCGCGTCGGCTGCGGGCGTGGCGCACGCGGTCGTGAAGGTGCTGGAGGAGCGCGCGATTCGCTGAGCGCTCGCGCGCTCGCGGAGATCAGGGCAGCTTGCCGCCGCCCGCCGTGCACTTCTGGTTCGCGGTGGGGTTCACGGGCTTGGCGTTCTTCTTGCGGTCCGCAGCCTCAGCACACGCCGCGATGGTCGCTGCGTCCAGCTTGCCGGGCGTGGGAGTGACGGGGCCAGTGGGCCCGGTGGGAGTGGTGTGCGCGCCCGCGTCGTGCGACACGGGATGCGCAGGCCCGGTGTACGTGGGGCCGCCCCCACCGAGCGGCTTCGCGCCGAGCGGCGTCGCGCCGGATGGCTCCGGATCGGGCGTGGAGCTGGGATCTGCGACCGGCGCGGTGGGCTCTGCGGTCGTCGTGACCGTGGTGTCAACGATGGGGACGGCCTTGCGCCCGCTGCCGCGCGAGACCGCAAAGCCCACTCCGCCGATCGTGAGCAGCGCGACGACCGCAGCGACACCAATGAGCGCTCCGCGTCCGCCACCACCGGCGTTCTGCGCCTCGCGCATGGGCCCTGCAGGAATGGGCGCTGCATACGCGCCGGGTCCGCCCGTGTTCGGACCGGGCGGTGTCATCGGTGTCATCGGCGGTGCGCCGTACGGATTCTGCGGCCCGCCGCTGATCGGAGGAACGCCCATACCGCCCATGCCGCCATCGAAGACGGGAGTGCCGACCTCTGTCTTGCCGCGAGGGGCGCCGCCACTCGACGGTTGTGCCTGACCGCCAATGCCGCCGGAGATGGGAGGAGCGTCCATGGGCAACGGCGTGGGCGCGCCTGCACCGGGACCTGCACCTTGGGTTCCGGCGAAGGATTCGTAGAACTCCTTGACGCTCGTGGGGCGGTCTTCCTTCGTCTTCGAGAGCGCCTTCATGATCGCGCTGCGCATGCGAGGCGGAAGGAGCGCGCCGTTCGGCGTGGCCTCGAAGGCCTTCGGCTGCGCGGTCATGTGCTGCGTGGCCCACTCCCACGCGGTGTTCGCTTCGAACGGGAGCTGCCCAGTGAGCATCTCGTACATCATGATGCCGAGCGAGTAGATGTCGGAGCGCGCGTCGAGCGGCTGACCCGTGAATTGCTCCGGGCTCATGTACGGCGGGGTGCCGAGCACCATGCCCTGCTGCGTGAGCTTCTTCTCTTTCTCGTCGACCTCGTTCGAGCGCTTCGCGATGCCAAAGTCGAGGACCTCGACCCAGTCCTTGGTCCCCGCGCGCTCGCATAGCACCACGTTGTCAGGCTTGAGATCGCGATGGATGATGCCCAGGCCGTGCGCTTCCTCGAGCGATCCGGCGACCTGACGCATGATGTTCTCCACGCGCGCCGGCGCCATGGGACCGTCTTTCTCGAGGCTGTCCTGCACGCTCTTGCCCTGCACCAGCTCCATCACGATGTAGAGCGTGCCGTCGTCGGTGGCGCCGAAGTCGAACACCTGGATCGTGTTCGGGTGCTCGAGCTGTACGACGGTGGCGACCTCGCGCTGGAAGCGCTCCTTGATCTGCGGGTCCTGCGACAGGTGCTTGTGCAACGTCTTGACTGCGACCTTGCGGACCGTGGTGCCCAGCTGCTGCTCCCCCAGGTAGACGGCGCCCATGCCGCCCTCACCGAGGAGCTTCACGATGCGGTACTTACCGCCGATGACCTTGCCGACGAACGCATCCTCCACGGGAGCCGCGTCCGCCGCGAGCGGGCCGCCGCACTTCGGACAGAACTTCTGACCCGACTCGACGGGGGTGGAACACGCGGGGCAAGCGAGGGCTGACATTCAGGTGCATTGTATCCGTTTCCGAGCCACAGGAGAGCGAAACAGTCACGGCCCCACATCCGCACAGCACCGAAACCCCGTCGAGTAGTCGTGATAGTCGTGGGCGTGCGCGACTGTCCTGTAGTTGCAGCCGTCTCCGTTGAGGTGCGTGTCGAGGAAGTAGCCTCCGGCGAACGTGCCGTGGGGGAGGCTTCGATCAGTTGCTACCCACTCGTGGAGGTTGCCGACCATGTCGACGGCTCCATAGGCGCTCGTGCAGGCGGCGTGCTGGCCCGTGGGTGACAGGGCGCCGTCGACCTGGCCCAGGCGCGGATCGTTCAGCTTGCTCCATACGTCCGCGGTCACATCGTTCGGGCGGCCGCTCCTGCGCGCGGGTGTGCGAGGCTTCGTGGATTTAGTTGCAGGATGCACGTTCTTCGACACGCCCTTCGCCGTGGCCTTCGCATCCTTCTTCGGCTTGCCCTTCACGCGCTTCGGAGGGTGGCTTGGCGGCGGAGGAGGCGGGGATGCCAGCGCTGCGACACCGAACACCGCCGCTACCGGGCTCTTGCCTGAGTCGTGGCATACGCCGGCGGCGCGCTCGCTGCCGTAGGGGAACGTCGTTTCGCTCGGGCCCATGCAGGCGGTCTTCCACTCGTCCAGCGTGCAGAGACGCTTCTCGGATGCGCGACATGCGTCGTCTGCCTGCAGCTCGCTGATGAAGCCCTGCGGAAGGACGCCGGGCTCGCTCACGGCGCGCACGTCGTGTCCGTCCACGGGCAGATAGTGCGGGTACGCGCGCTCCGTCCCGTCGGGCAGCGTCTCCACGAGAGAGCCCTCGTAGCGATCGATGCAGAATACACCTGCCACGAGCGCCATGTTGCGAGGGCACGGGCCGCCGCCATCCGCGAGCGCGCCGACCTGGTCGCTCGTGCCGTCCGCGTCCGCATCGTTCGCACGGCCACCATCGTCCGCTCTTCGGTCGTCGAGCTCGCCTGCGTCGTCACCGAGATCGTGCGAGCCCTGCGCCAGCGTCCCGCTCACGGCATCCTTGGGCGCACGCGCGGACGCGCATGCACAGAACAGCGCGAGGATCGCGGCGACCTGGGCGCGACGCAACACCACGTGGCTACTCCGTGCGCGCGCAGCCGCCATCGCAGCTCGGGGCCGAGCCCGCGTCCGGCGCGACGCTCGCGGTGGTCGGGGGCGGAGCAGCGTCGGGCGGCCACGGGAGGCGGTAGCGAAGGTTGGTCGCGCGATCCCACAGATCGAGGCGTGTGCCCTTCTTGGTCTGCGGGAACATGACGCCGATGCGCGTCGTCACCTTCTTCTCGAAGCTGACGGGGGCGAGGAAGCTCTTGTTCTGCGCGTCCCCGGTGCCGAGCATGGGGAAGTCGAAGCGCACGCGCTCGATGAGCGTCGGCCCTTCGAAGAGCTCCAGCGCGAAGCGGCCCATCACGCGCGGCGTTGTTTGCGGTGCCCCCAGGTCCAGCGGATGAACACCGACGAAGAAGATGTCGCCGCGCTCGTAGCGCAGATCGAACACCCACTGCATTTCTTCGCGCATGGCCGGGTCCGGATCCGGCGGCGTCTTGTCGATCCGGATCTCCTGCACGCCCTGCACCGGCGGACGAAGCGAGGGGAGCGACCTCTTCGGGCCTGCATCGGACGGGGCAGCACCGGCCTCGGCGCTCACGCCCCTGGCGGGCTCCGCAGACGCATCCGCACCCGCAAACGAGAGGATTACGGCGCACGAGAGCATCGCCGGGATGACGGCTAGCGCGGCGTATTTCCTCAAAGGTTGCATGTTACAGCTTTCTCCCACATCTCATCGGGCATCCCCAGCGTGGAAGCGAGCTCGCGCAGCTCACCCGGGATCTCGGCGAAGACCCGTACCCGTTCCTCCCCGAAAAGCAAGCACACCTGCGCGCAGTGCAGCGCGATGCGACCCACGCGCACCACCTCGCCGGACGCGAGCGTCACGTTCGTGGAGCGCCCGTAGTCGCGATCACCGAGGAGTGGCGCGTTCGCGTGGCTCGCATGCACACGGAGCTGATGCGTGCGTCCGGTTTGCGGAGCGAGCGCGAGCATCGCAGCTCCCCGATCCTCCCCTTCCGCCACCACTGCGTACCGGGTCACCGAGGGCACCGCGTCCTTGCCATTCACCTTGCGCAGCAACGGATCCTTCGCGCGGCCGATCGGCGCGTCCCACGTTCCTGTCGGCGGTGACGGCGCGCGCGTGGCAAGCGCGACGTACCTGCGCTCGTAGCGGCCGTCCTCCCTGGCAGCGCGCAGCTCCTCGCGCGCGAAAGAGTCGGTCGCGAAGACGACGACGCCGCTCACGCCACGATCAAGGCGGCTCGTGGGATGAAGCGCGGACACGGGGAGGTCGACAGCGCGCGCGACCGCCGTCACGAGCGCGTGCGCGTCACCTCCATGATCGGCGATGGTCGGGATCCCCGCAGGCTTGTCGGCGGCGACGATCCCGCGCGCGTTCCACAGGATGCGCACGCCACCCGCGAGCTCCACCGCAGCAGCGGCGCTCGCGGAGACGCGCACGGACTCGCCCGCGCCGACGGGCATATGTGCATCATACACACGTTTTCGATCGACAAAAACACGGCCTTCCACGAGAGCGGCAGCATCCGCGCCCATGCGAGAGAGGACAGACGACAGCGGGCCTTCTTCACCCGGACGGACCACCCAGATGAGCATTCCCTAGGAGCTCGTCCTCGGGCTCTGCTTCTGGACGGTGCCGCGGTCGCCGTCGACGCACACCACATCACCGGTGCGGATGCGGCGCGTGGCGCCGTCCACGTTGACCACCGCGGGCACCGACAGCTCACGCGCGACGACCGCGGCGTGGGACAGCGCGCCGCCGAGCTCCGTGACGACACCCGCCGCCATGAGGAAGAGCGGGGTCCAGCCCACGTCGGTGGTGCGGACGACGAGGATCTCGCCGGGGAGGAGCTCGCTCATGTCTGCCGCGGAGAAGAGCACGCGCGCGCGACCAACGACGACGCCGCTGGACGCGCCGAAGCCGGTCATCACGTCGCCCGTGGCAGTGGGGAGCACGACGGACGGCGGCACGCCCGTGAACGTCACCGGCGGATCCGGGCGAGCCTCCTCGCGCGCGACTTCGGCCCTTCGCGCGCGCACCAGCGGACCGAAGTCCGCGCGGGCGGTGCGCAGGATCTCGCAGACCTCGTCGATGGTGAGGAAGAACACGTTGGGGATCTTCGCGACACGGAGGCCGCGCTCTGCCATCCGGACGCGCTCCTGCTCCAGCTCCGGCAACAGGCGCGACAGCCGGCTGTCAGCGCCCAGCGCCGCCGCGCGCACGAGACCGAGCATGCGCGTCACCCAGGCACGCATCCGCTCGCGCAAGCGCTCTGCCTTCTGCGCGCGCGCCACCAGATGTCGAAGCGCGGTCTGCGCAATGAAGCCCAGACGCGGGCTGAGCTCCGCCATGTCCGCGTCGGCCATGGCCTTCGCGCGTGCGAGCGCCTCCGTGACCTCGCGCGGCTCTCCGCGCAGCGCGACCCGCACCATCGTGAGCACGCTTCCGTGGTCTTCTCGCCATCGCGGCGTGGACAGCTCGGCCTCGCGAACGGCGCGATCACCATAGAGATCCAGGAAGCTCGTGAGTGCTCGCTTGGTCGCGCCCTCCGGCAGCGCGCTCACATCGCGTGTGTTCTTGTCCAGCAGCGCGGCGCGGGCGTCCGGCTCGCGGTTCGCGCACTCCACGATCATGGACACGGCAATGGCGGGACGCGCGCTCTCCAGATCGCGGATGCCGCGGACAAGCCCCTGCGAGAGCCGAACCGCGCTCGCCGCGTCGAATCGCGCGATCATGGCCTTGAGCGCAAGATGGGCGCCGAGCGCGCTCGACCCGCACGTGAGCATCACGTTGCCAGTGCGCTCGAGCACCTCCTGCAGATCGCGCAGCGTGCGTGAAATGCCTTCGTCGGGCAGCACGCCGATGTCGAGCGACGTGTGCGTGTGCAGCACGCGCTGCGCGTAGCGCTCGAATTCCTCCACCTGCGCGTCGAGCCCGAGCTGCTCCGTGATGAGCCGGCTCGTGGTCTGCGGGAGACGCATGTAGAATCCACGCTTCGAGATCCCGCCGAGCTGGTTCTCCACCTCTTCTGCGCCGGAGCCGCCGCCGAGCTCCACCAGCGCGCGCGGCGAGAGCATCGGGACCTGCGCGGCGATGCGCGAGAACTCCGTCAGGTTCAGGTAGAAGCGGCCGTAGACGTTGCCGACCAGCTTCGCGTTCTTGGGGACGCGGCACCCGAGCGACGCGAACGCCCGACGAAAACCGGTCTCGCTGAACGCGCCCGCAACGGACCACGTGAATGGAGTGGCGACACCGGGCAGCGCTTCGCCCACGTTGACGCGGCTCCACACGGTGGTGGGCCCGCCGCCTTCGGGGTAACCCACGGCGCCGGTGATGGGCCGCGCTTGCACCACGATCATGCGGCCGTTCTCGACGGCGAACTCCACGTCCCACGCGATGTCCTTGGCCTCCTCGAGGCGCTTCGCGATCTTCGCCAGGTCACCGATGAGCGCGGGCGTGAGCGAGCTCTCGTTCGGGCTTGGGTTGTCCTCGGTGGAGAAGCCGTCCGCAGTGACGACGCTGCGCTTCGGTTTGTGGGCGATGGACTCTGCAGTGATCTTCCCGGCGACGTCGAAGCGGAAGACATCCGGCGACGCCACACCATCCACGACAGGAGCGCCGAGACCGAACGACACGTTGACGATGCGCTCCTTCGGCTTGTCGGGTGCGCGCGTGAACATCACGCCCGCGGCCTCCGCCACGACGACGGGCTGGATGACGATCGCCATGCCCAGATCGCGTACGCCATGCGCCGCGAGGTACGAGAGCGCGCGGCCGGACGCGACGGAGGCCCACACCTCTCGCACTGCCTGCACGAGCTCCGCGGTGCCGCGGACGCCGAGCTTCGTGTCCGCAAGGCCCGCCATGCTGACCAGCGCGGAGTCCTCGCACGTCGCGCTCGACCGAACGGCAAGACCCCAGGGCGCAGTACTTGCGACCGTCTCCCACAGCGCGTGAAGCTCTTCTTCGAGCCGCGCAGGGAGCGGCGCCGCAAGGATCGCCTCGCGCGCCTCTGCTGCGCGGTTGTAGACGGTGCGCGCGAGCGCGGCGCGGAGGAGCGAGCGCGGCTCGCATGCGGGCGGAAGATGCGCGATGGCTGCCTCGAATGCGGCCGTGCCGAGGACCCAGGTGCGCGGCACGTCGAAGCCGTGCGCGATGAGCCAAACGGTGCGCGCGGCCTTTCCACCGACCGCACGCGCGTCGGTCGCGCGAGAGCCCGCGTCGGCGCCCAGCTCCGTGAGCCACGAGCCGTGACGGTGCGAGTGGTTCTTGTCGGTCTTGGAGGCGAACACGGGCTGGCCCGCGTCAATTTCTACCGCGACGGGCGCGGGAACACCATTGTGAACCCTGCGTTTGAGTCAATTCTGAGGGGACGGGCTACTTGCCGCACGTAAGAATGGCGCAGTCGAGGCCCACGGCCTCCGGCGTCCACGCGCCGCTCTGGCATGCGATCGCGGAGAACGGGATCGGGGTGCCGCAGCCGCCGCCGTAGAAGCAGGACTGTCCCTCCTTCGGGCAAGCGCTACCGATCTCCGGCCGAGGACTGGGACAGCCGTCGCCGGGCATCGGATAGGGATCGCACTTCCATTCCTGACTCTGATTGCCCAGGCTGCCATCGCTCGGCTCGTAGCAGCTCTCGCAGCCGCACATGCCTTCCGGGTACACGCAGCTCGCCGTGCCGAGCGCGTTACCCGCGGGACACTTCGCGCCGGTCGGAACGTCGCCGAACGCCTTCGGGCATGACGAAGGATTTTGCGTCGGCGTCGCGATGCATTTCGCATCTGCCGGCGTCACCGTCCACGAGCCCGCGCCGCCCCCTTGCGTCTGGCACTGCGCGAGCGTGCTGCACAGGAGAAGCGGGCCTTGTCCGCCGTACTCGCACGTGGCGCCCGGCTTGTCGCACGACGTGCCTGCTGCGGGCATGCTCTCAGGACAGCCGCTGGGGCTGACGCTTCCATCGCTGGCGGTGCCGCCATCGGACCCGCCCGTGCCGCCATCGGAGCCAGGTCCAGAGATGCCAGAGGTAGTGGCACCTCCACATGCGACGACAATCGCTGACAGGGTGAGCATTGCAATGCCGGACAGCACCAGAGTCGAGCGAGGGGAGAGCATGTCGAGGATGGGTGCAACTTCCATGCATCGCGCAATCGGGCTATTTCCCCGGCCGATCGTGGAGTTGTGCTGTGCCAGATCGAGCCAGAGGAAGAAGCCAGGATCACATCAGCGAAGCGCTCTGTCGTGGAACAGCAAGAGCTCCAGGCTGCCCGGTCCGCGGTTGAAGGCGTAGTCGTGCGGGCCTTCCGATTCCAGCAGCGTGCACGGCACGCCATTGTCTCGCAGCGCCTCGTGGGTGGCGAGCACGGCGGGCCGGAAGTAGTCGCCGTCGCTGGTGACGAGATTGAGCGAGATCGTCTTGTTCTTCACGCGCGCACTCTGTGCAAGCTGCACGTAATCCGGAGCCTCTTCCTGGGCGAGCGCGGGCTGGAACGCTCCTACGGCTCCGAACGCCTCCGGGTTTCCGAGCCCGATGCGCAGCGCGAGCGCGCCGCCAAAAGATACGCCGTCGATGCCGGTGGACTTCGCGTCTGCGCGGGCGGGAGTCTCCGCGCGGACCCTGGGCAGGAGCATCTTCAGGATGAACTCCGCGCGCGACACGGTGGTGGGACCCGTCTGCGGTGAGGTGCTGCGAACGTCGCCGTCGGGCATGAACGGACACGCCACGATCACGCCGCGGAACGGGCGCGTGGCGAGCTGCGCGTTCACGTCCCGCAGGCGTGCGTCGGTCACGAACGATTCGTAGTCGTCCTTGGTGAGCGGCGGCGAAGCGAGCCTACCGAACGCGCGAGTGAGCGCATAGTCGCGCGGCCAGCCCATCGCACCTTCGAGCGGCGGCTTGAGCGACTCGCCGTGGCCGTGCAGCGCGATGACGACGGGAAATTTTTCGCCGGGAGCGCCCCACGCAGGCACTACCACCACGGCCGCCGAGGGCTGCCCCATCGGAGTGGCATCGAACTTCATCGTGACGAGACGCACGGCGCCGCGCGCAAATACGGAAGCGTCGCCCGCCTGCGTGGAGTCCACGACGGTGCCGAGCGGCGCCGTGATCTGCGGCGCCTCCTTCTTCTTGTTGCAGCCGAGCACGAGCGACGTCGCAAGCGACGCGGCGATCGAGAGCGCGCCGCGACGACCTACTTTCGGATTCGAGCTCACTCGCCGTCGGGCTTGGTGCCCGAGGGAACGGCTCCGGTCGCCTGCTTCACCAGGTCGACCACGGCCGGATCGTTCGCCATCTGGTGCTTCAACGTGGCGCGGATCTGATCGAGCTCGACGCGAGAGAGCCCC
Source organism: Myxococcales bacterium (assembly GCA_025355005.1). GTDB lineage: Bacteria > Myxococcota_A > Polyangia > Polyangiales > Polyangiaceae > JANXLV01. The sequence goes on along the minus strand of JANXLV010000007.1, from coordinate 18,680 downwards.
GAGAGGTTCTTCGTGGCCAGGTCGACCTTGAGATCGACGTAGCCGTTCACGTCGATCTCGCCCGCGCGCAAGCGCTCGACCGGCGAACGCTCGGCCTGTTGTGCCTGCTGCGCCTGCTGCGCCGCGCCGGCCTTTGCCTGGTCCACGTGGTCTGGGCCATGCACGTCGAACGTGCGGCCGGTCTCCTTCGTGGCTGAAGGACCGCCCGCGCCGCCCACGCCGCCCGAGCCTCCGGGCGGGATGCGTCCGCCGTTACCGATGCCGTCGATTCCCATCGCGTTGCCTCCGTCAGTATATCAGTGAATGTTGCCGATGGCCGTCTTCACCGTGTCGTGCTCCGCCTTGATGACGTTCGATAGCGCCGTGAACGAGCGGTTCTGCGCGTTCACCGCCTCCTGGATCTGGAGGTAGTAGAGGTTCATCTCCTGGCTCTGCTGGAGCGAGCCCTGGATGCCGGCCTGGTCGGAGGTGGGCAGACCCGTCGTCGGGTCGACAGCGCCACCGGAAGACGCGCCTGCGCTCGGCCCCTCCGCGGTCGCGGCCTGCGACGTTCGACCACCCATGCCGCCCATACCGCCGACGCTGCCGAACGGCGAGCCGCCCGACATCGTGTTCATCTGCATGGGCAGGGGCGGCGCGCCACGGAGCGCGAGCGCCATCACCGGACCACCCGGAAGCATGGTCATCGCCTGCTCCGCGCCCTGCACGGCAGTCGTCGCGAGGACCTCCTTGAAGTGGGTCTGCGCGGGCCCAGGCGTCACGCGCGCGGTGCTGCGCACCTCACGGATATCGGCGGTCTTGTCGGGGATTCGGGTGTCCATGGTTTGCTCCTTTGGGGGTCAATCTCCCCATCGGCCGGAGCACGCGAAGGTTGCGTAGAAACTTCAGGGAGCCACCGGATTGCTGCCGCCGGGCCGTTTTCCGGTGCACCACGTGACCTCGGAGGGGGTGGCGCGGGCGGTGGTCGTGCCGTCGCCGAGCTGCCCGTGATCGTTCTCGCCCCAGCACAGGATCTTTCCGTCGCGCGTGCGGGCGCAGGCATGCGCGCGACCCGCGGTGATCTCGACGACCTGCGAGACGGAAGGCACCACGGCGGGGAGCTTCTTCTCTGACTGGCAGAGCAAGGTCCCGTCCGTGCGAATGCCGCACGCCAGATCGGTGCCCATCGAGAGCTGCGCGACATCCGCCCAGAGCGGCGCGACCGCTGGCGCGTGCACATCGGAGCGCGAAGGGATCTGCGGTACGTTTGGCGTTCCCCAACACGTGAGCGTTCCGTCCTTCTTCACGGCGCAGGAGCCTTCGGAGCTTGCGATCGCGGTGACGTCACGGAACGCGAGCGGCGCGTTGCTGAGCCCCGAGGCCCAGCGCGTCCCAAAGCATTTCACGCTGCCATTCGCGAGGAGCGCGCACCCGTGCTGACCACCCGCAGCGACGTCCGTGGCACCGATGACGCCGACGTCGCGCGGAAGAAATGAGCCGGAGCGCTCACCGTCATCCCAGTCGCCGAAGCAAGACACCTTCTTGTTCTCGAGGAGCGCGCACGTCCACGTGCCAGCGGCGATCTTCGTGACGTGATCGATCCGCGTGTCCGCGGGAATGGGCGTGGCGCTGCCGTGTGCGCCGTTGCCGAGCTGCCCGCCGTAGTTGGTGCCCCAGCATTTCACATGTCCATCCGACAGCCGCGCGCACGCGTGCACGACGCCGACCGCGACCTGCGTGGCGCTCGTCACGTCGGCCAGCGCTGGGCATGGGTGATCGTCGGTGGTGCCGTCGCCTTGCTGCGAGAACTCGCTCGAGCCCCAGCAGCGCACGGTGCCGTCGGCAAATGCAGCGCACGTGGCGTTGCCGCCGGCGGAGATGGAGACCGGCGCGCTGCTCGGCGCGGAGGCACCAGCGACCGCGGGTGTGCCAGCTGGCGCGACGCCACTCGCGCCCGGAAGCGCGACGAGCACGGGCATGTCGCGATCGCCGCGGCTTCCGTCGCCGAGCTCCGCGAAGTGGTTCTTGCCCCAGCAGACGAGGCTCGGCTCGGGATCGCCTGCGCGCTCCACGCGTGCGCATGCGCTCCACACGTGGAGCTTCATCTCCTTGATGCCGGTCACGCCCAGCTTGCGAGGTGACGCCTGCAGGCGCGGCGGAGAGCCGTCAGCGAAGAGCGAGATGTCGAGCGGCTTGCCCCAGCAACGCGCCGTCTTGTCCGCGAGCGTGGCACACACGAAGCCGCTTCCGATCGACAATGCGACGGCACCAGTGAGCCCCTTCACCGGTGCAGGTCGAAAGCGATCCGTCGTGGTGCCATCGCCCAGCTGACCGTCGCTGTTCCTGCCCCAGCAGCGCACGCTTCCATCCGGCATGCGCGCGCAGGCGCTGTTCTCGCTGACGACGATCTCCTTCGCGCCTGCGAGCTCAGGCATCACCGTCGGTGACTCTGCGAGCGGCTCCGTGCCCCAGCCCTCACCGAGGAACTTGTCCGTGGACCAGCATTTCACAGCGAGATCCTTCATGCGCGCGCAGCCGGTGGGCATCGCTCCTCCGCCCTCCGTGATGTCGACCGCGCCACGCAGGCTCGCGATCTCGACGGGGCGTGTGACGCGCGCGAGCTTTTTCGGACCGACGCTCGGCCTCTTCTGTCCGCGCTTCGTCACGGGCCCCAGCTCCTGGAACGGCTTGCCCCACAGGAGCACAGCGCCGTCTGCGCGACGCGCGAGGAGCCGCGAGCCCTCGCTCGAGATCTGCACGATGTTCTCCAGGCCCGGCACCTGCGAGACGCCGTGCCCCCATGATCGAGCGTCGTGCGCGCCTTCCTCCGCCTGTCCGAGCGTCATGCCCCAGCACCACACTGTGCCGTTCTTCGTGAGCGCGCATGGGCTCGAGCTGCGCGAGTCGACATACGCGACGTCGGTCAGACCCGGCACGGGCTTCGGCACGGAGCGCGCGCGCTCGCGGCTCTGATCACCGAAGCCGCCGGCGTCACCATCACCCCAGCACCACACTTCGCCTGCGGTGCTCGTGATGCAGCTGACCGTCCCGAGCGAGATCTGTGCGGCCGTGACCTTTGCCTGCGGCGCAGTGACGGGCACCGCGATCGCAGGCTCAGTGGCGCTGCCGCCCGCGATCGGCGCTTCTTGCGGCGTCGCGCTGTCCGCTGCCACCGGCATGGACGATGCGCGCGGCAATGTTGCAGGAGCGGACGCGGGCTTGTCGGGACCACATGCGAAGACGGATGCGAGCGTCGATAGTGCGGCGACGAACGCGGTGAACGGAAGGACCCCACCTCGATGCATGTCCCTGGGTGTAGCATCACGGCGTGCGCAATCCGTCACTCTTGCTTCCGCTTCTGTTCGGCCTCGCTCTCACTGCATGTCCGGAGGCGCAGGCGCCCAAGGGCCCCGTTCCAACGCGCATCGAGCTCGTGGAGACGGCTCCCGTCGAGACCGATCTGGACCACGCGGACATTCGTGACGCGAAGGACGTGTGGCCCGAGATGATCGCGCGTGCGCGCACGTCGCTCGACATCGCGCAGTTCTACGCGAGCGAGGCAGAGGGGCCGCGCCTCTCCGAGAGCCGCCTCACGCCCACGATCCGCGCCGTGTGCGACGCGGCCGATCGCGGGGTGCGCGTGCGCTTCCTCGCGGACGCGAAGCTCGCAAAGCAGTACGCGAAGACGCTGGACCAGCTGTCGTCGTGCAAGGTCACCGTCCGCATCTTGGATCTCGACGCGTGGACGAAAGGTATCTTGCATGCCAAATACTTCGTCGTCGACGGCCGCGAATCCTTCGTGGGCAGCCAGAATTTCGACTGGCGCTCGCTCGCACATGTGCAGGAGATCGGCGCGCGCGTGGAGAGCACGGCGATCGCCGCGGCCCTCACCGACATCTTCGATCTCGACTTCGCGCTCGCGGGGCCGGGAGGCGCGCCGTCCGACATGTATCTGCACAAGAAGAGCGCGACCAACGTTCCGCTCGCAGAGGGCGGGACCATCTCGCTCGTTGCGAGCCCTCCTGGGCTCCTGCCCGACGAGGCCTCATCGGACCTGCCGCGCCTGGTCACGCTGCTCGATCAGGCGAAGACGCAGATCAGCGTCCAGACGCTCACCTACGGAACGAAGCTGCTGCACGGAAAGACACCCGGGGCGCCATTCAACGTGCTGGACGACGCGCTCAGGCGTGCCGCGGGGCGCGGCGTTCACGTGCGGCTCCTGGTCTCGCACTGGGCGCTTCGAAACGAGGACGGGCGCGCCGCGCTGCGAGCGCTCTCCGCAGTCCCTGGCGTCGAGGTACGCGTGATCACCATCCCCGAGTCGTCGACCGGCGAGATCCCGTTCGCACGCGTTGCGCACGCGAAGACGCTGGTCGTGGACGACCGCGCGTCGTGGGTGGGGACGAGCAACTGGGAAGGCGACTACTTCCTGTCGAGCCGCAACGTGGCCCTGGTCGTGGAGTCACCCGCGTTCACGGCCTCGCTCGCGCGCGTCTTCGAGGACGCGTGGAAGGCCCCGATCACAAAGCCGCTCTGACGCGACGTGCGTCCGCAGCAAAAGCACTCGCGTGGCAGGAAACGTTCGCTGCGGTGCTAGAATTGACGGGTGCGCGGTCTCTCGTTCATCGTCTCTGTCGCAAGCGTTGCTCTGGCGCTCGTCGGGTGCACGAGGTTCGGCGGCTCGGACCTGTCGAGCACCACGAACAACGCGGGTGCGGATTCTGGCGATGACGGCGCGACTATCACCGGCGAGATAGACGGCAGTGCCGCGGACGCTGGAGTGCCACCGGACGCGGGCGGGCAGTCGTTCGACGCAGGCATCGTGCCGATGCTGTCCTGCGAGGCGCTCCAGCCGGCCGCTTACATCTTCTGCAACGACTTCGACGACGGCACGGTGGAGACGCAGTACGCGCCGGCGGGGGCGGGCGGGGCGACGACGAGCTCAGTCAACCACCACAGCCCTCCCAAGGCGCTGTTGTCCAAGCTTGGGGCGGCGGACTACGTGGTCTTCACCACGGGGCAGACGTACGCGAGCTGGTCCGTCTCGTTCTGGGTGTTCCTGGACAGCGCGCTCCTCGCGGACACGCAGTTCGCCGTCGTGACGTCACCGGGCCGGGTCACGTTCACGCGCTCCGCCACCGGCGTGGTCGTGAACGGCACCAACATTCCGTCACCGTCTGGGTGGGTCAACGTCGCTGTTCGAGCGGTCAACACGACCGACGTCACCGTGATGTTGACGCCAGGCGCCACAAAGAGCTTCAAGGTGGACAACTCGCAGCCGCTGACGGTGAGCGTGGGAGTGGTGCAGGCGGCCAGCTCCGCAGTCACCGAGGTATGGATCGACGACATGCTCGCGACGGCTCCGTGAAGCTGCTCACTCTCGCAATGCGTCCACGTCACGCACCAGTTCGCTGAACACCGCAGGGCTGAGCGCGGCGAACGTGAGATCCTTGCTTGCCTGCCATTCGTCCTTCTTGCGCAGGCTCACGCTGCCGAGCTTCTGCTCCGTGGGCGTGCCCTCCATGTAGCCCATGCAGATGCCGCCCTGGATCCCCATCTCCGCGACGATGCCGCCGGGCAGCGGCTTCCACACGTCCCACACCCAGCCTGCGTCCTGTGGCTGCCCCTTGCGCCACCCGCGTGACTCGAGCCCCTGGATCTTGCTCGTCTTCACCTCGACGTCCTTCATGCGGTCGAGCACGTTGCCCTTCGCCTCTGCGTCCGTGATGCGGAACACCACGCGCGCGAGCTGATCGAACGGCTGGATGACCTCGTAGTCGGTGAGGACCTGTCCCCACGCGGACACGGAGGCATCGTCCATCTCGAGCCGATGCGAGAGCCCGATCATCGCGTCCTCCGGCAGGGTGACCTCGCGATCCTTGGCGTCCGAGAACGAGCGATCTTCCGCCACGCGGAACGTGGACGCGAGCCCGCCGTCCTTCTTGTACATGCCCCACACGACGCGTCGAACGAGGTGGATCATGAGCGGGTGGTCCACGAAGAACCCCTGGAACGACTCCAGCGGGAAGCGGCGCTGCGCGCACATGACCATCTCGAGGCGAACGAGCTGCCCTTGCGCGATGGCCTTCGCGTCCTTCTTGAGCGCCTTCCACGTCTCCACGGCGGCCGCCGACTTCTCCGCGTCGTCGCTCTTGCCGGGCTTCGGGAGATCTGCGGAGACCTTTCCGGCGGCGTCGCGCACCATGGGCTTCAGGGACTCGTCGAAGGTGACCGTGAACTGGCGCGGTCCGAAATCGAGCGCGAGCGACCCGCTGTCATCCAGCCCAAGATCAGGTACGAGACGATCAGCGAGCTCGTCGGACGTGAGCCCGCGCGAGTCCGCGATGACCTGGATCTTCTCCCGCGCCTTCTCCTGAAGGCCCTTGAATTTGAGCTTCTGCGCGATCCCGTGCAGGTGCATGAGCGCGACGTCTGTGCCGATCGACGCGAGAACATCAAGACCGGTCACCGCGCGCGCGTGCTGCGACTCACCGGGCCACGCGCGGATGAGCGGCGTGATGCGGCGCGCGCACTCGTCGTCACCGATGAGGCCAAGCGCGGTGAACGCCCAGTTCTCCTTCGACACCGCGCCTCCCGTGAGCCACGACTGGAACAGCTCCCACGCGAGCTCCGCGAGGGACTTCGGTTCGAACGCAGCGGTCACCTGCTCGAGGAGCGAGATGGGCTCCTCGAGCGTCGAGAGCTGTAGCAGCGTGAGGAGCGCACGAAGGCCGCTCTCGGGAAGCGCCTTCTTGCCACCGAGGATACGCGGGCGCGGCAGTGACGACGGGTCCACGTACGACGGCAGCGTTGGGATCTTCTCCGGGATCTCGTCCGAGGGCGCATCGAGGAGCGTGGTGATGGCGTCAGCGGCGGCCTTGCCATAGCGCGCGGCGGCAGCATCCACGTCCTTGCGATGCGACTCTGCGATCACGCGCAGCGCAGCACGACCTGGCTCACGCTCCTTCTTCGTGGCCCCGAGCGCCATGGGCACGAGCCCCGTCGCCGCAGCTTCCGGAAATCGTAGGAGCCACCGCGCCGCGTTCGTGCGCCATTTCTTCTTCGCGTAGGCCGCTGCGAAGGCCGGGGAGAGCACCGACGCTTCGACTTCGGACAGCGCGCTGGACGGGTCCATGTCGTTCTGCTCGACGTAGACGCTCACGTACGGGAGCGCCTTCGCGCCGAACCGACCGAGCAAATAAGGCAGATCGGGGTCGCCCAGGGGCTCCTTGCCCGCGAGCAACTTCTCCGCGCAGCCGTCGGTCGCAAGATGCAGGAGCGCGGTGACGCCCCACGTCTTGCCCTCCTTGATCATCTTCGCTGCGAACGCGTCTGCCTCCTTCGTGCGCGCCTTGAGGCCCTTGGGCGCCTTGTCGTAGCCCTGGTACGACTCGAGCGCAGACTCCCCGCGCGCGAGCGCCGCCTTCGTCTGTCCTTCGGTCCAGTGAATCGTGAGCTCCGTGGGCAGCACGTCCAGCGGGATGGAGACCGGGCCCTTGGTCTTCGGTCGTGGCTGCGTCCACGGCGGGGTCACCAGGAACGCGGGCAGCTCCGCCGGCGCTGCATCCGACGCGGGCGCGCTCGTGGCGAGCTCCTTCTCCACGACGCCGCGCACGCGTGCGTCCAGCGTGGGGAGCACCTTCTGCACGAGCTCTGGATGCGCGCGCAGGATGCCCTTCAGCACCGGCTCCGCGTACGTGGCCAGGTTGCCCTTGCCCGCGACCACCGCCGCCAGCGCGGCGATGCCGAGATCGGGGCGACGATCGAAGAACGCGCGCGCGATCGGCGCGGTGGTCTTCTTGTCGAGCACGGTGGCGAGCGCCTTCGCGGACTCCCCGTTCTCGAGCACGGAGAGCGCCTTCGCTGCGTCGTCACGACCGTACTGATCTTCCAGCATCTTGTGGACGACGGGCGCGGCCGCGAACCCCGCGCGGCGGACCAAGCGCAGCGGGCTCCGTGAGGGAAATCGCTTCGCGTACGTGACGAGCAGCTCGCGGTCGGTGAGCAGGAACACGAGCTCTTCGGCGTCGGCTGCGTTGGTGCCTGTAAGCGTGAGCACGATGCGGGCGTCCTCCTCCGCCCACGCGACGTCGCGGAACGCGCGGGTGAGCGCGACCTTCACGGTCGTCTCGCTCGACGCCCGCATCTTCCCGGCGTGTGCCTTCGCAGCGGCGCGCGCGCTGTCATCAGCAGCGGCGAGCAGCGAGGCGACGACGCGGACCATCTCGATCTTCGCGCCGTTGACGCTGCTGTCCCAGTGGTTTGCGGGATTGGCCTTGCACACCCACGTGGGCCGAGGCTCCTTCCATCCTGCGTAGTCGTATTGCCTGTAGAATCCCCACATGGCCGCGAGCGCGTCGAGCGCGAACGTGAGTCCATTGCGTGCGACCCAGTACACCCCAAGCGCGGCGAGCGCCTCGTCCTCGTAGATCAGCGTGGCTGCGCGGCCCTCCGCGATCGCATCGAGCGCCGCGGGCTCTTTCCCGACGGCGTACGTGGCAAGCACGTGGTCCATCGCGAGCGCGCCCTCGCTGTCTGCCTTCGGACGACCGAGCTCCCAGTTCTTCACCTCGTCCTTGATCTTCTCCTTGATGATCGCGATGAGGGCGGGCCTACCACCGCTCGGCAGCGTGGCGAACGCGCGCTTCTCTTCCTCGTCCGCCTCGGCCGAGAGCTCCGCGGGCCACGCGATGCGATCGCCCTCCGCGATCACGACGGCGACGCGCGGAGCGGGAGGCGCGGCCTCTTCCTTTGCCTTCGCCGCGGCCTTCACGCCGGGCGACGCGGCGGCCTTCGGTGCGGGAGCGGGCGCGGCGATGCCGTCCGTTGCGACCTCCGCGTATCCCTTGTTCGTCTTCTCCGCGATGAGCTTGTCGTGCTCCGCCTTCGCTGCGCCGTCCGACCCGTGCTCCTTCGTCTGCGATTGTCCGGCGGTGCCTATGCGACCCCACTGGATGTGCAGGTCGCTGCCCTCCTGCGCGATCTGCCAGAACTTGTTCGACGTGCCATCGGAGAACTCGAATCGGCGCATGACCGAGATGCTACCCAGGTCGTGAGAGTTGGAAATAGGCCACGAACGGAGACGCTCACTCGCAGCGCAGCTTGCACTGCATCACGCCGTCGAAGCGACAATACTCGGAGAACACGACGCCGGCGCGCGGGCCGCGACAGGCGAAGTGACAGCCATTCGCGTTTGGGCGCGCGTCCATCACGAAGCCCGGGCCGCACTTGCCGTCGCTGCACTCTGGGTGCTCCGCAGTACAGCTCTGCACTGCGTAGCCGGGCGGACATGTGGTGTCGCGGCCCGTCGCCTCGTAGTCGGGGCGACGCGCGATGCCGGAGTCGATCTTCTCCGTACGGCTGACGGAGGACGCGCCCGTGCGCGCACGCAGCTCCACCTTCACGCTGTGCTGCTTGGGCGTGACGGGCGTGCCCTCGTCGCGTGGCGAGAAGACAACGGTCTCCTCGCGCATGTCGATCTGACACGCGGTAGCGCCGTCCAGCGGCTTGTACTCCACCGGCACGTCCAGGCTTCCGAGCGCAGGCACCGCATACGACGTGCCCTGCGCGAGCGCGACCACGTCGAACGGCGCGCGGTTCACGACGTGCAGGAAGCGCGACCCGCGCTTGTCCGCGGGAACCAGCCCGAAGTCGAGAGCGCTGGGCATCACCTCTGGTACGGGCATGGAGAACTTGCACACGTCGCTCACGGGATAGACGGCGTACGCGATGGGCACCGGGTTCTTCACTGTGAACTCGAGCGGCTTCTGCGAGCCACGTCCGCCCCTCATCTGCTCCTCGAGGCCCTTCACGGTGAGCCCGCCGACGGAGACCTGGCGTACGTCCGTGTCCTCTGCGAAAATCTTCGCCTTCACCACGTCGAGCACGCTGCCCACGGAGAGCTCCGCGCCCTTCACGGTGGTCTCGTAGCTGAGCATGCCGCCGTATTTCACAGCGCCCACGAAGTGCGTGGCGCGATCACACGCGCACGCGCTCTCACGGTAGGTCACGTTGTCCGACGGGCCGAAGAACTGCGGATCCAGATCGCGCGCGAACGCGACGGCGAGCAGGCGGACCGTGTAGAGGTGCGCCTCCCCGCCAACGGCGACCACCTGCGACACGGGCGCGCGCGCGGAGACGATGGCCTCGTCGATGGCGACGCCGATGAATGAGAAGTCGATCGCGTTCGCATCGATGCGTGCATCCTGCATGGGTTTTGTGTCGTCGCTGCTGCGGGGGCCACGAGGGCGCGCGCACTCGGTCGTGGTCGGCTTCCAGAGCGACGCCGCCGTCTTCTCGATGCCGCGACCGGGGACGAACGTGCTGCGCGCGTCCAGGATCAGCTCCTGGTTCACGTTGGAGAACGAGTCCATCGCCGAGAGCATGCCCTTCACGCGATCGCAGTCCTTGTCGTCCAGTTTGCCGCACGCGCCACGCGCAGCGCCGTTCCCGTCGGGCGCCTTCGGGGAAGGGCACCCGGCGACCGTGCTCACCAGCGCCAGCATGGGCACGAGGAGAAGCGCCGCGCGCCGCGCCGACACCCTGCCGAGCAGGCGACGAACAACGAAAAGCATCTCTGGGCTACGGAAGAGTGACATGGAGGCGGCGGGCCCGGCGGTCTTTCGCCTCCGGCCCTTCATCGCTGAAATACAAGGCTTCGATGCCGAGCGCGAGCGACACGTCCATGGAGGGCGGGCCATCCAGCAGACCAAGCGGCACCGCCGAGGGCTTGTCGTGGGAGAGATCGAACCAGTCGAGCGCGACGTCATCCAGGCCTGCGCGAGCGACCACGGCAGACGGCACGCGCCCCGTACCGAGCGTCACGGCGATGGCAGAGCCGCGCGCGGACGGCGGGAGGCGCGCCGGGCTTCCCGTGACGGCGCCCTTCGCGTCCAGGAACGCAAGCATGGCACCTTGCGCGCCGGACGCAGCGGTGGCGGGCGCGCCGTCCTGACCCGCGGGCACGTCCTCGATCCACGCGACGGCGATCTTGTCGCCGATGGTGAGGATGGACGGAGAGCGCGAATGCGCGGCGGTCGCGAGCACGCGGACCTCCGCGCCCTTCTTCTTCGCGTCGTGATTGGAGACGAGCGCGGAGTAGATGTCCCCGAAGCCGTCTTCCGTGCTGTCGCGCGTGTCGGCCCATGCCACCAGCACGTCCTCGCCGATGGGCGTGAGCGTCACGTCGGTCGCGTCGCCAGGCGCCGTGGTGAGGCGCTCCTCGCGCGCGATGCGCTGGAGGTCCGTGTTGATGATGGTCGCGTAGACCTCACCGTTCTTGTTGCGGTTGTCCACCCAGCTGACGAGGTAGCCTTGCGGCACGCGCGCGATGGCGACGTCGCTCGAGTCTGCTTGCGTGGTGGTGAGCAGCGCGTCGAGCGTCTTCTTACCGTGCTTGTCGACCCTGGTGACGTGCACCTGCGAGAACGCGTTTTCGCGCGCCACCCATGCGACCACCGCGCCGTCTTCGGGCTTCTTGGCCGCGGCTACGGCGACGCCACCGACAGGCAGCGCGCGGGTCGACAGCACCTGCGCCGGCGAGAGCGCGCCGCTCTTGTCGACGACGCGCGCGGAGAGCTCAGCCCCACCATTCTTCTTGGTCGCGTCGTCCACGGAGTTCTTCAGCACCAGCACCAGGTCCGTGTCGCCAAGCTTCACCTGCGCCACGTCTGCAACAGACTGTCCGTCGGTGATGGTCTGCGCGTCAGCGGCGAGCGGCTTCTTCTCCACCGGCACCACGGGAGCGACGGGCTCCTGCGACGCGCTCTTCGCCGAGACCTGCGCGACCACGGTGTGAAGATGCGCGGTACGCCCGGCGCCCTCGGCGGCGAGCGCGATGCACGAGGTGTCGTCGCAGTGCGCGTCCCACGCCATGCCCGGCTCGGTCGCGCCAATGGAGAACAGCGAGCGGCCGCGGAGCGCCCCTTCCTTGCCCAGGCTCACGAGCGCCGGATGGAGGCCGTCGCACGTTGGCTGGTTGCCGATAGCGTCGGGCTTGCCGTTCGCTCCGCACGCCACGACCTCACACGACATCGCGAAGCCGTTTCCCGCAGGCAAGAGGTCCACGCCGCGCGCGGACGTCTCCAGCGCGGACACGCGCGCCGTCTCCACGCCCTTGGACGAAGCATGTGCAACATACACGTTCTTCAACGTGCGCGATTTGCGACTGGGCTCGGACCACGCGATGAGCGCGTCGTCACCGTTCGCACCAAGCGCGACCAGCTCCGATGCAGTGGTGCCGTCGGTGAGCTTCGCGATCTCCGGCCCTGCGGCGCCGTCCCGCACGAGCGCCGTGACGACGGTAGAGGGCCCCACGCTGCGATCGGTCCACGCGACCAGCCAGGACGCCGTGAGCCTCACCGCGTCCACGTCGCCCGAGGCATGAGCGCTCGCCGCCACGACGATCGGCGCTGCTATGGGCTGTCCGTCCATGCCGAGCTTCTGCATGGTGACGGCGACGTCGCCCTTGCCCTTCTGCGTGGGCGTGGTGAGGAAGAGCGCCGCGCCCTCCTTTGCGTTGTCCTTCGTGCTCGACGCCACGAGCTGCCACCCGATCGCGCCCTGAGCCACGCGCACGGCGACCTGCGCAGGCGCGCCATCGAGGTCGAGCGGCTGCGCCACGATCGTGGCAAGTCCGTCCTTCGTGCTCTCGGCCCAGACCACGAGCGCGCCGGTGGGCGTTTGCTTCACCTCGAACCAGACGATGTCGTTCGACGTGCGGCCGATCTCGAACGCCTTGCCCGTGGCCTTGCCGTCCGCGTTGACGATCACCGCGCGCAGCGCTTCGCCTTTGTCCGTGAGCTCGGTCCAGCCCACGAAGTAGCCCTTCGAAAGCGGCCGAACGAGGATCGAGTTCGCGTCCACCTTCGCCGTGGCGATGGACTGCGGAGGATCCTTCGCCTCGCCGTCCTTGTTCACCTTCACCACGACGATCGCGCGGGCGTCCACCTCGGGCGGGCCGATGTACGCGACCAGACCGCCACCTTCGCCCCGCGCCCAGTGCGGTCCCACGGCGCCATCCGGCACGTCGGCCAGGAAGAAATGGTGAGGCCCGAGCTCCGAGCCTCCGTCACGGAATGCAGCAGCGCGCTTCGGGTCGCCCTCGGTGTCCGGCACCTTCGCGCCCTTGCCATGACCGCTGCACGCAAGCGTGATGGCACCGGCGGCGAGCAGGCCGCAGAGGGTCAGTGCGATTGGCGAGTGGGAAGCTCGGGGGAGAGGTCCGATGGCGTAGCGGCTCACGTCGTACGCAAAAGCCTGGCGATGTGCTTTTGTTCCCAGGCAACTGCGCGCTCGAAGTTGCGGAACTCGCGCTCGCGCTCCACAAACTCCGGCGGGTGCAGGTTCCTGCGGCCGCCGCCGCGGCTATCTCTGACCGCGGGCATCACGTGGTGGAGCATCTCGTGGTACACGATGAAGGCCACGAAGTAGCGCGGAACCCACGCGCGATCCAGCACCGGATGCAGGCGAACGAGCCGCTCCAGGGCGCTGTAGCTCCCGAGCTTGATCGTCTTGCGCGGCGACGTGCGCTTCTCCTTCGTGCGTTTGCCCCAGGTGATGAGCGCGTTGCACTGGCCGTCGAAGTAGCGCGCGTTGAGGTCCTGGAAGATCTCGTAGAGGTCGTGGACGCGGCCCTTGGGGGCGAGCGGCATCTTGCGCGCGCGACGACGGTGGAGGCGGCCGCCGTTCTCTTCGATGTAGAGCCCGACCTTGATGCTGGCCGCGCGATCGTTGGTCGTGAGGTAGCGGACCAGCGCGTTCACGATGTGCGTGGGCGCGTCGAGGAACATGTGGTGCACGCGGATGCGGACGGTGCCGCCACGACGCGACACCGAGATGATCGAATGCCTGTTGTCCGTGATGGAGATGACGACCTGACCGCTGAACGCCGCCTGGAGCTTGCGCTCGAGCGCCTGCCGCGCGCCTTCGTGCACATAGAGCCGCGGCGAGGGCGACGGGAACACCAGCGCGAGCCGTTCGCTTACGCGTTCAGGGATGCGAATGGCCGCCGACGCCAGCGGACGTGTCTGTAGAGCGGACGTCCGGCCGAAGCGTGGAGCCCACCAACTCGTCCCTGTGATCGCCGTCCGTGCGCCCATCGAAAACAGCCCTCTCTATGGGGGTTATGGGAGGGTCCGGGGAGTGTCAAGGTGACATGTTTTCATGCATGGTTTCATTGATTTGCGACGGGGGTTTCCCGCCCCCACCGACCCCGTTTTTGCAACATCCCACCTGCTTTGGTGGCCATATGCGAAACCCCTTGCTGTAGGGGGGAATTCCCCTCATGCGAGACAGCGCTGATACGCTCACGTCGATGCGCATCGTGCTCCCATTGGCGTTCGGCATCGCGGCAGCGGCTTGCTGGCCAGGGCCGCCGGTGTACACCCCACCTGCCGCACCGGCGCGGCGTGCGCCTCGACCACCGCGCCCGCTCGGCGCGTTCGGTGTGTACCGCGTTCTCAAGCAGGATCCGTTTGCGAGCGGTCCAGCCACGTGGGACCCGATGAGCCCGCCGTCGACCTGGCCGAGCTCGGGTTCGACCACGTGGAGCTGGGGCTTCACCGGCACGCGCGACGTCCCCGTCATCCACTATCTCGTCCTTCACGGTGAGCCAGACGATGGGGGGAGCGAGCTCGCCGCGAAAGACGGCGTGCCACCCCCTCACCTGCCCGACGGCGCGCGCATGCTGTACTTCGGCAAGGAGTGGGAGACCGCATCCTTCGTCTTCAAGACCGTCGCAGTCGAGAGCGCGTTGCTGCTCGACGCATCGCACCTCGAGTCGTGCACGATCAAGGAGAACCAGAACCACGACTCGACCCATGGCCAGGACATCGTGACCATGCAGCCATGGATCGACATCCACTTCACCAAGGAAGGTGAGCGGAAGCTCTCGACCGTGCCGACGGGCACCGCGCTATCCGTTGCGTTCGGCGACGAAGCGCTCACGTTGATGTGGATGCCGGAGTGGACGGACAATGGCTGGTACCCGCCGCACTTTCCCGTGGAAGGCGTCTCGGACGAAGGCCGCGCCGCCCGCGCAAAGGCCCTCGCCGACGCGTGCGACACGCAACGCCGTGCCGCGCAGGCCAGGTAGCGCTGGCCACCCCGCTTCGCCTACGGGGCGTTTCGGTCGAGCTCGAGGCTCTTGGGATCCAGAACGAAGCGCGGCTTCACCGTCCATGTGTAGCCGTCCTGGCTGCCGTCGTGCTCTGCGAGGGACAGGCCCACGACCATGCCCTTCAGCATGCCCTGCGTGGGCGCGCGGCCGAGGAGGCGCACGATGAGTGAGGACAGGTCCGGCTCGTGGCCCACGAACATCACGCGGCGCTTCTTGGCGCGGCGCAGCTCGTCGAGGAGCTCCAGCATCGGCCCGCCTGGGGCGATCTCGCGCCGGACCTCGAGGAACCCGCCGCGGTCGCCGAGGTTCGTCGCGGCGGCGATGATCTCCGCGGTGGAGAGCGCGCGCGCATAGGGGCTCGAGTAGATCGCGACCGGGGCTTCATCCGCGGAGAGCAGCGCCTTCGCCACCTGACGCACGCGCTCCCTGCCCTGCGCAGTGAGCACGCGATCCGCATCGAGGCCGCTCGGGCTGACCTCCACCGCGGGTCCGTGACGCATGACATACAACTTCAAGCGCTAATCCTTCAGCGCTTCTGCGCCGCCGATGATCTCCATCAGCTCCTTGGTGATCGCCGCCTGACGCGCGCGGTTGTACACCAGCGTGTACCGCGCGATCATGTCCTTCGCGTTGCGCGTGGCCGCGTCCATGGCGGTCATCTGCGCGCCGTAGAAGCCGGCCTGCGTCTCGAGCAGCGCGCGGTAGATCGAGATGTCGATGTACATCGGTACGAGATGCTCGAGCAGGGTCTCCGGCGCGGGCTCGTAGATGAACTGCGCCTTGCTGCCGTCCGTACCCTCTTCGCGCTGCGGCGCGGGCAGCGGCAGGAGGGCCTGCACATGCGGCTTCTGGGTCATCGCGCTGATGAAGTCGTTGTAGACGAGGTAGATCGCGTCGACCTCGCCGCTCTTGAACTTCGAGACCAGGTAGCTCGAGACCTGCGCGACCTTCTCCAGGTCCAGGCCTTCGAACATGCGCGGAAAGTCGTGCGCGATTTCGCCGCCGCGGCGGGCCAAGTACTCGCGGCCCTTCTTGCCGATGGTGACGAACTGGACGGAGATGTCCTCGTCCTTCTTCTTTTGCCACGCGCGCTCGGCCGTCTTGTTGACGTTCGCGTTGAAGCCACCGCACAGACCGCGCTCACCGGAGAGGACGACGAAGATCGCGCGCTTCTCCGCGCGCTTCGCGAGGAGCGGATGAATGGGCTTCTGCCCGAACGTCCCTCCATCGGTGTCCTCGCTCTGCAACGTGAGCGCATCCGCGACAGAGGTGAGCACCTCCTGCGTTTTGACGGCATACGGGCGCAGGGCCACGATGCGCTGCTGCGCGCGGTTCAGGCGCGCACCAGCCACCATCTTCATGGCGCGCGTGATCTTCTGCGTCGACTTGACGCTCGTGATACGCCTACGAATTGCCTTGAGCGAGGCCATGACTCAGCTGCCCTTCTTGGCGGACTTCTCGCTCTTCTTCTTCTCGCCCGAACCAGAGAACGCGGAGCCGAACTCCTTGAGGGCCTTCTTCAGCTTGTCCTCGATGTCGTTGCCCTTGAGCGTCTTCTTCTGGCGAAGGTCCTCGAAGATGTCCGGGTACTTCGAGTCGATGAACGCGTAGAGCTGGTGCTCGTACTCGCCGAGCTTGCCCACGGGCAGGGCATCCACGAAGCCCTTGGTGGCGGCGTAGATGATGACGATCTGCTTCTCGACCGCGAGCGGGACGTACTGGCCCTGCTTCAAGATCTCGACGAGGCGGACGCCGCGGTCGAGCATGTCGCGCGTGACCTTGTCGAGGTCGGATGCGAACTGAGAGAACGCCGCCTTCTCGCGGTACTGCGCCAGGTCCAGCTTCAGCGTGCCGGCGATCGCCTTCATGGCGGCCACCTGCGCGGCGCCGCCGACGCGGCTCACGGAGATACCGACGTTGATGGCGGGACGCACGCCCGAGTAGAAGAGGTCGGTCTCGAGGAAGATCTGCCCGTCGGTGATCGAGATGACGTTCGTCGGGATGTACGCCGACACGTCGCCGGCCTGGGTCTCGATGATCGGGAGCGCGGTCAGCGAGCCGCCGCCGTGCGGATCACGCACGATCTCGAAGCCGTCACCCTTCTCCTTCTGCTCCTCTTTCGACGAGTGGTCGCCCTGCTCGCCGATGTGGATCTTCGCGTCGCCGCGCTCTTCCCACTTCTTGCCCTTCGCCACGACCACGTAGCGGTGCGCCATCTTGGCGGCGCGCTCCAGGAGGCGTGAGTGGATGTAGAAGACGTCGCCCGGATATGCCTCGCGGCCCGGCGGACGGCGGAGCAGCAGCGAGAGCTGACGGTACGCAACGGCCTGCTTCGACAGGTCGTCGTAGATGCAGAGCGCGTGGCGGCCGGTGTCGCGGAAGTACTCCGCCATGGTGACGCCGGTGTACGGCGCGATGAACTGGAGCGGCGCGGACTCGCTGGCGCCCGAGCAGACGACGGTCGTGTACTCCATGGCGCCGTGCTGCGTGAGCTTGTCGACGACGGCAGCCACGGTGGACTGCTTCTGGCCGATGGCGATGTAGAAGCAGTAAACGCCCTGCCCCTTCTGATTGATGATGGTGTCGAGCGCGACGGCCGTCTTGCCGACCTGGCGGTCACCGATGATGAGCTCGCGCTGCCCGCGGCCGATGGGGACCATGGCGTCGATCGCCTTGATGCCCGTCTGGAGCGGCTCCTTGACCGGCTGGCGCTGGAGGATGCCCGGCGCCTTCACCTCGACGCGGCGCTTGTGCGGCGTCTCGATGGGCCCCTTGCCGTCCACCGGCTGGCCGAGCGCGTTCACGACGCGACCGATGGCGGCCTCACCGACGGGGACCTCCATGATGCGCGAGGTGCGGCGCACGGTGGCCCCCTCCTTGATGCCGCTGACGTCTCCGAAGAGCGCCGCGCCGACGTTGTCGCTCTCGAGGTTCAGGACCAGGCCCACGACGCCGCCGGGGAACTCGAGGAGCTCGCCGGCCATGGCCCCTTCCAGGCCGTACACGCGCGCGATGCCGTCACCGACCGAGAGCACGGTGCCCGTCTCCATCGTCTGGGCGGCCTTCTCGTAGCCCTGAATCTGCTTCTTGATGATCTGCGAGATCTCTTCGGCGCGAAGCTGCATGGCGCGATTCCTTCTATGTCCGTTTGCGGAGGCGGTGTCGTGGTCAGCCCGGGCGTATGCGACGCGCCGGAAAAAATCAGGGAGCCGAGGCGGGCCGGCTCAGGTGCTGGCTCAGGTTGAAGCAGGAAGAAGCGAGTGCTTCATCTCGTCGAGCCGTGTGCGCAAGGACCCGTCGTAGATCGTGTCGCCGATGCGCGTGACGACGCCGGCGATGATGCTCGGATCTTCGCGGCGATCGACGATGACGCGCTGGCCGGTCATGCGCTCGAGCTGCACCTGCAGCTTCTGGTAGTAGGCGTCGCTGAGCGGCGCCGCGGTGACGACCTCGGCGCGGAGGATGCCTTTCTTCTTGTCGGCGATCTCGCGCAGAAGCTTCGCGATCCCGGGCAGGTAGCGCATGCGGCGCCGGTCCCCCAGGAGGAGGAGCGTGTTGGTCGCCGTGGCGCCGAGGCCGAGGG
>JANXLV010000005.1 GCA_025355005.1 Myxococcales bacterium | reverse complement strand
ACCCGCATCGTCGACTCGTGCAGCGGATGCGGGAGGTACCGGTGGAGCTCGCGTCAGTTGTGACGCCGCGCATGCTCGATGACGTCATCACCGGACGCTGGCCGTTCCAGCGAGCGGCCTCGAGCGAGATGGGTGTTGGTGGTCTCCTCCCGATACGTATCGGGGAGCCACACAGCGCGGAGAGCGTGGACACGCCGGAGAACCGCTTCGTGAAGAGCTTCCTCGCGTCGTGCCAGCACATCGTGGTGACTGTGCGCGAACGAATTGCCAGCGCCCCCGCTCACATCCGCGCGCGGCTGGAGGCCGATGCGCGCGCGATCGACGGAGCGTTGGCGCCCATCCTGCGTGCGTCGCTATGGCGCCACGTGGGGCGCCTCGTGAGCATGCCGACGGGGTCGATGGTTCTCCAGCGCCGCGGCTCGTACAGGGAGGTGCTGCGCGCCGATGGTCTCTTGCGTGGCGGCTCGCACATGCTGCCGCTCACCGAGCCGGAGGTGGTGCGGCTCCTCGAGGTCAAGGACATCGCCAAGCTCTATGAACTCTGGTGCGGCTTCCATCTCCTCGACGTGCTGCGAGGGCACCTTGGCGAGCCGAGCGATGTGACGCCGCTGAGCGAGACCGCGTTTGGAGTAAACGTCGAGCGTGGTCTACACGCTCGCTGGAGAAACGGTACTGAGCTGGCCATCAACGCGAGCTACACGCGGAAGCAGGGATTCCACGGTCGCTCCCGGTCGGTGCTCCTCCGTCCCGACTTCGCGGTCTTCGTGCCGGGCTCCGGCTTGCATCTGTTCGACGCGAAGTTCCGACTGAGATGGCCGAACGCGGGCGATGAAACGTCGGAGGCGAAGGTGGAGGACCTGCACAAGATGCACGCCTACCGCGATGCGATCCCCGAGGCCAGGAGCGCGTGGGTGCTCTATCCAGGCGACACCGCGGACGCGTACCACGACGAAGGCAGCAACACGCGCGGCATCGGGTGCTTCCCGGCGCGACCGGGAGGAGTGGCCGATGAACTCACCAACTACGTGGCGCGCGTACTCGCGAGCCTCTCCACGGCCGGTATCACCCACTGACCCAAAACCCGAGGTCTGGAGACGCGGCTTTCAAAGTCCCCGTGATCCTTCGCCGGGTGACGCCCTGATCTGGTGACCGTGTCGCGGGCGCCTCCGATACAATCCCGATCGATTGGGGGACGAACCGCGGTCCGAGGAGACGACAGCGCTGATGCGCGTGGCGCTCGGCGTCGTCATCGTGGCCGTCGCTTGGTTCATCGTGTTGCCGGTCGTCCTCGTGGTCGGTGGTCTCTTTGCCCTTGGCCTCTTCTGCGGAGGCGCAATCGCGCTCGC
This sequence comes from Myxococcales bacterium, assembly GCA_025355005.1. Lineage (GTDB taxonomy): Bacteria > Myxococcota_A > Polyangia > Polyangiales > Polyangiaceae > JANXLV01. The sequence goes on along the minus strand of JANXLV010000005.1, from coordinate 4,407 downwards.
GCACGTGGGCGCGCTCAGCGATCCGCACATCTTCGCTGCGGAGCACTGGAGGCTTGCCCCGCTCGTTCTCTTTTCGCTTTCGCGTACCTATACCGAGCCGTGAACCCAAAGGTAGGCGGGCCGCTCGGGATGGTCTTGCGGTGGCCAGTCGTCACCACATCCCTCGTGCTCTCGCTGCTGACGTTGCTCGCGGTGCGGTTCGCGTGGGACACGACCGCCGGCGGTGCGTTCGCCGGTTCGCTCATTCTCGCCGAGCTCTACTTCTTCCCGATCGCCGCCTTCGTAGGCATGCTCTACGTCGCCGCCAGCGCTGCGCGTGGCGTCTGTCTCGCGCGATTTCCGGCGAGTGTGGACGGTAGGATTGCCAGAAGGGTACCCTCGGTGAATGGCAGACCTTGGTGCTCGGAGAGACGCTCAGCCAACGCCCGCAGCGCGGAGATGAGCGTCGCGACGTAGCCCGTGTCCGTGCTGACCGCGACGGGCATTGTCACGCCGCCGAATGCGACCTCCACTGAGCCCGCGAGAAACGTCGCCGGGGGGTCCTGCGCGCCGAGGTGAACGCGAACGAGCTTCGGTGTGCGAGCCGTCGCGCTACGCGCGACTCTGCCCTGCCTTCGAAGCGCCTCGCAAGTCGTAGAGGTGCTTGCGGAACGTCCACACGTTGATGCCGCGCGCGGCGCGCAGAACTCGACGTGCTCCATCTCGCTCTTCTCGAACTCGCGGATCACCGCGGACCACTCGGCGTTACTCTTTCGGCTCACGCGCGAAGTAAAACCGGCCCCGCGAACCGGGACCAGCCGTCCATGCCCGAACGGTTACGTGTCGGTAGTAACGAAACGGCTCGAGCGGCAGCGGCCTGAGGTGTGGCTTCTCCTCGGCAAACATCGCGGAGACCGGGCGCTTCGTCGTGCCGTGGATGCGGGTGTCGGCCCAGCGCGACTCCTACGAGAAGTACTCCTCATGGAGAGAGCGGTAACGGACTCGAGGAACAAGGACACGTGCCTACCGCGATCCCTCGTTTAAACGGATTCTTGTTCCAGCACATATCACCCTGAACCAATCCCCCACCGACGTTGCGCCAGAGGGTGCACGTCGCTCCGCTTTGACGAGGGCTGCTGGAGCCGCTGTTTGTGCGGGTCGCCTGAGCGGCAGGAGTAGGAGCAGGATCGTTGGGAGGGGCAGACGCCGGATTAGCAGCCACCGCGGTGTCTGGCTCGCGAATCTTCAGTTTCAGGGATACGCCAGATCTTTCCCAGCACTCCTGTACGACCACATCTATTCGAACCTTGTCCCCAGTCTCGTGTCGTTCGAAGTCGTCAGCAGAGAAGGACAACGTGTCGATGAACACGCCATCGCTGTCGATGCAATCGAGGAACACATCAGAAGTCTTGGGCGGACGCTTAGCGATGGTAACTGTCAAGGAGCAGAACGCTGAAGGCGGGTTCTCTTCGGATTGAACGCACTCACATCCCTTGGCCGCCGCAGCCGCAGAGAAGAATGGTGCAGTGTTTTTCGCCAATGCGACCGGCATCGTGGCAGAGCCAAGAAGTGGTTCACATTGCCCCTTAGACTTAAACGTCTTGATGGTACTAGCGATGCCTTTGAGTGAGGTCGGTGTAGGAAGAGCGCTGCCGATTGGGGTCGAGGCCGACGGCACCGAGACGGCTTCGACACTGCTGTCGCTCACACCACCGTCCGCACCAGCGAGTGACTGCGAACGATGGCAGCCGAGAGTGCACACGGCACACAACGCTGTCGACGCTGTCAGTGACAAGAGAACGCGAACGAGGCATCGAGCATGCGAGACCTTCGAACTCCTCCCCATCCGCCCTCCCCGGCCCGGACGAGCGTCGAACCTTAGGCCAACTTAACCCGTCGACTCCACCCCGTCCACCGTAACGGATGGTTTCCTCAGATGTGAGGTACTCGCTTCGTGCGAAGGCGCCGACGTTTCTCGGTGGATGCCGCCGAAGCGAGGGTCGACGAGCGCCCTCGAGGGTGCACAAGAAGGGTGCTCGGTACCTTCGCGAAGCGAAGGCCCTGGGGCTGCGTCTGCGACGACTTCGGGAAACCGAGGGGTGGACGTTGGAACAAGCCTCCGAGCGGTGCGAACTCGACCTGAAGCACCTTCAGAAGATCGAGAGCGGACAGCTCAACGTGACGCTCGTGACGCTGGTCAGGCTCGCGATCGGCTTCCGTCGCCCCATGTCGGTCCTGATTGCCGAGGCAACACCGAAGCCGAAGAAAACGCGAGCGTAACGCCGTCACGCATCACCGCTTCTACTCCAGGAAGCCAAGCGCCCACCCGCGGCCTTCACGCGAGACGTCTACCCCAGCCGCAACGGCGCGTGGACGATGCCCGGGTACAAGCGCGAGTTCCGCCCGGCCATCGCGACTCTCTCCGACCGCGTGACGGTTTGGGGGCGTGAGGTTGGGGGACTGACTTCCGACGCAATCGCGGTCAGCCGAGCGGGCACGCTGACGGTCGCAGACGTGGACTTCGGCTGGAGACGTTCACCTGCATCTCGGCGTACTCGGTCTGGGAGACCGTCATAAGCGACAGCGTGCAGCCGTGGATCATCTCGGATGCCTCCGCGCACGGCTGACCTCCGACATCTCGATCCTCATCGCCAGCCAGAGGGGCCACCGGATCATCGTCGCGGGGGACTTCAACCTGCTCCGTGGTCACGGCGAGCACGGGAACGAGGACTGGGCGCGACGCTACGCGACCGCCTTCGACCGAATGGAGGCAGTCGGTCTCCCGTGCGTCGGACCGTCCGCGCCCGAAGGGGGGCGCCAGGCCGATCCCTGGCCGAAGGAGCTGCCCGCGGACAGCAAGAACGTGCCGACGTTCCACTCTTCTCGGCAGAGCGCCGCGACAGCCACGCGCCAGCTCGACTTCGTCTTCGCGTCCGAAGAGATCTCGCACCGCGTTCACGCGCGCGGGCAATAACGGCATCGAGGAGTGGGGGCCGAGCGACCACTGTCGAGTCGTCATCGACGTAGATCCTCGGTAGGTTCGCGAGCCCCGCCTTGCGCGCGTTGCCGCCCAAGCGATCGGACAAGTGCGCTCGCAGTCGCGCGCCGACCCCTGCTACTGTTCGGCCGGCATTGATGCGAGCGCGCCTGCGCGCTCGTCGGAGGGAGGCGCTATGCCGTGGGTAAGATCGCACTGGCGGAATCCGCCCGGCGGCAAAAGGGGAGGCTGCGGCTGCGTCGGTCTCGTGGCCATCTTGCTCGTCGTGGCTTGGGCGTCACGTTGTCCTGACGGCGTGAGCACCCACTCTGATGTCCCGCCGCCATCGCTTCCGCCTGCGTTGGCCACGAGGAGTGCGCCAGATGGACCGCGACGAAGTGACGTCTCGACGCAGACAACCGCGGAGTCGCCGGCGCTTCGGGCGGCTCCTCGTGCGGTCGCGCGCCTTCGGAGGTTGTCTCAGCTTCTGAATGCGCACGCCGACTGGCAGGAAGTCGCTGTGCTGTATGCCGATGAGGCAGCGATCTACAACTTCAAGTGCAGCCCGCGATGCACGCGCGCGCAGCTTGAGGGTTGGATCACGGCCTTCCACGCGAGTGGGGATCGCGTGGAGTTCACAGAATGCCGGGCCGTCGGAACAGAAGGGGACGATCGCCTCGCGAGCTGCGACGGCGTCCTTCTGCATAACGGACAGCGGATCCAAGCACACGAATGTTTCGCGTGGTCGTCGGACGGCTTCATTACGCTACGGCAGAACGCGCCGCTTCCTGAATCGCTGGGCGGTGGATGCGACAAATTCGCCGACCGCGTCCGTTGAGGGACGCGCTATGTACATAACGCACGTAGCGTGTCCCACCAGTGTCCAAGCTCCCCGTCACGCCCCGCCACCTCGCGTCGCGCCGTGTCGCAGGGAACGCACGCAACTCTCTGAGATCACGCAGTCGCACGTGAAATGACCGCGGTTTAGAGAGTGCGTGGTTTTCCCCGCCTCCCCGAACCTATCCCTTTGTCATCGCGGCGCTGCTCGTGCCACGGCCGTGGAGGCAGACCTCCGCAAGCTCTACGGCCCTCACCAGCGCGAACGGGCTACGCGTCCTCAGGAGCCCCTCCAGCGCTAGTGCCCTCTTCACCGTCGCGTCGCCGAGCACAGCCTTCACGAGCTCCCCCGCGAGCTCCACGCTGCGCTCGTCGCCCGCCGCGACAGCTTCCAGGAGTTCGTGTGCATACTGCACGGGACCAAAGTTATTTTTGGTCTCATGGTCTGGCACATGGTCCAAAGTTTGGTCCTGGTGCCGCTCCGTGCCGCTCGGTGCCACGAGTTTGGTCTTGGTGGCCTCGAGTCTCTCGGCGTTTCCGTCCGTGCGACCACCTGCTGACACAGATCCTGAATTTGAAAACCGCCGACGGTGCAAGCTGTCCAGGAGTTCGAA
>JANXLV010000365.1 GCA_025355005.1 Myxococcales bacterium | reverse complement strand
TTTTCCGCCTTCTTACACGAAAATACGGCTGCGTGACGAACGGTCGTGCATGCGCTAGACACGGTCCTCGCGATGAAGGACGACGATTCGAGCGAAGCCACGGCAGAAACCAAGCAGGCCGACGCCAAGGATGACGCCGCGGATGACGCGAAGGGCGTCGCGAATGAGCCCGCGACGGAGACCGCGAAGGAGACGGCGAGAGAGACGCCCCCAGCGAAGAAAGAGGAGAGAGGGCCCTCACGCAAGCTGCCTGCGATCCCGGCCTGGGTCGTCGCGGTCGGCCTGCCCATCCTCTTCTTCTTCATCGTGCCCCCGCTCGGCAAGAGCGGCATCTGGGACCCGTACGAGCTCAACGTGGCCGATCTCGCGCGGCGCGTGGGCCTGAACCTGCACGGCGCGGAGCACCTGCGCCTCGAGGGCGCGGACAACTCGCTCCCGCACCTGAACGATCTCGGGCGGCCGCAGCTGCCTTTCACGGCGATGGCGATCGGCTTCCAGCTCTTCGGACTACGCGAATGGGCAGGTCGCCTGCCGCTCGCGTTGTTCGGCCTCTTCGGAGTGATCGCGACGTACGGCTGGGTGTCGCGGATGGTCGACAAGCGCGCGGGTGCATTCGCTGCCGTCGCGCTCACCACCACGCCGCTCTACTTCGTGCAGGCGCGCACCATGCTCGGTGACATCGTCACCATGAGCGCAATGTCCATGGCATTCGGCGGCCTGCTCGTCGTGCTCTTCGACCGCCGCCCGGATGACGAAGGGCCGATGCCGCTCGGGCGCCTCGGCTACCTCGCGCTCGCGATCCTCGGCCTCACGTGCGGCTATTACAGCCGTGGTGCCGCCGTTGGCGTCGGCATCCCGCTCGCAGCGATCGGCCTGTCGTGGGGCGTGCTCATGGCCTCCGGTCAGAAGCACACGGACTACGTGACGGACGCGCTCGGCGCGCTCTCGCTCGCGGCGGCCGGCTACGTCTTCTACAAGACGCTTGGCGTGATGAGCGAAGAGCGCGTCCCGGACATGAGCCCGTGGGTCGGCGCCATGGTCCACGCACCCACGAAGTACCCGACGTTCGACTATTTCGTCTCGCACATAGGCCACGCGATGGTGCCGTGGAGTGCGTTCGTTCCGTTCGCGCTCGGCCGCATGTTCATCGCGCCGAAGGGCAAGCCGGGCCTCGAGGTGGAGCGCGAGAGCGTCGCGCGCATGGCGCTGATCGTCGCCGCTGGCGTCGCGCTCGGCGTGCACGGATGGCTCGCTGCGCGCACCGATCTGATGGCGTTCTCCGCGCCCGCGGTGCTCGCGGCTGTCTGCGGCATCGCGCTGCGTGACTACGAGCGCGGCGCGCACCCGTCGATCGCCGTCGGCGTCGGCACTGCTGCGTTCCTCGGCCTCTTCCATCACGACATGCACCAGCTGCCGGAGAAGGCGTTCCAGGCCTACGCGGTGGTCTCGACCACGTTCCCCGAGTCGTTCAAGGCTCACGCGCTCTCGCTCTGGACCGTCGTGCTCGTCGGCTTTGCAGGTATCTCGTTCCTCACGTGGGTCGACAACGACGCGCTGAAGGCCTTCCGCCCATGGTGGCTCGAGCTCTCCGCCGCGCGCGACAAACGCGTCCGTCCGCCGGCCGCGCCGAACGCGGAGCTCGCTCCAGATGCGCTGGACACTGCCATCGCGACCGCCGGTGGTGCCGCGGGCGCAGCGGGCACCTCGGGCGAGACTTCGGCCGACGAAGAGACCCGCCCGTTCGACACGAAGAGCTACGCGCGCCTGATCGGCACGCTGCTCGACGCGTGGGACGGCATGCTCGCGCTCATCTACTTCGCCATCGTGGCGGGCGCCTGTCTCGCGGGCCTCGCGGTGTGGGCCGGCCAGCGCACGGGCGCGAAGTGGCTCCCGACGATCGGCTCGCAGACGCGCGACATCGTGCTCAACGCGTGGTGGGTGTCGGCGTTCGGCCCGCTCGTCGCGATCCTCGGCATCTACTTCTGGTACGACGTGTGGCGCTGGGCCTTCCGCACCACCGAGGAGCCCACGGTCGCCACCGCGCTGCGCGGCTTCGAGCCGCTCGAGGATCTCGCCGCGGAGCTCGTCGGGAAAGGTTCGAACCTCACGGCGCCTACGTGGACCGTGATCTTCGCGGCGCTCGGCAAGAAGGAAAAGAAGGCCGACGCGAAGGACAAGGACAGCGACAAGGACGGCGACAAGGACAAGGACAGCGACAAGGACGACGACAAGGACAAGGACGACGACAGCGACAAGAACGACGACAAGGACAGCGACAAGGGCGAGGCGAAGGTCGATGCGCTGGTGGAGCCTGCGCTTCTTCCGGGCGAGCCCACGCCGTTCTCCGTCGCGCTCGTCACGCTGATCGTGATGGTGCCGCTCATGTACCTGCAGGTGCCGCTCGCGGTGTACATCGGGCTCACGAAGGCGGGGGTGCACATGCTCCCGTCCGTCGCGATCGCGCTGCCGTCGGGTGTCGGTGTGTTCCTGCTGCTCGGTCTGGTGTCGCAGCTGGTCCGCGGAAGCCGCGCGGCGTTCATGGCGCTCTCGGCCACCGCGCTCTCCGCCGTGCTGTGCTTCTCGTACTACCCGGCGCTCGCGAACCAGCTCTCGCCGAAGGAAGTGTTCGAGAGCTACCGCAACGTGAAGAAGGCGGACGAGCCGCTCGGTCTCCTTGGCGTCGGCGGTCGCACGGCTGCGTACTACGCCGGCGGTCAGCCGCCGATCTTCAAGGATGCGCAGGGCGCCTTCACGTGGCTCGCCGCGGCGGAGCCCGGACATCGTCGCTTCCTCGCAGCCTCCGGCACGGAGCTGTCGCGCCTGAACGCGCTCTTCCGCTCCCAGCCCAGTCACGGCAACGTGCCCGTCCTCGACGCTCGGTCGAGCCAGATCATGCTCGTCGCTTCCTCGCTCGAACCGAACGAGAAGAACGAGAACCCGCTCGCGAAGGTCATCCTGGCAGAGGCGCCGAAGCCGCAGCACCGCCTGGACGTCAACATGGACGACCAGCTCCTCTGTCTCGGCTACGACCTGATGGACGGTGACACTGGGCGCCTCGTCGACTCCGTCACGCCGCGCAAGAAGTACAAGATGAAGACCTATTACAAGGTCCTCGCGCCGGTCACCCGTGAGTGGGAGGCGTTCATCCACATCGACGGCTACAAGCGTCGCCACAACGGCGATCACAAGATGATCGACGGCAAGTATCCGTTCGCGCTCTGGCAGATCGGCGACTACATCGCGGACGACTACGAGTTCTCGCTCGAGCCGAACTTCGGTCCCGGCACGTACACGATCTTCTTCGGCCTCTACCAGGGCGAGTCGCGCCTCAAGATCAAGAGCGGCCCGATGGACGGAGAGAACCGCATCAACGGCGGCAACCTGCGCGTGAAGTGACTACTGGGCTGGGGGGGCGGGGAAGAAACGGCCCACGACGCCGGCGCCGGTGTTCGACTTGTCTTCCCAGCCGAAGATCACGTTGCCCGAAGCGCCGCCGCTGACGACCACGGGGTTTGCGCGGGTCTTGCCGTCGGTGAGGCTTGCCTGGAACTCCTGGTCCTGGCCGTCGACGCTGTTCGGCAAGTAGCCGCTGTTGCCACCTGCGAAGCGGCCGCGGATGTGATTCGACCCGACGTCGAGCCAGGCGATCGCGAACGAGCCACCTGCAGCGTTGAGCCCGGCGATCGCAGGAAAGGCCTGATCGCCAGCCGTGATCACGTTGTTCACACGGATGGTCTGGTCACCGGAGAGCTTGGCCTGCGCGGTGTTGTAGCGCTGCACGACGATGTCCGAGGCGAGGGCCTGGTGGTCCGCGAAGACCACGGCAAAGCGGCCATCCCCGAGGGTCGCGACGCGCGGATGGTCCTGCAAGCCGGCGGTGTTGTCGTTCACGGTGGAATCGGAGCCGGCCGGTGTTCCATCGGAGCCGATGAGGCGCATCTTGATGTCGTCGCCGCTCTGCCACACCGCGACCCAGCCCGTGGACGTGGCGGCAAGAGCGACCTTCGAGTTGCTCTTGCCGGTGCTGATGCTGACCTGGTTGCCGAGCACGTTCGGCGGCGTGAAGGTGCGGCCATTGATGACACCGCCGGCGGCCTGATCTTCCCAGGCGATGAAGAGCTTGTTTCCGGGGCCCGCGGCGACGTCGGGGATCGCCTGGATGTTCGTCTCGCCCACGCCATTCGGGCCGTTGATGCCGATGGACATGCTGACGCCCTGGTCCGCGACGAACGATGTGTCCATCGAGCGCAGGTGGATGTCGATGCCATTGGGGGAGTCATCGTCCTGGAAGACGACGAAGTACTTGCCGCCGAGGAACGCGCCGTGCGCCGCGCCCTGCGCTCCGGGTGCGGGGGTGGACGGGAAGCCGGAGCCGTTCGAGAGCAGCAGCTCTCCGCCAGCCGCCGCGGGTGGTGACGACGGGAGCGCCCACTTGTCCGAGAGCATGCGGAAGCCGACGTCGTTCGCGCCCGACGTCTTGTCCGTGAAGAACGCGAGGAAGTTACCGCTCGTGCCGCTCTGCGCGGGCCACAAGAACGACGCGTCGAACTTGTCGCCGGTCTTGCCCGTGGTGGTGTTGTTTGCACCCGAGCCGCTCGAGAGCAGGAATTCGGGCGAGTGGCACATGCCGTCGCAGGTGGGCGATGCAGGCCCCTCGCATTGCTCGGTGGGTTGGATCACCGAGTCCCCGCAGGTGGCGGGCGGGATGAAGCGCTCCATCGTGATCTGCAACGGGAGTGCGGTCTGGTTGATCTTCGCGCGTGCGCAGCCAGTCGCAACGGGTGTGACCGGATCGGAGCCGAAGCCTTGCGCCTGGAAGACACGGTCGGTGTCGCTCTCCGGGATGGTCAGCGTGCCGCAGTAGCGGAGCGGCGGCGTGCATCCCGTCGAGTTGAGATCGAGCGTGGCGAGGGCCGTCGCGGTCTCGGCGCCGGTCACGGTGCCGCTCTGCGCGACGCAGTCGATGCCGCCGGTGGTGTCGAACACCTTCAGCTTGATCGACGACACGTTCGAGAAGAGATCGCTCGGGTCGAGGATGGTCGGGGCGAGCGCGACGTTCACGGGCTCTTTTTCGGAGCCGCAGGCGGAGGCCACGAGCGCGAGAAGGGCCGCTGATCGAAAGCGCATGTCGGCGCGCACTCTAGCAGAAAAGCCGATGCGCGGGAGCCTCGCTGCGGATCTTCAGCTGGCGTCTATCCAAGGTTCATCCAAGGATCTTGGAGAGGATGCCTTTTTTGCGCTCGCCCGCGCCGCCGCTGCCGCTGCCCTGGGGGCCGGCGGGAGGTGTGGCGGGAGGTGTCGCGACATCGATGCCCGCGAGGAGCAGCGTGTCCTTGAGCTCCGTGAGCAGGTCGGGATCGCCATCGATGTGAGCGGTCCTTGCGCCGCGCTCCTTCAGATGGCGCGCGATGCGGGTCGCCCACTCGGAGATGTCGTCGGGCTCGCGCGATGGGAGCTGCGCGGCCACGGAGAATGCGTCGGCCGAGAGCCGCACGATGCCCGCAGGCGGCAGCCACTGCACGAGAGCTTCACGTGCGCTCGTCTCCCGCAGCGCAGCGACATACCCCTCTGCGACAGCAGCCCGTGCGGAGGGCCCGAGGCGCTCTGCGTCGCTCTCGGAGAGGACCGCGCGTGCGCTGTCCATCGTCAGGGACACGTAGCTGGGCGTCGCGCCCTTCTCTCCGAGGAGCTGCCCGAGCGCATGCAGCGCGGTGAGGAGCTCGCGCTGTGGAACGGCCGCGGACAGCACGAGATCGCACACGAGCTCACGAAGCCCACGCGCTTCTTTCGCGGCGTCACGATCCTTCGAGACGGCGGCGACAGCGAGATCCTTCTGCTCCCACGCGAGCGCGAGCTGGCTGACGTGATCGTTCTCTGTACCGAGCATGTTTTCCATTGTACCAGACGCCGGATCAAACGCTGTACGGGCGCGAATCAGAGGCCGTTCGCGTCCACTGCGGTGGGGGCGGTGGGAGGCTTCGCCTGGGGCTGCGCCTGCGCCGGCGGGTTCGCGGGCGGCGCGGCCTGCACGGCGGCGGCCTTCGGCTTGGCGGCAGAGGGTGCCTTGCGTGCTGCCACCTGGTTGAGCGAATCGAGCCCTGCCTGGGCGCGCGCCTGGTGCGAGGGCACCGCCAGCAACTGCGTGTACTTTGCACGCGCCACGTCGGTGGAGCCGAGCTGCGCGTAGCATTGAGCGCCTTCGAGCGTCGCGTCCGCGCCGACGTAACTGCTGCCGCCGCGCTGGCCGACGGAGTCGTAGCGTGCGACCGCCGCACCGCAGCCCTGACCGTCGCGCACGGCGCGCGCAGCCCACAGGCTCGCGTTCAGATCGCCGCCCTGCGACGCACGATCGAACGACTGCGCGGCCTGCGGGAACTGGCGGCCATTGTAGGCAGTCATGCCCTGCGCGAAGTTGTCGACCTGGCCATCCCTCTTCGCGTAGCCGTTCGCCGACTCCGAGGCGGCCTGCTGGCTCATGCCCGCGCCGGAGCCCCGGCCATCATTCGGACCGCCACCAGCACCCCCACCACCAGCACCGGCAGCTGCCGCATACGCAGCGGGCGGCGGAGCAGGAGCGGGAGCGCCACCCGGTGCGCCAGCGTTGGAGATCGAGTTCTTCTTGTCTTCCTCGTCGCGATCGAGCCCGGCCGTGGTCGGACGCGGCGCCATGCGGGCCATGGCTCCCTTGGCGACGGGGCCCTGCGCCGGGTCCATGGTGCGCTCTCGCTGCTCCTGGTCGCCCTTCGCGAGATCCTTCGGCATATCGTCCGCGAGCGCGAGTGAAGTGCTGCCGGTCGCGCCAGACGCGATCGCGGTCGGAGCCGCCGCGGGCGGAAGCGTCGCGACCAACGGCTCGAGCGGCCCATGCGCATTGCGCGCCGCGTTCGGGCCAAGGGTGTCGGGGCTCACCGCGTTGGGCGCCGCGACTGGCGAGCCCTCCTGCGCGACGGTGATGGGCGCGGACGATCGCAGAGAAGACTGCGGACGCCCCTTGAGGAGGAACGTGGTGGAGCCGATCATGAGGAGGAACAACGCCGCCATCGCCGTCTGCGGTCGCATGGCCCAGCGGCCCGCGATCGAGATGACGTTGCTCGTGCGCGAGCGGATCGGCACGACCTTGCGGGCCTCCTTCTCGGCCGCGAAGATGCGCTCCTCCAGGCTCGGCGGAGCGTCCTCGAGAACGAGCGCACCGGACACCGCTTCCCGCGTTCCACGCAGGTCGCTCAGGATCGCGTTGCAGCGCGAACAGCCCGCGACGTGGCGGCGCACGAGGGCGCTCGTCACGTCATCGAGCTCTCCGTAGAGCTCGTCGAGCATCAGTTCTTCGCACTTCTCGCAGTCCATGATCGTTCTCGAATGTTCTCTGTAAGGTTTCGTTGTCTGGCTTACTTCAGCGCTCTCGCCATGTCCTCGTACTCACCAAGGGCCTCTTTGAGGCGCTCGAGCGCGTACCGCATCCTGCTCTTCACCGTGTTCTCGGGCACGCCGATGATCTCGGCGATCTCCTTGAAAGGTAAGTTCGATACTTCGCGCATCAAGAAGACTTCTTTCTGGTCCTCTGGAAGCGTCTCCACGGCGGCCGTGATGCGCAAGCCCAGTTCGTTGCTGGTGGCCTTGCGATCGGTGCCGGCCTTGGGATCCGCCGTCTGATCGAGCAGCGTCGGCCCGTCGCCCTCGCGGTCCTTCGACTCGTCCAGTGAGGCGTGCCGCCTCAGCGCGTTCTTCCTCATCTGGTCGATGCAGAGGTTTCTCACGATGGTGTAGACCCACGTCGTAAAGCGCGATTCCTGCTTGAAATCGTGCACGCCCTGGACGACGCGCACGAAGGCCTCCTGCACCACGTCCTCTGCCAGCTCCGTCGCGCGCAGCTGCCTCAGCGCGAAGTTGTAGAGCGGCGTCTGGTGCCGGCGCACGAGCTCGGCGAACGCACTGCGGTCCCCCTCGCGATAGCGGGAGAGGAGCGCTTCGTCGCTCACGCCAGGGCGCGCCAGGCTCATCCGACGTCCAGATGTGGGCTGGGCCTCGAGCCATGGAGCGCTGCGCATTCGATGCGAACACCGGGTAGTGCATTTCCTTGGCAGATAGGACGGACGTGCGCGCTCAAAGTTCTTTTTCCGCAGGCCATGCTCGCGCCGTAGCCATGGGGCCGTCAACTCCACAGCCAAAGTCCACAACAACATTACCTACATGGCACTACATCGGTCGCGTCCGAGATCGCTCATCCCATCCCGGGAACGTTTCGGTCGCCCATCCAAGAAGAGCAACAAGAGATGCGCTTCGTGTTCAGTGTCGGTTGCATGGAGTCGACCGGACGTCATAGAGTGGCGCCCGGTGTTCTGCGGACAAGCCGCGCTTCGTTGCAGCAGACCCCACTAGCGTTCATCAAATTCGGATCGGAAAAAAGGGGACTACGCATGCGACGTCCGGCAACCATCCTTGCCTTCACTTTCCTCGGCTTCCTCGGCGCAGCGTCCCTTGGCACCCTCGCCACAGCCGCCGATACTCCGAAGCCCGCCGCCGCCGCGCCCGCAAAGCCTGCTGCTGCGCCCGCGAAGCCTGCTGCTGGTGCGCCCAGCGCTGCGCCCGCAGGATCTGCGATGACGGCCACTGGCCCCGCCGCGTCCGGCGCTCCGATGGCTGCATCCTCCGCGCCGACCTCTGCAGCAGGACCTTCGGCGCCGACGGCGACCGGTCAAGGCGCCGTCGAGAAGCCCGCGATGGATGGGGCGACGTACTCCGTTCGCCTGCGCGATCTCGAGGCCCGCGTGGACGAGCTCAAGGATCAGATTCGCCGCAGCCACACGCGCCTCGCGCTGCTCTCCGACACGATCCTCACGGGCGGCGCCGCTGGCTCGCGCTCCGAGGTCGTCTACCACAACGAAATGTCGAGCGCGTTCCGCCTCACCCGCGCGCTCTTCGTCATCGACGGCACGGTCCAGTACAACAAGTCCGACGACACCGGCGCGCTCGCTGATCAGAAGGAGATCCCGATCTTCTCGGGCTCGATCCCCCCGGGCGATCACACCGTGCAGGTCGTCCTGAATTTCCAGGGCAACGGCTACGGCGTCTTCACGTACCTCCGCGGCTACAAGTTCGAGGTGAAGTCCGCGCACTCGTTCACCGCGGTCGAGGGCAAGACCCTCACGCTCACGGCGACGTCGCTCGAGAAGGGTGGCGTCACGACGCCGCTCGAGCAGCGCCCGAGCATCGAGTGGAACGAGAAGGTACAGGCGCTCGGCGCGAGCTCGTTGCCCTCCGCGCCCGCATCGCCGCAAGCTCCCTCTGGGGGAAGCGGTGGAGCAAGCGGCGGAGCAAGCACCACGCCTGGCGGTGCAAGCGGTGGCGTGTCCGTTGGGGCAGGCAAGTAGCGATGCGCGCCCGTCACGCACGACTGCGCCTAGCGGGCGCCGTCGCACTCCTCGTCCTCACTGTCGCGGGGTCGGCAGCCGCCGATTCCGGGGCGAACGTGAGCACCGCTCAGTCGGAGCTCACGAACGTCGATCGCGAGTCGGGCCTGGTCCAGGGCGCCGTCGATCGCGCGAAGGCGCAGAAGATGACGCCGGAGCAGCGCCTCACGAACGCGGAGCTGCTCTACCGCACGAAGGACTACGCGCGCGCCAGCGTCGTCTTCGCGGAGATCATGGAGGAGTATCCCAACACGCCGTCGTACACCGACGCGCTGTGGCTCCTCGGCGAGACGTACTACGCCTCGCACGAGTACCTCTCGGCGCGCCGTGAGTACCGCGAGATCGTCGCGCACGGAACCGAGCCCCGCTATTCGCCGTACTTCGGCAAGGCGCTCGCTCGTCTGGTGGACGTGTGTCTCCGCGTCGGTGACATCAAGGGCCTCGACGACGTCTTCTCTGCACTGAACCAGGTGCCGCCCGCGCAGGTGGACGGCGCGCTGCTCTACGCAAAGGGCAAGGCGTACTACGCGAAGAAGGACTGGAACAACGCGACCAGCGCGTTCCAGTCGGTTCCCGCGGGCTCGCTCTACACGCATCAGGCGCGGTACTTCCTCGGCCTCGTCGCCATGAAGACCACGGCGCCGGGCACGCCCGCGACCCCTGACGGAAGCCGTCGCGCGATACCTGCAAACTACAAGGGTTCGATCGACGTGTTCAAGCAGGTCACGGACCTGCCGCCCGACTCGGATGAGCACCGCGAGGTCATCGACCTCTCGTTCATGGCCATGGGTCGCCTCTACTACGAGATGGAGCAGTACACGTCGGCCGCGGAGATGTACCAGAAGGTCGCGCGCGACTCGAAGGACTTCTCCATGATGCTCTACGAGCTCGCGTGGGTCTACGTTCGCCTGGGCGACGTGCAGCGCGCCGAGCGCGCGCTCGAGGTGCTCAGCATCGCGGACCCCGGTGGTCCCCTGGTGGGAGAGGGTTCGCTCCTCCGCGCCGACCTGCTCCTTCGCGCGGGCGCATTCGAGAAGTCACTGCAGCTCTACGAGAGCGTCAAGAAGCAGTACGACCCGATGCGCGCGACGGTCGAGACCTTTCTCGACTCCACGACAGACGTGCGCGTCTACTACGACAAGCTCTCGCAGCAGTCGCTCGACGCGCTGGAGCAGAAGGACCAGCTCCCGCCGCTCGCGGTCCGCTGGGCGCGCGAAGCGGAGGACGGCCCCATGGCGTTCGCCGTCATCGACGACGTCAACCAGTGCAAGACGCTCATTCGTCAGAGCTACATGCTCGTCGATAAGCTCAACACCATCATCGGCGCGGCGAACCGCGCGCGTGCATTCCCGGACTTGCTTGCAGGGCAGGAGCGCGCGCTCGGATTGCTCAATCGCGTGGCACGCGCCCGGCTCGAGCTCGCGAAGGGCCTCGACTCCGAGGAGCCGTCCATTCTCTCCGGTGAGATCGCCCAGGTGCGCGCGCAGCGTCGCGAGCTGATGGGTCAGATCGCGTCCGTGCCCACGAACAGCGCCGAGTTCGCCGAGTTCGACTACGCGGGCCTCAAGTCCTGGAACAGCGTCTCGCAGGATCTCACCCGCCAGAACCTGGAGGTCGACCACCTGCAGGCCACTGTGAACGGGCTCCGCCGCATGCTGCGTGAGGACGCACAGCGCGGCGTTGCACGCGACGACGCGACGACCAAGCGCTTCACCGACGAGCTCGACGCGAACGAGAAGGATCTAAAGAAGCATCTCGACACCATCGCGGACCTGAAGCGCCAGGTGGAGATCGGACGTGCGCAGGTCGGCCTCGGCGACGCGCGCTACCAGTCGCATGCGCTTGCTCGTGTTCAGTTTCGCGACGCGCTCGAGCGCGAGGTCCAGCTTGCCACGCAAGGGCAAGCGGGCGGCGCATCCGGATACGCCACGCGCATCACGCCGCTCCTCCAGCAGGCGCGGTCCGAAGAGGACAAGCTCACGGCGGCCTTCCAGCAGCTCCAGACCGAGGTCGACTCTCGCATCGGTCAGCTGCGCGAGAAGATCGACGCGGAGCGCGTGAAGATCGACGGCTTCAACATCACGCTCGGCGCGTACGACACGGAGGCGAAGCAGCTCGTCGGAGAGGTCGCGAAGCGCAACTTCGAGATCGTCCGCGAGAAGCTCCGCAACATCGTGCTCCGCGCCGACGTCGGCATCACCGAGCAGGCGTGGGAGGTCCGCGAGGAGGAGCTCGACCGCGTGCACAACCTCCAGACGGAGCGCGCGCGTGAAGAGCAGCTCCTGGACGAGGAGCTGCGTGAGGTCCTCGACGACTCTGGCGAAACCAACACCCTCGGCCCGGCCAAGAAGTGACGCGAGCGGGGATCAAGACAATGACTATGCAGCGCACGACACCTAGCCGACCCACCGAAAGGCCGGAACGTTTGCAGAAACGGTTCGTCCTTCCCACGTTTGCCGCAGCCATGTTTGCGGCCCTCGCCACGTTGCCCTCAGGGGACGTGTCAGCGCAGACGGCCAAGGACGCGGGAGCGCCCGCTGCCAAGGACGCAGGCGCCACGGTGGCGGCTCCCACCGCCAGCTCCGTCAGCAGTGACGGAGGCGCGACGGCGTCACCCGCAGCCGCTCCGAGTATGGATGCTGATGGTGGCGCGGCTCCGGGCGCGCAGGGCTCCGGCTATCAGGCTCCGCAGCAGCGGAAGTCCTCGCCGCCGCCGCCGCCCCCCACGCCCGAGCAGGTCGCTGCTTTGACGGCGCTGCAAGGGCAGATGGACACTTACGAGCGCGGCGCGCGCGAGTATCGCGACACCGTCACGACGATCATCAAGCTCCACTACGAGTCGAAGAAGCGCGAGATCCTCTCCGGCCTCGACCGCGAGATCGGCATCGAGAAGGCGGAGCTGAAGAAGGCGCGTGACAACGCGATCCTGAAGCTCGAGGAGTTCGTGAAGACCTACGACGGTCCGCGCGCACACCCCGAGGCCACGCCGGACGCGATGTACCGTCTCGCTGCTCTCTACGAGGAGCGCGCGCGCTCCGAGGACGCGACGCAGCCGCTCGAGGACGGGTTGAAGCCCGCCATCGCGCTCTACAAGCGCGTCATCACCGAGTACTCGGGCGATCCAGCCAACCCGAAGAAGCCACAGTACCGTGAGCTCGCGGGCATCTACTACTTCCTCGGCCACGCCTACAACGACGCAGGCCGCACGGACGAGTCGCAGCAGGTGTGGCGCTCGCTCGTCTGCCACAACAAGTTCCCGTACCCCACGAAGGCCGATCCGGATCCGAAGAAGGCCGGTCACGACTTCATCAACCCGCTGCCGCAGGATCACGACGAGGCCTACTGGGAGGCGTGGCGCAACAAGTACCCGCGCCCCGACTCGCTCAAGAAGGGCGGCCCGGACACCAAGTACCTCGAGGTCTATCCCTCCGACTGCGAGACCATCAAGCAGCCTGGCCTGAACACCGGCGACGAGCCGAAGTACGTGGCCGAGGTGTGGTGGCAGATCGGAAACTGGGAGTTCGATCAGCAGGACATGGGCTCCGGCGTGACCAAGATCGAGTCCGCCGCCGTCTACGGCTACAACCGCGCGTCGTCTGCTTACCTCTGGGCGATGAAGTTCAAGAAGCCGCCGCTATATGGCGTCTCGCTCTACAAGTACGCATGGGCGCTCTTCAAGCAGCAGCGCTACGAGGCCGCGACGAAGGAGTTCGTCCACCTCCTCACGTACACCGACGAACAGCAGAAGCTCACGGGCGACTCGGGCGCGGACTTCCGAAGCGAGGCGTACACGTACATCGCCGGCTCGCTCACCAACGCCGACTTCGCGGGCCCCGCGGTGGACGATCCGTTCATCACGCGGCCGGACATCATCGACGACCCGAAGATGACGCCGGACATGGTGGAGAAGAAGCTCCACATCGCGATCGATCGCGTGAAAGATCCCACGCTCATCCCGCAGGACAAGCCATGGACGATCGAGATCTACAAGGGTCTCGCCGGTGAGTTCCGGAGCCTGAACCAGTTCAACAACTCGATCGAGGTCTACCAGGCCATCCTCAAGAAGTGGCCGCTCGACCCCACCGCGCCGGACGTCCAGAACTCCGTCGCCGAGACCTACGACCAGCTCAACGCGACGAAGAACAAGCCGGGCACCCCCGAATTCGACATCGTCGCCACGAAGGCCCTCGAGGCGCGCACGAACCTCGCGAACTACATCGGCAACACGCCGTGGACGGACGCGAACAAGGACAACCCTGCGGCGCTGCAGAACGCAGAGCGGCTCGTCCGCGGCGGCCTCCGTCAGGCCGCGGCCACGCACACGAACAACGGCAAGGCGCAGCTCTTTGCTGCTGCCGACACCGGCGATCTACCACGTCAGGTGGAGCTCCTCGGTCGCGCGCTCAGCGAGTACAAGCTCGCGGCGCTCGGCTGGCAGGGCTACCTGAAGCAGGACGAGAACGCGCCCGACGCCTACGAGAGCCGTTACTGGCTCGCGGACGCGCGGCGTCAGGTCGTCCGCATCGAGGTCGTGCTCCACAAGCTCCAGCCCGCGAAGTGGCAGGAGCCCGTGAAGAAGGATATCGACGACGCGATGGCAGCCGCCATCGAGGTCCGCGACTCCAACGAGGACGACAAGTACCTCGACAACGCGGCGTTCTTCGTCGTGGATGTGAGCGACGTCGATCGCGATCTCGCCTACCAGCGCTTCGACGACAAGACCTCCGGCGGCGTGCAGAAGAAGGACGCCGTGAAGTTCGACTCCGACGACGTCGCCGTGCGCAAGGTCATCAGCGAGCCCGTACCGCCCGTCGTCCTCTTCGGCATCCAGGCCCGCGACGAGTTCGTGCAGCGCGTCCCGCCGCAGCTCGACTCCGCGAAGCACGGCATCGAGTACCAGTTCTACTCTGCAGAAACGTACTTCCTCTACGGCAACTTCGATCAGGCGCGCGCGCGCTATGAACCGATGTGGAAGGAGCACTGCGGCAAGGACGAGTACGGCTTCAAGGCCTGGGAGAAGCTCATCACCATGTCGAACCTCTCGCGCGACAGCGCGCGTTCGACCGAGCTCGCCCAGAACGAGAAGGACCACACGTGCGCTTTCAACGCGAGCCAGGCCGGCGCCGCTGGCGTGCTCGTGAACCCCACGCTGCAAGAGGCGGCGTACATCAACGCGCGCAAGAAGTTTGAGCAGGCGTGCGAGGTGCCCGTGGGCTCTGGCGCGTGCAAGAACCCGGGCGATCCGGCGAAGAAGAAGACCTGGGGCGAGGCCGCTGGGCTCTACGAGGCAGCGCTCACCGCGGCGCCTGGCCGTGACGAGGCGCCCGAGGCCGCCATGAACGCCGCCTATGCCTACAAGCAGATCGGCGACTTCAACAAGGCGATCGAGCTCTACAACAAGTTCATCGCGGCCTATGGCAGCGAGGACAACTTGAACAAGCTGCAGAAGGGCGACGCCAAGGGCAAGACGGGGCCGGACCCCAAGAAGTACGCCCAGCGCCTGCAGTACCTGAACGACGCGTACGACGCGCTCGGCTCCACGTACTACGGCTTCTTCAACTACCAGCGCGCGGCGGAGACCTTCGACAAGGTCGCCTCGAACGAGCGCTTCGCAGCCGACAAGCGCAAGGTGATGGCGAAGAACGCGATGGCGATCTTCGCGAGCATGGGACAGCGCGACAAGATGGAGGCGGAGTACCGCACCTTCTCGAAGCTTTCTCCGAACCCCGAGGAGAAGGTCAACGCGGACTACCTGCGCGCGGACTACGACCACAAGCAGTGGAACCCGACGGGCGGGACCACCGGCACGAACAACCAGACGCGCGCCGCCGCGACCGCCGCGCTCACGGGCTTCTACAACGCGAACAAGACATCCGTGTCCGGCGCCAAGTACGAGGTCGAGTCCGCGTACAACATCGCCAAGATGATGCAGTCCATCCAGGACCCGACGTGGCACCTCTGGTTCCACAACACCATCGTCGCGTGGCAGGCGTACAACAAGACGTCGCCGGACAAGGCGAACACGCCGCCGTACTCGGACTACGCAGCTGAGGCGGACTTCATCCTCCTCGACGAGCAGATCCACGCGAGCTACGACCTCCCCGAGTCGCGCTTCAAGTACGCGGGCGCCGTGAACGACATCGTCGGCGGCGTGGACGCCCAGGGCAAGACGCTTCCCAAGGGTCTGTTCCAGAAGAACGTCGACCTCGCGGACAAGTGGGACAAGGAGCTCGATCGCATCGTCCACACGTACCAGTCGCTCGAGTGGGTCCCCGCCGCGTATGCGCGCCGCGGCCAGCTCTACGACACGCTCCGCACGAGCCTCTACAACGTCGTCCCCCCCGCGCTGAAGTACTTCACGCCGGCGGAGGACGCGTTCCTCAAGAAGCTCGAGAACAGCGGCCGCGACGACCTCGCCGAGAAAGCAGACGCCGTGCGCACGGCGAAGAAGGAGTTCTGGCGAACGAAGAAGGACCAGGAGCTCTCCGGTGCCGACCAGCTCATGATCCGTCACTACGCATCCGCCAAGAAGCTGGCCACGAAGTACAACGTGCGAAACACGTACGTACAGAAGGCGATCTCTCGGCTCGCGTACTTCACCGACATCCTCGGCAACGACAAGCTCAACACGTACGTGACGAGCTCCGCGGACCCGACGGACCCGTCGCGAAAGATGACGTACGCACCCGACGAGTTCGTGCAGACCCGCCCGGGTCTCACGGCCGTTCCTCCGCCGAACGGCGCTGCCATTCCGCTGCCTGCAGCGCCCTGAGGAATTTCAGAGGTACCCATGCGAACGCTCAAGACCGCCATCTTCGTGTTTCTCGGCGCGCTCACCGCGCACTCGGTCCTCACCGCGTGCGGCGGTGACGACAAGAAGGTGAACTACCCGACGGCGACCGGCGAAGGCGGGGCGACGGGACAGAACGTCACCGACGACAACGGCGCCAACGTTGGAATCGTCGACAACCCCGGCGCCAAGTCCGATCTCACCGGCGACGCGAAGGCGTCGTACGACGCCGGCTGGCAGGCCTGGCTCCGGGGCGACCTTCCCACCGCGAAGGCGAGCTTCATCGCCGCCGGACAGAAGGACACGAAGTCCGCCGCGCCGCACTACTCGCTGGGCATCGTGTACGACCACCTCGGTGACGTCGCGTCCGCGCAGCAGGAGTACCGCACGGCGTTCACGCTGCAGCCGGACTACGAGTTCGCGATGGGCGCCTACGCGCTCTCGCTCGCGAACTCTGGTCACACCGGTGAGGCGGACACGTTCCTCACGGACAAGAAGGGGAAGTTCCCCAACTCTGCTCGCATCGAGACCTACCTCGCCGAGGTGAAGTCCATCGCCGGTGATCACGGCACCGCACAGCAGCTCGCGCAGGACGCGCTCCGCCTCGATCCCGACTTCAAGGACGCGATGGTCGCCATCGCTCGCGATCACTATCGCGCGCGCAAGATGGAGCTCGCGAAGTACGCGCTGCAGGCCATCCTCGACGGCTTCGGCGACACCACGCCCGCGCGCGACAAGGACAACGCGGAGGCGCACCTCATTCGCGGTCTCATCGAGCGCGACATGCCCGGCCAGCGCTCGTTCGCCGTGAAGGACTTCGAGGCCGCGAAGGCGAAGCGCCCCGACATGGCAGAGGCGCTCATCCAGCTCGGCTCCATGAAGGTGGAAGCGGGCAACGGACAGGAGGCGCAGCCGCTCCTCGAGAGCGCCGTGAAGTTCGCGCCGCAGAGCGCGCTCGCGCACCTGAACCTGGGCGACTGCTACCGGCTCCTGTCACGCCAGGCGGACGCGAAGAAAGAGTTCGATCAGGCGCTCGCGCTCGACAGCACGCTCGCCGTCGCCCACTACGACATCGGCCTCATGTACTTGTATTCTGCAAGCATCCCCGGCATGAGCGCGACGGACCAGATCGCCGCCGCCATCAAGGAGCTGCAGACCTACAAGACGATGCGCGGCCCCAAGGCTGGACCCGGCGTCCAGGACGACATCGACGATCTCATCGCACGCGGGCAGGCGAAGCAAAACGAGCTGAAACAGGGCACTGGCGGCGGCGCAGCGGCCCCGGCGTCCAGCACGCCTCCCACCGCAGCTGACGCGGGGAAAAAGTGAGCTACACTATGAACATGAAGAAGATGATTCTCGCTTCGGCGTGCGCGCTTGGCCTCTTCATGGTCACGGGTGACGCGCACGCAGAGAAGGGCGTCATCACCATCAACGAGGTCACGATCGTGGGCCGCGTGCAGAAGCCGGTCGCGTCCGTCGACGTGAGCAAGATCCAGCCGAAGCTCACCCTCGCCGAGCTCCGCCAGCCGTTCATCGACCGCATCGAAGAAGCCACGAAGTCAGACCCGTTCTGATTCGCGCTTCTCTGGTTTAATGCTCCGCTCCCTCTGGTCGCTCTGCATTCGCCTGCTTCAGATGGGCCGGTCCTGAGTGTCGATCCTCTTCGCAGCGCTGGTGTCGACCATCTGCGTGCTCGCCTCGTTGCGCGCGCTTCGCAGCACCCTCTTTGCCACATCGATCAATCCGGCGCGCATCGCGCAGTCACTCCGCGTTGGTGACGACTCGCATCTCGCGACGAAGGCCTCGCGTCTGCTGGCGTGGGCGCAGCGAACGCCTGCCGCCGAGATGGAGCGCGACTTGCTCGAATCCGCGCTGACTCATCGAGGGCAGGGGAGGATCGCCCTCATCAATGCGGTGCTCTCGGAGGTCGATTTTCGCGTGGCGAGTCAGGCGCGCATTCCGCGTGTGTGCGCGCGCGTCTCCTCGACGGTGGGCCTCTTGTCCGGGGCGAACGCCCTGCGACGTGGCCTCGTGCTGGGCAGCCTGGACCTTCCGCCCGTGGACCTGATCATGCACGGGCCCATCGCCGACATGCTGGGCGCGGTGCTCATGGGCATCGCAGGTGCGACGTGGTGCGCCTCGATCGCGAAGGCCATGAAGAAGGCCTCGACCGACACGCTTGCAGGGGAAGACGCGCTGGTGGACAAGCTGGAGAGGGTCGCGGAGCTTCACGTTGAAGAAAAAGCGTGAATTTGTCTCCGGACTTACGTAAAATCGTCCCGTCGTTGGTTTTTTTC
>JANXLV010000339.1 GCA_025355005.1 Myxococcales bacterium | reverse complement strand
CGCAATCTCTCTAGCCAGGAGGACACGCGCGACAGCACCGACGACGGCTTCGGGGACTTCGCGTGACGGTGTCGGACGAGCGCGAGGGTCTCGTACGACGCAACACGGCGAAGAGGGCTATGCGGGTCTGCGCTTCGGCGCTCTCCGCAAGACCTCCTGCAGCGCGTCGATCGCATCGACGCTCACCTCCGGCGGCGCCGGGCAGCGGGCACCCATTTCGACGTCGAACGATACTCTTCTGGTCTCGACACTGCCGTCGGCGGCGTACGCCTCGAAGAAGAAGACGTTCTCTCCGTGGCCGTACACCCCCGGGGCCCTTGCCGCTCGTGCGATGAGGTCCGCGAGCCGCTCGCATTCGTCGCCTCCGACCTCGAAGACACTCTCTTCGATGCCGCGGTCGGTCGGTCCGGCAGCGGAGCGAATGGCGATGGCGCCCGAGTTCCAGACCTCGAGCCAACGATCGACGGACGAGCACCGCGCCGAGTCGCACTCGTTGTACTCGTTGTAGCGAGCGAGCAGTCGGCCGAGCGGACCGGTCGTGATGATCAGGCGCTCCGGATCCGATCGATCGATGCTCGCGGAGTTGGGAAGCACGGGCGCCGCCGCACCGGTACGTGCTGCAGTGGCGATCGCGGCCAAGAGATCCATCCACGGTCGCGCCGCGTCCGGGAGATTCGTTGCCAGACCCGATGCGTCCGGCGTGAAGCAGATGACGACCTCGAGCGATCCATTCTCCACCGTGAGGCGACCCTCGCCCCGTCCAACCCCGAGCCGCGAACCGAGGGCGCGAAGCGCCGAGACGTCGAGTGCAGCGCGCATCACTTCCATCCACGCGCCGTCGAGGCGAAGGCCCTTGCTGCCGCCGTCGAGCGTCACGTGTCCATCCGTGTAGATCTCCATGACCGTCGGCGCGCTTCCGGCGACGTCCTTCTCGTAGCGCAGTAGCCGCGGCGCCCGCCGATACATCCCGTGAGCGTATCGGAGGTGCGCGCGTTCGCGTCATCCGACTGCAGCTCTCAGCATGAACACCACGTAGAAGCTGATCTCCACTTTGTCTCGCACGCGAAACGCGTTCATCGGGCCCTTCACGACGTCGGGGCCGATCGCCGCGAGTGACACCTCGAACCTCCCCGGCGCGCGAACCGCTTCTCTGCTTGACGGCGCTGATCCAAACTTGCCGCACGCGCTTGGCGACGAGTGCTTTGGGCGGCGTCTCGGCACCGCCGGGACAGAGTGCCAGGGGGACGGTGGCTGCAGTGGTGGTGGTCTTCTCTGCGAGTATTCCGCCCCGGGCCGGATGCTAACCGCTGCACACGTCCTTGCGCGGGCCCTGCTGACTGCCTGGACGCGATGGGGCTCCTGATGACGAGGGCGCTCGTCTTCGTTTCGCTCGCAGGTTCTCCAGCGCAACTCGCTCTCGTCGTTGCGGAGCTTCTTCTGCCCGCGCTCGACGTGCTCGAAAAAGTGTTCGAGCTTGCGCGCGAGACGACCGTCGAGCCTGCGCCGCCCCTCGCTTCGATCCCGACGACGTGCTCGAGTAGCTCGGGTCGCGCCACGCGCCTCCAGCGCGCCCCGGCAGATGTTCACGCTCGAAGGCGCGCCCTCCGCTGCGAGCCGCGGCGCATCCGAGTACGGTGGTCGTGAGGCTGGCGGAGTGTCGTACCGGGTGTACCGAAAGTAGGGTATTCTGCAGACGAAGGGGTTGAGCTTGTCGACCGATGCTCCCGTGCAGATTGGCGAAGTGCTCGCCGGCAAGTTCCGCGTGGAGAAGGTCCTCGCTGCGGGCGGCATGGGCGTCGTCGTGCTCGCCACGCACATTGCGCTGCAGCAGCAGGTCGCGCTCAAGTTCCTTCTGCCGTCCGCGCTGAAGGATGAGAGCGCGGTCGCACGGTTCGAGCGCGAGGCGCGCGCGGCTGCCCGTCTCCGAAGCAAGCACGTGGTCCGCGTCTCCGACGTGGGCACCATGGACGACGGTCAGCCGTACATGGTCATGGAGTTCCTGGAGGGCGAGGACCTCACGGGCGTGATCGCCAAGGGCAATGTCCCGGTCGACCTTGCGATCGAGACGATGACCCAGATCTGCGACGCGCTCGCAGAGGCGCACAAGCTGGGCATCGTTCACCGCGATCTGAAGCCCGGCAACATCTTCATGACCAAGGACAACAACGGGGCGTTGCTGGTGAAGGTCCTTGATTTCGGTATCTCCAAGCTACAGGGTGATGCGCTGGCGCTCACCTCCACTGCGCAGATCATCGGGTCGCCCCTCTACATGTCGCCCGAGCAGCTGCGTGCCTCGCGCGACGTGGATCCGCGCTCGGACATGTGGGCGCTGGGCGCGATCCTGTACGAGATGCTGACCGGCCGCGTGCCCTTCATGGCGGACAACGTCATGGAGCTCGCGTTCAAGGTGCTGGAGACAACGCCCGAGCCCGTGTCCAAGGTCCGCGACGACGTTCCTGCGCACGTCATTGCCGCCATCGACGCATGCCTTGCGAAGAACCGCGACGATCGCGTCCCGTCTCCCGGCGCGCTGGTTCGCATGCTCTTAGCCGCCAAAGACACAACCGGCGACGCGCTCACCGACACGCAAAAGGACACTAGCGCCCGTCCCGAGTCGGCGCCGCCCAGGAGCACGAGCAGTGAACCACCAGGCGGCATCGCAGCCGCGACCGGCACCTCGTGGAACACGAACGCGAGCGGCAGCGGACGGCGCCCGCGGAGCTGGATCGTGGCGGCGGTCGCGGTGCTGGGGGTCGGTGGCACCGTCGCGTTCGTGAAGGCCGGCTCGGGAACGCCCGCCGCGCCATCCGGCGTACCCTCTATCCCGACGACCCCTATGGTCGAGCAGGCCGCTGATACCAATGCCCCTTCGGCTTCCTCGTCGCTGGGACTATTCCGAAACCCGAGCGCCAGCCCAAACCCCAACCCGAGCGCCAGTCCGAGCGCGAGCGTCAGCGCGGCCCCGACGTCTACCAACCTGACCAAGGCGACGCGACCTGATCCCGCGCAAGTTCCCCGCGTGGTGAAGCCCGCGGCCTCCGTATCCGCGGGCGTCGTCACGTGCACGGTCGTTGCGGACGGGTTCGACCCGGATGGGAACCCCAAATTCAAGAAGGTCTGCAACTAGTCCCATGAACGCGTGGCGGAGCTCGGAAACTCGACCCCCGAGCTGGAAGGCGCTCGGTCGCGGGACGGCGATCACAGTGCTTGCGCTGCTGATACCCGCAAGCGCGCTCGCGCAAAAGGCGTCCTCATCGCCACCCGCGGCAGGAGCGCCGCCGAACGACGACGCATGCATCGCTGCGAGCGACGCCTCGATCACAGCGCGCAAGGCGGGGAAGCTGCTGGAGGCGCGCACGCAGCTTGCCACGTGCGCCGCCGCGACGTGCCCCGACGTGGTGCGGACATCGTGCGAGCAGCGACTCAACGACGTGACCGCGCGTCTTCCGTCGATCGTGTTCGACGTGAAAGATCCGGACGGGCACGATGTGACGCCAGTGAAGCTCACCATCGACGGCATCCTCTATACGGAGCAACTGGGTGGCGCATCCGTCACGCTGGATCCGGTGGACCACGCGTTCACGTTCGAGGTTTCGGGGCAGGCACCCGTGACGACGCACTTCGTGCTTCACGAGCGCGAAGCACGGCGCGAGCTCATCACGATTGGAACGACCGCGAAGCCAGCGCCGGTGCCGCCGCCCGAGCCTCCACCCCCGCCCATTGTGGACGGCGGGCGCGGGGCGCGGGGCGATGGTACTTCCACGCGAAGAACCGTGGGCTATTCGCTCGTGGGCGTGGGGGTGATCGCGGCGGGTTTCGCCTCTGCGTTCGGCTTGGATGCCATGAACAAGCAGAGCGACTCGAAGGCGCAGTGCCCCACCAAGAACACCTGCTACGCGCCGGGGAAGACCCTCATCGACGACGCGAAGACAGACGCCACTGTCTCCACCGTGCTCTTCGTGGTCTCCGGTCTTGCGGCTGCCGGCGGCGTCACGATTGTGCTGCTATCGCCATCGCCCGCCCCAGCGTCAGGGCCGCCAACTTCCGGTGCGACCCATGGCGCCGCTCGGGCGCCGCTCCTGCAGCTGCTCCTCGGTGCGCCGCGCTCGCTCGGGGGCATGTCACTGGCGGGAGCATGGTGAGGAACGCGCAAGCGCGGACCGCGGCGCTCGTTGGCGGGCTCTTCGCACTGGCGGGCGCGCTGGTCGCGTGCAGCGCTATCCTGGGCCTGCCGGACGACGTAACCACGATCGACCCAGACGCCGGAAGCGAAGCCGCCGTGGACGCCACAAGCGACTCCGAAGAGGCAAGCGGGCCGATGGATTGTCCCGCGCAGGCACGAGCCGCGATGGCCGATACTGACCTCACCTACGTCTTTGGCGCGGGCGCATGTCAGGTGTGCCTGCAAACCAACTGCGCCGCCGCGAGCACGAGCTGCGCGAAGGACCCAAGCTGCCGCGCCCGCCTCAGTTGCCTCTCCTGCTGTGCAGACAGCACGCGCTCCGCGACCAGCTACTTCTCGCCTGCCTGCTACGACCGGTGTGTGCTGGCCTTTCCGGAGGACGACGACAGCGACACGCTGGACAAGAAATTCCTTTCCACGTGCGGCGCCGTCTGTCGGAGCGAGTGCGCGCTTGGTGCGGACTTCAGTTGCGTGCAGAAATATCGCTGGCCCAGCCCGACGCAGAGCCCCCTCACGATCGAGCTACGGATCGTCTACGCGCAGGATCTGGATCATGGTGCAGTCGCAAGCGGCAGCGTGTCGCCGTGCAGCCAGAATCTTGGGCAATGGCCCTGCCCCGACATCACGGACGCGAGCGCGATCAGCGATGGCAACGTGAGCTTCGCGGTCGAGACGACCGAGCCGACCAGCGGGCGATTCGTCCCCTGGTACGGCTACCTCGTTGTACACGGCCCGGGCCTCTCGGATGCAGGCACGCTGCTCTACCGAAACCGCCCCGAATATCTGAGCCGCCCGCTCCACGTCGGCGATTTTCCCGAGCGCTTCCCCGTCCCATTCGCCACCGACGTGTCCAACGCATACTTCGTGACGGGAGAATCGGCGCCGGTGGATGCGGGCACGGTGATCGGCGCGGTCGAGGATTGTCGCACGTTGCTCGGTCTCTGGGCCGACGGGATCGTCGTGAGCATCGAGGGCTCACCCATCAAGGCCTACTACCTGCAAGGCATCACGCCCGCCCAGACGGAGGCCACTGGCGCCGATGGAACC
Source organism: Myxococcales bacterium (assembly GCA_025355005.1). GTDB lineage: Bacteria > Myxococcota_A > Polyangia > Polyangiales > Polyangiaceae > JANXLV01. The sequence goes on along the minus strand of JANXLV010000339.1, from coordinate 1,723 downwards.
TTCATCTTTCTGAATGCACCGCCGGGCCGACAGAAGTTCGTCTTCAAGCAACTGGACGGCGGCGCGACTGTCTCCGAGGTCGAGATGATGGTGCTCCCGCAGAAGCTCACGCAGATAGGCGCGTGGCCCTCGTCGGCGCCGTGAACCGCCGCGCCGTTTCTGCCGCCTGCGACGCGATCCCGTTCTGGGGTTAGCATTGCGTGCCTGAGAGAACCTCCCACGAGCCATCGTGCGGTGGCGAGAAGCGGCAAGTGGCTCTTTCGAAGGCCATTTCGGTGCGCAGCATGGAGCTCGCGGCGCAGCTCGCGAAGGCGGTGCTCGAGAACCCGACGGTGAAGCGAGCCATCGCGCTGGAGGAGCTTCTGAGAACGCGGAGCCGTTCGCGCTGGTGAGGGGGGCGATGGACGCCTGTTCACCGCGATTTCGTTGGGGTTCGAGCGACGGATCGCGTGAGTCTTGTCGTGGTTCGCTCTCCTATTACTTTACAGAGGACGCACAGGTGCCGTTGGTGCACGTCAGACCCGAGCAACAGTCCGTGTTGGTCTTGCACGCACCAGACGTGGGCTGGCACGCTACGCCTGCGGATGCGCAGAAGATCGCGCAACCCTCGCCGGAGTCGGCGCCCTTGGTCTGATCGCCATCGTGGAGGATGGTCTGAAGGCGGTACGAATGGCCGGGAAGGAGGCCCGCCGCGAATTGTATCTCCGTGGCGAACCCGCCACTGCCGGCGCCGCATACCGACATCACAGAGGCGGGCACCGGATCAGCGCCGGCTCCGAGGGTCCAGCCGTTCGAGCTGGGATCGCCGCCGGCGGGCTGGCCGATTGTACCGGTCTCCGTGGCGGTCTTCCAGGAGCCGAAGATGGCGATCGGCGAGTACGGCTTGCCGCCCTTTTGCTGGTCGCCGGCGGTGCAGTTTGGATCCGCCGTGATGTCGGTGATGAAGAGTACTGGGCGCATGGGCCGCATGACCGTGTCGGTGCACGCGGGGTCGCCAGTCTGTGGGTAGTAGAGCGCGCTTGCGGTGCCGGGGTACGCCGAGACCGGAGTGGTCGTGTTTGCACAACCGAGCGGGATAGCGTGTTCGTCGAAGTAATAGACATTGATGACGGCCGGTGCGGCGCCGCCGCCCGTGGCCGTCATTCCGCAGAAGATTTTGCCTTCATTGAAGGTCGAAGTGGCGTAGCCGCAGCCGTCGTTGCTGCCGGTCGCTGTGGGAACGGTGATTGAGCCAGGTGTGCACGCTGTTGCAGCGCCGTTGGGGGGGCAGATCGTACCAATGCCGCTTCCCGTACCCGAGCAGTCCGCCCCGTTGCAACAGAGGGGAGCGGTGCCCCCTGTCTGTGGTGTGCACTTGAATGGGGGCGCGCACTCCCCGCGCGCATCGCAGAGGCACCCCTGGCTGCCTACTATGCAGGTCGCCGCGACCCCACCGCTGGAGCTGGCATCGCTGCTGCCACTGCTACCTCCGCCGTCACCGCCGAACGTACCGGAGCCGCCGGAGCCGCCCGAGCTGCCGGAGTCGGATCCGTCGCCCCCAAAGCTGCTCCCGGAGTTGCTGCCGCAGGCGGAAAAGGTCAGCGCGCTCGCGACGACGGCAAAGGCCAGACCGAGTACTCGATGACTCGATGAGCTGGAGTCCATCCGCATAGTGTAGCTGTCTGGCCCAGCGGTGCACAGGGCACTGACGCGAAATCGCTCCCACAGGTGAGCTGCTTGAAGC
>JANXLV010000328.1 GCA_025355005.1 Myxococcales bacterium | reverse complement strand
CCATGGCGAATGTGATGTCGTTGACGGCCGGGAGGCCCGAGACCGAAGTGACAGAAAAGGCGAAGCGGCGCAGGTACACCGCCGAGTTCAAGGCGCGCATCCTGCGTGAAGCAGAGGCGTGCACGAAGCCCGGCGAGCTCGGTGCGCTGTTGCGCCGCGAGGGCCTGTACTCGTCGCACCTGACGTCCTGGCGCGCGCAGGCCGCACGGGGCCAGGTCGAGGCGCTGACACCGAGGAAGCGCGGGCCGAAGGCCAAGGAAGTTGATCCGCGCGACAAGCACATCTCCGCGATGGAGCGTGAGATCGCATCGCTCAAGCGTCGCGCGGAGCGGGCAGAGGCGATCGTTGCGCTCCAAAAAAAACTTTCGCAACTTCTGGGTATCGCGCTGCCGGCGACCGAGGAGGACGAGAGCTGATGGACACCGTGCTCACGCATGCGCCGCTGCTCGGCGTGCTCGCCACGTGTGCTGCGTTTGGTGTCGCGCTCGCGACCTACTACCGCCATCGCGCGCCCGTGCACGGCCCGCACCCGCGGCGACCGTCTCCTCCACGCCGTCTTGGCGATGCGGAGCGGCGCGTCGTGCTCGGCGTGCTGCACGAGCCGCGCTTCGTGGACCTGGCGCCCGCCGAGGTGTTCGCGACGTTGCTCGAGGAGGCACGCTACCTCTGCTCCGTGCGCACGATGCACCGCATTCTCGCGGAGAACGCGGAGCTTCGCGAGCGGCGCAATCAGCTGCGCCATCCGGCCTACACGAAGCCCGAGCTGCTTGCGACCGCGCCCAACCAGCTGTGGAGCTGGGACATCACGAAGCTGCACGGCCCAGCAAAGTGGACCTACTTCTACCTGTACGTGATCCTCGACGTCTTCAGCCGCTACGTCGTGGGATGGATGGTCGCGCATCGCGAGAGCGCCGCGCTCGCGCAGAAGCTCATCGCCGAGACGTACGCGCGCGAAGGCATCCAGCCGGGCCAGCTCACCGTGCACGCAGACCGCGGCACGTCGATGACCTCGAAGCCGGTGGCGTTCCTCCTGGCTGACCTCGGCGTCACCAAGACCCACTCGCGGCCCCACGTCTCCGACGACAACCCATTCAGCGAGGCGCAGTTCAAGACCCTGAAGTACAGGCCCGACTTCCCAGAGCGCTTCGGGGAGGTCGAGGACGCGCGCGCTCACTGCCGGGACTTCTTCGACTGGTCCAACAACGACCATCATCACTCCGCGCTCGGCATGCTCACGCCCGCCGACGTGCACCGCGGCCTCGTCGAGCAACGCGTCGCCGAGCGACAGCTCGTCTACGACAAGGCCTTCGCGCAGCACCCCGAGCGGTTTCCTCACGGACGACCCATCGCACAGCGACCGCCGCGCGAGGTCTGGATCAACAAGCCGACCACGACGATGATCGAAACTCCCCGAGACAGCCACCAAGTTCACTAAACCCCACGACCGACCTTCTCAAACTCGTTGACACGTTCCGCAGGGGCTACAGCGCTATTCGCTCGCTCGCCGGGTTCACTCCGCGGATTGCAACGGGATCGGCGACTGCGTGACGCGCGACGACTGGAGTCAACCGCCTGCTACGGTGGCTCTGAGCGTGATCCCGCCTGCGGCAGCTACGGTGCGGCAAGTCGAGGAGTGCGAAGGCGCCTTCACGCTGGAGGTGAACGTACTCCAACCTTCGGACTTCACCATCGACGTCCGCGCCGGTGAGCTCTCCGATCGATGGCTGGTGCACGTCGTCAATCAATGCATTCCCTTCGAAGCCATGTGCTTGGGATCGGCTCCGGCTCCGGCGTGTTGCTGCCAACCCGACGCGACCTCGACCGCATGCAAGTAGCGGTGCGAGAGAAGGCGCGCTAGTTCCTCCGCGCCCTCATTGACTGCACGGGTCCACGAGCGCCGCAGGTGGCATCGCAGCCGTGGCCCCCGTGAACTGCACGCCGAGCGAGATCCCGGCGCACGTCGAGGCCGCGCTCTGCGTCCCGTCTGCCAACATGTCTGACGCCTGCGCGATCTGCGTCAGAATAGAATCGATCGTGGCGCCCGTGCACAGCGACGCGGAGGCGCGTCCGAACGCCGCACGCATCTCCACCTGGAAGGCCGCCGTCGGCACCGTCGCGGAGAAGGTGCCTGCTCCATTGGCGCCGACATCGATGACGGCGTTCCTGACCGGCACCCCGAAGACGCCGCCACCCATGGTGTTGCCTCCCACGTAGAGCATGCCGGTTCCGTTGTTCACGTCGACCGTGACCGACGACGCGCCCGATGACGACAGGCCCGTGATGATGGGCAGGATGTTGCGACCGAACGAGTTGTCGATGCCCTCGACACCATCGGTGAGCGCACTGGGATTGGCGCCGTCCACCGCTTTGCACGTGCTCACGAGACCTGCGAGGTCCGTGCACCTGTGGTCCAGATCGAACCCGACGACTGACCAGCCATCCCCGGTTCCTCCATCTGACAGAACGCGCGCGAACTGCGGCTGGACGAGCGCGACGGCCGCTGTCGACCTGGGCAACGAAGGCTGCCTCGAGCTGCAAGCCGTCGGCGAGTCGGATGGGTCGGGGGCGGCGTCGCTCGTGGCGATGTCATGGTCCACGCCGGCCTCGTTCCGTATCACCACGAGGTCTTCCGGCGTCGTGTAGGACGAGCTGCACGCCGCCGCCGAGCAGGTCAGCACGAGACCCACGGTCGTGACGGCGAGTGCTTTTTTCCGATTCAACAAACCCCCCATTTTCCAACGCTATCGGAGCGTCCCGAAGCGGTCAATCCGAGCTTCAATTTCCGATGAATCCGTACGACCAGTAGATGTCGGCGCCAAGGGTGGACTTGAGAAAGAAAGCGACACCACCGATGCTCGCGACGCGTGAGAGCGGCTTGACGGTGAGGTGAAGCTTGTCGCCATTCTTGCCGGTGGTCTTGTCGAGCGTGAGCTCCACTGTCGCCGGTCCGCCGGGCTGCTGCTCCGCGTCGAGCGCCTCCACGGTCCACGGTCCGGTCGGTCCGTCGCTGAAGAGATCGATCTCGATCGTCTTTTGTTGCCCTACGGTGGCCTTGATTCCCTTCGTCGTGTGGACCTTGCCGTCGTAGATCGAGATCGACACGTCGTCCGTGAGGAGCGGAGCGGCGTTGAAGTAGGGCCGGGCAGACGCGGCGGGTTGGCAAGGGTCGTGGCCCGCGGCAGCGGCCTTGTTGTTCCAGATGCGCTGCAGCGCGTGCGGAAAGCCTGCTGGCGTGACGTTCAGGACCGTCTCGAACTGACAGAGATCGCCGACCTCTCCACCAAGGAACGCCGCCAGCACCATGTGATCGGCGTCCGGGAGGTAGTGCGCCGGATTGCTGAACGGAAGCGGATCCGTGACTGCCTCCAGGAGCTCGTGCGCCACGACGGACGTGAGAACGTCCATGCCGCCGCACCGCGGAAGCACGGTGTATGCGAACGGCTTGTTGTTGACCACCGCCTCCGAATGGTAGCCGCCGACGCCCTGACAGAGCACGCTGCTGCCTTCCGTCACTTGCGTCGTGTTCGGATAGAACACCGCGTAGAGCGAGTTCGCATCGGGCGCCGGGAACGCGCCCTTCGAGATGTTCTGCGCGATCATGGTGGCAATGCTCGGGTCGTCCGTGCTTGCCGGCGCGTTGGCATTCAAGCGTAGCGGCGTGCTGGTCATCGCGCCGACGTCGTACCCGTCCGTGACCGTCGTCCAGTACGACGTCTGTCCGAGCGCGGACATGAACGTCTCCACCGTCGCTCGATTCGGATCGTTGTTGAACGTGATCACGTAGACGTGAGGCTGACGCAGCAATGGACCGCCGAGCGACACGCTCTGCCCCATGCCCTGATGGGGCGCAGGGTACTTCTGTGTTGGCGGTGGCGGTGGCGGCGGATCTGCCTGTGCAGCCGCGTCGGGCTCATCGCCGCTGGCCGAACCCGCGTCCGCATTGCTCTGCGCGTGGCTCCCGGCATCGTGGCCCGGGCCGTTGCCAGCGCTCTCGTACGGCGCGCTGTAAAGGGTGCTGGCGTCGGGGCTCCCGCACGCGACGGCTCCAAGGACCAGGGTGACCAGACTGACGGACATCATCGTTGAGCGCATGTTCGACTCCTTCCCGAGAGCATCGGGCACAACCATCCCTTCAGCAGGCGGCGTGCCACGGGCGACCCACGAACGCGGCGTGCGTAAGCCCGCGCCACGGCGAGAAAAAGCAGGCCGCGGCCCGTCCGCGACATGCGACAGGATCCAGAGTGCGAACGAATCGATCGCCCCACCGCCCCCACGCTCCCGCGTCCGGGCGCGGATACGCTACGTTGGACGTCGCGCGCATGGCGAAGACCACACGGGACGACGTCTCCACGGCGCTGAGACCGCTGGTTCGCGAGCGCGCTATCGGCGCGGCGTTCGCGCTGGTCGTTGTCAGCGGACCGGACACCGGAGCGACGTTCCTGCTCGATGGCAGCAAGCCGCCGCGCGTCTTGCTTGGAACAAGCCCGAGCTGCGACATCGTGCTGACCGATCCCTTCGTCTCCCGGCGGCACGCAGCGTTCGAGCTCGGTGGCGGCGATCTTGTCCTCTCGGACCTCGGCGCCAAGAACGGATCGTTCATCAACGGCATCTCCATCACGGAGGCGCGGCTCCGCGGCGGCGAGCTGCTCGTCTTCGGAGAGACCCAGGTCCGCGTCGACCCTGCGCCACAGGCCAACGCCGAGCCGGGCTCGACGGCGATCAGGTTCGGACGACTGCTCGGCGCGAGCCCGCAGATGAGGCGCCTCTACCCCATCGTCGAACGTCTCGGACAGACGGCGGTACCCGTCATCATCGGTGGAGAGACAGGGACCGGCAAGGAGCTGCTCGCCGAGGCGATCCACGAGACCAGCGCGCGCGCGAAGGGCCCCTTCGTCGTGTTCGACTGCACGACCGTGTCGGCGCAGCTCGTCGAGTCCGAGCTCTTCGGGCACGAGCGCGGCGCGTTCACCGGAGCCGACGCGACGCGACGGGGCGTGTTCGAGCAAGCAGATGGCGGCACGCTGCTCATTGACGAGATCGGCGATCTCGACATCGCGCTTCAGGCGAAGCTGCTCCGCGTGATCGAGCGCTCCGAGCTCCGTCGCGTGGGCGGCAGCAAGTGGGTCAACGTGGACGTTCGCGTCCTCGCCGCCACGCGCCGCGACCTGGATCGCGAGGTCCAGGAAGGGCGCTTCCGCGACGACCTGTTCTTCCGGCTCGCGGTCGGGCACGTGGAGCTTCCACCGCTGCGCAAGCGCGCGGGCGACATTCCGTTTCTCGCGGAGCACTTCTGGATCACGCTGGGCGGCGATCCGGGCGCAGTACCGCACGACCTCTTTCGCCGATTCGAAGAACATCCGTGGCCTGGCAACGTGCGAGAGCTCCACAACGCGATCTCTCGTCGCATCGCCATGGGCGATCTCGAGCCAGACGACGAACCGCGATCGCTGGACAACGACGCGCAGGCGAGCGACGCGATCGAAGAGGCCCTCGCGCTCGACCTTCCGTTCGCCCGCGCGCGCGAGGTCGTCATGGGCCATTTCGAGCGCAGATACGTCGCACGCGTCCTCGAGAAGCACGGCGGCAACGTCGCGCGAGCCGCGGCAGCGTCCGGCATTGCGCGGCGGTACTTCCAGATCATTCGGGCGCGTCAATCGAAGTGACCGCCGCCGGTGTATACTGGGGACCGTGCCGCCCGCCTCGAAGGAGAAGGAGCTTGGCCCCGGCGATCGCCTCGGTCGCTACGGGATCGACTCCTTGCTCGCGCGCGGTGGAATGGGAGAGGTGTGGGTGGCGCGGCAACACGGCGAGCTCGGCTTCGAGCGCCGCGTCGCGCTGAAGACCCTGCATCCGCGGCTCGCGGACGAACCCGACGCGCTCGCGATGCTCATGGACGAGGCGCGCATCATGTCGCGCATCGTGCACGAGAACGTCGTCCAGACGCTCGACGTTGGTCGGGAGGGAGACGTCTTCTTCATCGTCATGGAGCTCGTCCTCGGGGAGACGCTCGCCAAGATTCATGGTGCCCACAAGAAGCGCGGCGAGACCGTACCGCTCGCCGCCGCGCTCTCCATCGTCTCGGATGTGCTCGCGGGTCTGCAGGCCGCGCACGAGCTGACCGACGAGCACGGCGAGCCCCTCCATGTCGTGCATCGTGATGTGTCGCTCGAGAACATCCTCGTCAGCAGCGCCGGGAGAGCCAAGCTCATCGACTTCGGCGTCGCCAAGGCTCGCGGCCGCATCGCGTCCGAGACGCAAGGGGTCGCCAAGGGCAAGGTCCGCTACATGGCGCCCGAACAGGCCAAGGGCAAAGGCGTCGATCGGCGGGCCGATATCTGGGCCGTGGGCGCCGTGCTCCGCATCCTGGTGACGGGAAAAGCGCCGTACGCGGGCGAGACCGACATAGAGACGCTCTACATGATCGCAAACGGCCAGGCGCCGTCGCCGCTTCCGCAGGAGATCGCGGGAAAGCTGCGCGACGTGCTTGAAGGTGCGCTCGCTCCTTCGCCGAGCGCCCGCTTCGCAACAGCCGCGCAGATGCGGGCCGTGGTGGATGAGGCGCGCGCAGAGCTGTCGGGAACTGCCGGCGACGTCGCACGCCTCGTCGTCAGCGCAGTGCCGGAGATTGCGACCGAAGACACGTCGGTGGTCCCAACGCGCGAGATGCCGACGCAGCCTTTCGCGCGTGACACGACGCTGGCGCTCGCCGTGTCGAGCACGCCTTCCTTGGCGGCGGCGAGCGAGCCAGCGAGGGCGAAGCTTCCTCAGGCCGCGATCCTTGGCGCGATCATCGCTGCGATCCTGATCGCGGGGCTCGCCGTGGCGCGAGGTGTATCGGAGAATCGGACCACCACGACCGCGGACCCGGCCCCACTTCCATCGGGAATGCGCGCCGCTTCCATGCCGTCGGTCGAGATCGCACCTTCTGCGAACGGCGCGGCCGACGGACCGGCCTCGTCTCCTCTTGCATCGGCCGACACACGGAAGGGCACGGCCGCCACTCCGCCGAAGGGCGGCCCATCTCGCCCCGCGAAGCCCGGGCGTCCCGCGGCAGGCGCGCCATCCGGCCGCGACTACGGCTTCTAGGGGAGCGATGGTGTTGTGCGCCTCAGAACGACCCGCGGAGGCCGCCGCCCGTCGCTGAAAGATAGGGCTCGATCGTCGCTGCGGTGGCTGCATGGCCGTCCGACACGAAGAGCCCCACAACGCCGAGGGCTGCGCCCGCACCGGCCACGATGAATGACACGGTCGAAACGGTCGCGAGCAGCTTCGCGTTGTCGACGGCATCGTGCGCCCCGGGACCACATGCATTCTGCACGCATCCGTTGGCGATCGCCGACCCGCCCTTGGCGGTGATCGCGAGGATGCCTGTCACCGACCCTGTGATGGTAAAGGCCGCCGCCGTTCCGAAGCCGATGTACACGAGCGGCGAACGGCCGGCGGACGGTGCCGGAGGCGCCTCTGGCTTCGCTGCGGTGCCCTCGAGGCGAATCACGAGCGGCCGGTCGTCATGCTCGGCGACGTCGATCTCGCCGCTGATCGCGGAAGCACCGCGCGTCACGACGACCACGTGATGACCAGGGTTCACCCTCCGTGGCTTGCCGAGCGCGTCGAGCGCGAGCGCCTGACCATCCAGCCGTACCGTGAAGGGCTCGTTGCCGTCGCGCTGCACGTCGATCCGCAACGTCGGCAGGCGAGCCTCGACGTCTCTGAGGAGCGTTGCTGCGTCCTCGCGCGCGCGCCGGAATGGCGCCGGTTCGCCAGCCTTCTCTGGTTCCCGTGTGACCGCGACGAGCGTGTCCCTGGCCTCGACGAGCAAGCCAGATGCCGCCTGTGCGCGGCCCACCGCAAGCGCCGTGGTGGGGACCTTCATGGTGGCGTCGGCGGCCAAGAAGAGCTTGAGCGCCTGCTTCGGATCGCGCTCGAGCACTGCGTAGCCGTCGTCGAGCATCGTGCGCGCGCTCGCCTTCTCTGCGAGGGTGGGCTCGGCGCCCGCGCTCCGCGAAGCGCAGGTGATCGCGACCAGCGCGAGGGCAGCGAGCGAGCGACGTATCATCGACTCGTCACCACGACGTTGTCGAAGCGCGCGGTGGCCGCCTCGAACGGGGGCGGCGCGCCCGTCATCGCGGCGAAATCCTTGAGCCCGATCCTCGCGGTCCACTGGCCGGTGTCGAACGTGGTCGCGAGCGCGCGCTTCAGTGTGCTCTTGCCGTTCACGCTGACGTTCGCGGCAGGCGACGGCGTCGCGACGATCTCGAGGGTGATGCGCGGGTGCACCTTCCCCGCGATGCTACCGGCGGGGATCGACTCCGACGTGAAGATATCGAAGAGGTAGATCGTGCCCGTCGAGTCCGTGTTGATGTAGACGATCGCCGGCGGCGCTCCGGCGGACGCGAGCTCCACATAGCCGTTCGCCGCCGGGATGGACACGTCCACGTCGAACGCGAGGCTGAGCGCCGTCGCTGGCTGCGGGAACTGGTTCGACAAGAGCGCCGGCGCTGGGGTGCTGGCGATCGCGGCAGGTATCGTCACGAGGAGCTGATTGGGCGGAGTTGCGGCGCTCGGCGATGGCTCGATCGCGACCGTGCCGGCCCCCGCGGAGACCACCCAGTGGGTGCTCGGCGACTCCGTGGCGTCATCGAAGTCGTCGCACAGAAGCGCGGTGTTCTGCGGCGCCAGCTGGCAGAAGCGGGGTCCCGCATCGGCTTGCCCATCGGGGCCTACGTCGCCATCGAGATGAGAGCTGCCGCCCGCATCCAGCGCGTCGACCTTGGTGAGCGCGTCGATTCCTGTGATCGCTCCGCACGCCAACGTGAGCGCGGGCAGGACGACCGTCATCGTCGCGCGAGCGAGCCGCATCAGGAGGCGCGCCACCGCTTCACGACGACCTGGCCGCTGCCGCCCGCGATGACCACCTTTGCCATGCGCCGATACTAGGCTCCGCGGCGCTCACGCGCTACGCTCCGCGGCGATGACCCTCTGCGCCCCCTGCGCCCCCACGCGCATCATGTCCAAGCACGTCTACTATTCCATGACGAAGAGCTTGTGCGGCACGTGCAAGAAGAGCGTGGACGCCAAGATCCATTTCCTCGAGGGCAAGGTTTACTTCGACAAGTTCTGCAAGGAGCACGGCCACGAGCACGTGCTCGTGTCATCTTCCATGGAGTGGTACCTGGACGCGCTCTCCTTCGTGTCGCCCGCCACACCGCCGAAGGAGACGGCGGAGGCGCCGATCAAGGAAGTGAAGGCCGGCTGCCCCTTCGACTGCGGGCCGTGCAAGAGCCACCAGCAGAAGGTCTACATGCCCGTGATCCCGATCACGAGCGCGTGCAACCTGGACTGCCCCATCTGCTACACGGTCAACAAGAACGACGACCCGCACATGCTTTCGCGCGAGCATTTCGCGCAGATCCTCGCGCATCTCAAGCGTCAGCACGACGACCTCGACATCATCAACTTCACGGGCGGTGAGCCCACGCTGCATCCGCTCTTGTCCGAGTTCCTGAAGATGTCGCGCGAGGCCGGGATTCGCCGCCTCACCGTGAGCACGAACGGCATCAAGCTGAAGAACGAGGAGTACACGAAGGAGCTCGCCGCCGCAGACGTGCGCGTCGTCCTCTCGCTCGACACGTTCGACGATGAGGTCGACATGGCGATGCTCGGCGCCAAGACCGTGAAGATGAAGCTCGGCGTCCTGGAGCTACTCGAGAAGCATGACGTCACCACGACCATCCTTCCGGCGGTCGCCACGGGCCTCAACGACAAGGACGTGGGCAAGCTGTTCGATCTCGTGATGTCCAAGAAGAACATCTGCTCGCTGGAGATGCACACGCTGACGTTCACGGGCCAGGGCGGCGTGGGGTTCACGCGGAACGCACGCATCACGGTGCCCGATCTCCACCAGATCATGAACGAGCACACGGGCGGCAAGATAACGTGGACGGATTTCGTGCCGTCGCCGCTCGCACATCCGCACTGCTACAGCATCTGCTACCTGCTCGTGCTGGATGACGGCGGATACGTTCCGTTCACGCGCTTCATGCCGCGCAGCAAGCTGTTCGAGCTGCTCTCGCACTCGATCTACATCCAGCCGCGGGAGGACGTGGAAGAGGTGCTCCGCGGCGCCATCGACGAGATCTGGGCGAATGAAGGCACGGACAAGGCGCTGCCCGAGGCGGAGCAGGTCTTGAAGACGCTGAAGCGGCTCATCCGCGACATGTTTCCGCCGGATGGCGCGCTGCCGCTCGCGGACCGCCAGAAGATCGCGGAGCGCGCGAGCAAGGCGATCTACATCCACTCACACATGGACGAGGAGACGTTCGACGTGTCCCGCATCATGAAGTGCAGCGTGGGCGTGCCGGACATCGACGGCTCGAACATCCCGACGTGCTCGTACAACATCCTGTATCGCGAGAAGGACGTGCGCTTCGCGAACCCCGAGATGCTCGCGCGCATGGAAGAGACAAGGCCCGAGCCGCAGAAGGAGAAGAACCTGCGGCTCCCGATCCTGCGCTGAGAGCGAGCGAACAACAGTGAGCGACGCCAACGACTCTGGACCGTATCGAAGCCTTGTCGCGACGTGCCCCCAGTGCGCGACGCCAATGGATACGCGCTCGATCCCGAAGGAAGAAGTGAACGGCGACGCCGCCCTTGTCGACATCGACGTGTGCCCGCTCGCCGCGGAGACGCCGCGGATGACAGGCGCCGAGAACGAGGACGCTCGTCCGACGTGCCCGCGCGACGGCGTCCCGCTCGATCTCGACTTCACGCAGAAGGGCGCGGTGCTCTATCGCTGTGACACGTGTGACGGGGCATTCGTGTCGCGCCCGCAGGCCGAGCAGGCGATCGCGATGTACAAGGAACGAAACAAGCGTTCCTCGTAGATTGGGCTTCGTAGATTGGCTTCGTAGATTGGCAGCTCACAGCACGAAGCCGACGCGGAGTAGCTCGACGGTGGGTACGGAGCTCGTCCCCAGCTTGCCAACGGCGCTGAGCACGTCGGTGGAGACCGGCAGATTGGAGGTCGTGCTGGAGTCTGCGTAGACCGGGATCTGCACGCCCGCGCCGAACCCGAGCGCGAGCCCGGAGTCCCACGTGAACATGAAGCCGATCTCCGGGTTCACGAACACCGTGTCGACCGAGCCCTGCGCCAGCGCCGTGGTGCCGGACTGCGTGAGGTAGCCGCTCGCCGAGAGGTGCTGGTAGCCCCCCTTCACGCCGACATAGAACGCGCCGTGAAACGGATAGAGCCGTCCACCGGCGGTCGCGGCCCAGAAATCCAGGTTCACATCCGAGATCTTCGTCGTCGGGAGAAGGCTGTAGTCTGCACCCAACGACCAGAACTTGTCGAACTGGAGAAACGCCCCAACGCCAACGGGTCGCGGAAATCCGATCCCGCCGTTGATGCCAAAGCGAGTCTTCTCCGTGGAGAACATGAATGGCTTGTCCTCGGGGTGCTCCATCACCACAGGAAGCGTCATGGGATCGCGATGAGGAGGCGCGGGCACCTCCGGCTCCACGGTCTCCTCCCGAGGAGCAGGTACCTCGAACCTCTCCGAAGTCGGGGTCGGGGTCGGGGTCGGGGTCGAAGTCTCCTCGGCTTTCGGTGTGGTCGGAATGGTGAGGGCGACGAGAACCAGTGCTGACTGCAGTTGTCGCATGCGTGGGTGAAACCTCTTTCGTCCTGATCTGATGATCGCGGACGCGAGGTCATTCACTGCGGTCGCAGCGAAATACGCCTAAATTTTCGCGCGAAATGTGTGATCGATCCTGAGGTGTCGATCACACGCAGCGCGGCGGCTCCAGTCTCACGGTCCCATGCGCGCGGTGCACGTGCCGTCCTTGCATGCTGGCACGTACATCGGGCAGCTCGGGATCGGCAGCGGCGTGATGCGCGGACAGTCGCCGTCATTCCACGCCTTGCACTTGCCGTTGCGCACCGCGTTCGCCGCCGCGGCGTACCCCGCCGCCGCCGAAGTCGCGATCGCATCGGACCCGCAATCGCTCCCGCAAGCGATGCCGTGGATCGTCACGCACTCCGAGTCCGAGGAGCACTTCCGAGAGGCCCCCTTCCGCGCCACATCGAGCTGTCGCTGAGCCGCCGCGCGGATCCCATCACACGCCTGAGCCGCAATATGCGCACTGGCCGGCCCCGATTCGGGAAAGGTCGCGCCAATGGGAGCGGCGTAGCGACGAAGATCGGGAGAGGAGGAGGGTGAGAAGGGTGCGGTCGAGGTCGAGGTCGAGGTCGAGGTCGAGGTCGAGGTCAAGGTCGAGGTCGAGGTCGGGGTCGAAGTCGAAGTCGTTGTCGTCGTCGAGGTCGTTGTCGTCGTCGAGGTCGTTGTCATCGTCGCCGCCGCCACGGGCGACGCGGCGGGCTTCTCCTCGTTGCACGCGACCGCGATCGGAACCGCGAGCGCAATCACGCCCAGCGCGACGAGTGGAGACTTCCTCATGCGACGGAGTATAGGCTTGCCGCGTGAGCAAACGCCACGTCGCCCACGCGCTGCTCCTCGCCGCCGAGATCGCGTCGTGTCGCTCCGAGTCATTACGGGAGCCGAAGCCGACCTCAACCTCGACCTCGACCTCGACATCGACTTCGACCTCGACCTCGACCTTGACCT
>JANXLV010000297.1 GCA_025355005.1 Myxococcales bacterium | reverse complement strand
AAGCATTGCCGCACGCACCACGCAAGCTCCATCGTCACGCGGCGGCGCCACACCCGGCGCGGCGGCCATCGGAGACTGCGGCGGGCGCGGCTCGCTCTCCTCACACGAGGTCGCAGTCGCCAGCAAGGCGATGAGGGCGAGACCAGAGCGACGCATGAGCGCAGCATAACTGATCCCACCTGGCGACACTGGTCAGGCTGGCGTGCGACGCCGGCGCTTACGTCTTCGTATATAGTCGGTTCCGCCGTGCGCTCGATCTCGTCCGTCCTGATTCTTCTCGCCGTTGCGCTGCTCGTGACCAGCGATTCGCGCGCGGCACCGTCTGCGGCTCCGCGGCCCTACGTCCACGCTGGCCTTCTTCGGGATCGCATCGACGCGATGGACGCCGTGCGCGGCATCACGATCGGCCCCATCGAGAACGCGCTGCATCCGAACGCGGGCTATGGCTCCCGTCCCTACGATCGCACGCTCAGGGAATGCTCGCAGATGGGCGCCACGTGGGTCGCGCTCACGCCATTCGGCCGCGTGATGAACCTGGAGGGCCGCGGCGTGGACCCCACGTTCGAGGCGCCGTTCGAGGAGAACAAGAAGAGCATCGCGCGTGCAGTCGCGATGGCGCACGCGCGCGGCCTGCGCGTCATGCTCGTGCCGCATCTGTGGGTGGAGTCGGGCGAGTGGCGCGCGCTCATCGATCCGAAGACGGACGCGGGCTGGGAGGCGTGGGCGAAGAGCTACGCGGACTTCGTGCTCGCGTGGGCGAGGGTCGCCGAGGAGTCGCACGTGGATCTCTTCTCCGTCGGCGTGGAGCTTCGCAGCTGGGTCACCACTCCGCGTGCCCCTTCGTTCCTGGACGTCGTGCGCCAGATACGTGCAATATACACAGGTCCGCTCACCTACTCCGCGAACTGGGACGACGTGGACGACACGGTGATCCTGGGCGAGATCGACGTCATTGGCGTGAACGCGTTCTATCCGCTCGCGGACAAGGACGGCGCCCCGCTGGCGGAGCTCTTGAAGGGTGGGGAGCGCGTGAGGGACAAGCTTCGCACGCTGGCGGTGGCGTGGCAGAAGCCGGTGGTCTTCACGGAGATCGGCTACACGACCCGCCCCAACCCGGCGGTGCATCCATGGGAGTGGCCCGACGCGATGAAGGGCGTCACCGTGGACCAGGTCGCCCAGGCAGAGGCGTACCACGCACTCATCGCGCCCATGCGCGACGAGCCATGGTTCCTTGGCTTCTTCGTGTGGCGCGTATACGCCGACCCGGAGGACGTGTCGCAGGAAGCGGAGTGGGGCTTCTCGCCACGCGGCAAGCTCTCGGAGCTGGTCATGCGTGACGCGTTCGCTTCGCGCTTCGCGCACGACCGCACAACGGCCATTCCGGGCTTTCCGCCCGCAGCGCGCGAGCCCGGTTTCTTCCCCTGAAACAATTTGCCTGACACCGGCAAATACTGTGCTACCTCCATCCGGTGATGAGATTTCGGAGCTGGGCTCTCTGTTCCTTTTCTCTCGCCTGCATCGTTGCTTGCGGCAGCGGTGGCGGCGCCCCCTCTGGGCCCGCGGCTGCCGACTCGGGCGACTCGGGCGCTGGCTTCACGGGCCCCTCGCAGGGCACGACCGACGACGCGGGGGCACCGGCGCAGTCACGGGACGCCGGCGCGACCGAAGACGGCTCGACCGGGCCGACGGGGCTCTCGATCGTGGTCCCGTGCACGAGCACGATGGACGACATCTACGTGGTCCCCACCTCCATGCCTGCATTCTCTGCGGCGTCGCGTGGTGACATCGTGCGGTGCGGACACGACTCGGATCTGTCGCTCGCCGACGTCACGACCCAGATCACAGGGACCACGATTGCGGTCACGCCCGTCAGCGGCGTGCACATCTATCGCGTCGCATACCGCACCACCCGTGGGAACGGCGCAGCCGGCGTGTCGACTGCGCGCGTGTACATCCCAGACGCGCCGCGTGCGTCGACGCTCCCGCTGATCGTCGTCGCGCATCCCACCGAAGGGCTCGCGCCGTCGTGTGCGCCTTCGAAGGATCCTGGTTCGCTCGAGGACCAGGCGCTCCCCTGGGCCTCGCTCGGCTACGCCGTGATCGCCCCCGACTACGCGGGCCTCGGCAACGACGACCTGGTGCAGGGCTACGTGGACAATCACGACACGGGCTACTCCGCGCTCGACGCCACACGCGCGCTGCGCAAGCTCTTGCCGGCCGCGTCGCTCACGAACGACGTGCTCGCGGTGGGCTGGAGCCAGGGCGGCGGCGCTGTGCTCTCCGCGCAGGCGCTCGAGAAGACGTATGGCGCAGCGGGCAAGATCAAGGGCGTCATCGCGTTCTCGCCCGAGTGGCCCACGCGCGACAACTCGTTCGGCTATCGCGACCTGCTCGAGCATCCGCTGGACCTCACCATCACCAAGGGCGTGAGCTCCCCCACGGTGGCGGCCATGCGCGAGTATTCGTACTTCTCTGCCTACCTGGGACCGGGTCACGCGACGGACGCATTCCCCGCCGCGTCGCGCGCTGGCGTGCAGTCTGCCATCACGAGCATGTGCCAGACGCCGTTCGGCGGATACATCCAGGGCGTGTTCCCGAAGGTCGGCGATCAGTTCGACCCTGCGTTCCACGACGCGCTGCTCGCCTGCATGAAGGGCACGGCCGGCTGCGTGGAGCCGGCGAAGAGCTACCACGACTTCATGCAGAAGAACGTGCTCACCGGCGACGCATCGGGCGCGCCCATCCTCTTCGTGCAGGGGCTGGCCGACACGATCATGCCCGCCGCCAGTGAGGGCGCGTGCAACCTGGACAAGCTGCACAAGGACGGGGTCACTCCGCAGGTCTGCACGGATCTGACCGCCGTCCACACCAACGTCGTTCCGCGCAACATGGCCTTCGCGCTTTCGTGGGGTCAGGCGATACTCGACGGGAGCACACTACCCGCCTGCCCATCGACCCTGGGAATGCCTCCATGCACACCGTGAAAGCCTCTGCCTCTTCCTCCTCTGGCGCTGCTGCGAAGGCCGCGACCCCCACCCCCGTCCGCGACGGGCGCCATCTCCGGAGTGAGCGCACGCGCGCCGCGATCGTCTCGGCGCTGCTCACGCTCGCCGATCAGGGTGAGCTCGCGCCTACGGCGCAGCAGATCGCGGACGCGGCGGGCGTTGCGCTGCGCTCCATCCGTCAGCACTTCGCCACGCGCGAGGAGCTCTTCGTGGCCGCCGCAGCAGAGCACGCGCGTCGCACCAAGGATCTGCGCGTGGACGTGGAGTCGGCAGCGCCGCTGGCCGCGCGCATCGCTGCGTTCGCGAGGGTGCGCTCGAAGGAGCTCGAGAACACGGCGCCGTTGCGTCACGCCGCGGCCCTGGCGGAGGACACGTCGCAGATCGTCGCGCGTGCCATGTCGGCCGCTCGCGCGCACCGGCGCAAGGATGTCGCGCGCGTGTTCGCGAAAGAGCTGCTGGGGGCAGCGGACTCCGAGGTCCTCCTCGATCAGCTGGACCTGCTCACGTCTGGTCGCGCCTACGACATGCTTCGCCGCGATCGTGGACACTCGGAGGCCACGGCGAGGAGTCGCATGGAGCGCTTCCTGGTCGCGACGCTCGCGGGGGTTGGCACCAAGTAAGAGTACGTGATACTCTATTTGGATGTTGCTCCAGATCGCCATCGGTGACGCCTACGGCGCGCCGTTCGAGTTCGTGAACCGGAGCCTGCTCGCGGAGAACGATCTCCGTGGCTATCGCTCCCACCCGCGCCACGGGCACCCGCCCGGCCACTACACCGACGACACCCAGATGAGCCTCGCGATCGCGGAGGTGCTCGTGGAGCGCACGCCGTTCACGCGGGAGAACCTCGCGGACAAGTTCGTGGCTGCCTTCCATCGCGACCCGCGTGAAGGCTACGCGCGCGGCTTCCACGCGTTCCTCATGCAGACGCGCACCGGCGCCGCGCTGCTCGCGAACATCCGCCCGAACAGCAAGAAGAGCGGTGCGGCCATGCGCGCTGCGCCGCTTGGCGTCCTCCACGACGCAGCCGACGTGACGGCTTTGGCCACGCTCCAGGCGCGGTTGACGCACGACACGAAGGAGGGCATCGACTCTGCCGTCGCCGCCGCGCTGGTCTCACACTACTTCCTTCACGAGAGGGGGCCACGTGTAGACGTCGGCAAGTACCTGAGCGAGCACGTGCCCGGGCCGTGGCAGACGCCATGGAACGGCGAGGTCTCCGGCGAGGGCATGGACTGCGTCCACGCTGCGGTCACTGCGATCCTCGCGCACGACACGCTCTCGGGGATCCTCCGCGCGTGCGTCGCGTTCGGCGGCGACGTCGATACGGTCGCGGCGATCGCAATGGGCGGAGCAAGCCACGCGCGAGACATCACATCGGACTTGCCCGCCGTGCTCGTCACTGGCCTGGAGAACGGCCCGTTTGGTCGCGACTACATCCAGGCGCTGGACGCGAAGCTGCTCGCGCTCCGCTGACGGCCGCCCCCGCGCCTTCGATAAGTGCGCGATCGCGATCACGATCAACTTGGCCGGCTTCGTGCGGTCTTCCTACGATCCGACCTGTCATGAGAGGCCTGCCCCGCGTCACCCTCGCTGCGCTCACCGCGCTGGGGATCGGCTCGTGGCTGGGGCTCGGCCAGCCCGACCAGACGCGCCTGAAAGAGCTTGTTTTCAAGGCTCGCGACGCGGTCAACGAAGCAACCTCTCCCACGGCAACCCCCACGGCGAACGGCGATCCCGTGATGGATTTTGCGCCGTCCGTGGCGCCCGAGACCCTGGATACGGCGCGCCCGTGGCCACGCCTGAACCCGGAGGCGAGCGCCAAGCGCGCGTGGCTCCTGGCGGAGGGGCCGTATCATCCGCCGGGTGACGGCGAGCGGCTGGTGACGCTCACGTTCGACGACGGCCCGTTCCCGGAGACGACGCCGAGCGTCCTGCGACTGCTTGCAAGGTACAACATTCACGCCACGTTCTTCGTGCTCGGTCGCTACCTCGATGGCGACGACGATCGCTCGAAGGCGACGCGCGACGTGCTCCGGCAGATCGTCTCGAGCGGGCATCTGGTCGGCAATCACACGCACGACCACCATCTGCTCACCCAGCTTGGTCACGGGGAGACTCTCGCGCAGATTGAGGAGGGCGCGGCGTCCATCACGAAGGTGATCGGCAAGGAGCCCATCGTCTTCCGTCCGCCGTATGGTCAGGTCGACGTGTTCACGATGCAGGTGCTGAAGGAGAAGCAGCTGGAGCTCGTGCTCTGGAACATCGAGGCCGAGGACATGAAGAACGACGACCCCGTCGCCATGTTCCAGAGCATCCGCGGCCAGCTCGAGTATTCGGGCGGCGGCATCGTGCTGCTGCACGACATCAGGCCGTCGACTGTGGTGATGCTGGGCAAGCTGCTCGAGTGGATGTCGCTGCGCAAGTTCGATCCAGCTCACAAGGAGAAGCCGGGCTTCCGGGTCGTCGATCTGCCGGCGTACATCCGCGCGACGGCCGAGTCGCCGCAGCCGTTCTCGGACCGCATCGAGCTCGAGCGCAAGCGCAGCGCACAGCACCAGGCAGGCATCACGCGTCGTCCACGTCGGTAGCGCGGAGGCTTCCACGTCGGTAGCGCATTGAATTATCGGCGGGAAGCTACTACCGATGGGGAATGGCCTCTTCCTCCCAGCGCGTCGCGGAGCGCGCGAAGTCTGCGGTCCCCGGCTCGTTCGAACGACTCGCGCGCTACCTTGCGTTCGCGCCCATCTCGAGTGAGCCGGCGTCCGCGCCCAAGCTCCAGGAGCTCGCGCAGACGCTGGTCACGGATCTCGCCACGCTCGGTATGTCGCGCGCGCGCGTGCTCACGCTCGAGGGGGCGCATCCGTGCGTCGCGGCGGAGTGGATGGGCGCGGGGAAAGACAAGCCCACAGTGCTCATTTATGGGCACTTCGACGTGCAGCCCGTCGCGGGCGAGCCGTGGACCACTGCGCCGCACGATCTCGTGCGCAAGGGCAGCCGCGTGTACGGGCGTGGCTCCGCGGACGACATGGGCGGGTGGCTCAGTCACTTCGTCGCGATCGAGTCGTGGCTCGCGGAAGAGAAGAGCCTGCCGTGCAACATCAAGCTGCTCATCGAAGGCGAAGAGGAGATCGGCAGCCCGAACCTCTCGCGATTCATGGATGCGTATCCGGATGCGTTCGCGTCGGACGCGATGGTCCTCACCGACTGTGACAACCCGAGCACGGACATCCCCGGCCTCACTGTGAGCCTGCGCGGACTGCTCGAGATCGAGGTGGCGATCTCCAGCGCGGCCTCCGACGTGCACTCCGGCATCTGGGGCAACATCGTCCCCGATCCCGCGATGACGCTCATCTCGATCGTCGCGCGCCTCGTGGACGCGGACGGGCGCCTGCGTCTCGGCCGCAAGGAGATCGACCCCGCGTGGCTCGCGAGCTCGCACGACGTGCCGCTCACCGACGCCGTGATCCGCTCCGGCGCGCGCCTGTTGCCGGGCGTGTCGCCGCTTCCGCTGCGCGGTCTGTCGCCAGCGGCGTGGGGTTGGCGAGAGCCGGCGGTGACCGTGCTGTCCACCACGTTCCCCGCGCCGGGCAAGGAGAAGAACGCGGTGCGCGGGACGTCTTCGATGAAGCTCTCGCTGCGCGTCGCGCCAGGGCAGACCGCGAAGGAGCTGCTTGCGCTCGTGACCGCGGAGCTCACGCGCGAGGTGCCCGGCGGCCTCACCGTGAACGTGAAGGAGATGTCCGCTGCGTCGTCGTCATGGGACTACGAGGCAAAGGGCCCGGCCTTCGACGCCTCCGATCGCGCCTACGAGAAGGCGTGGGGTCGCAAGCCGCTGCGCATCGGCATCGGCGGTTCGATCCCGTTCGTTGCGCTCTTCGGTCAACGCTTCGGAAATCTCCCGCTCATCCTGAACGGAGTCATCGACCCCGAGACCGGAGCCCACGGCCCCAACGAGTCGATGGACGTAGGTGTCTACGAGAAGACCGTGATCGCCAACGTGTACCTCTACGAAGAGCTGGCAACGCTGAAGAGCTAGCAACGCTGAAGAAGCGAGCGTCGAGCTCAGACTGGACCTTCTGGTCCTCAGCCGCCCGTTAGGCTGTCGCAGAGGTTCTGTTGTCCCTCTGTCGTTACCTTGCCCTGCTTCATCTCGAGCGGGCAGAAGCCGCCGCTGCGGATCTGTTCGATCATCTCCAGCGCCACGCCGGAGTTCCATTCGCGGGCGCCGTCGAAGCGGGCGCGGATGACACCGTGCTTGTCGACGATCCACGTCTCCGGGAAGAGGCGCGTGCCGTAGGTGTCCTTCACGATCTTGCTCTCCGAATCGAAGAGCACGGTGAACGGCGGGTCTTCGCGGAGGACCGCGTGGAGCGCGTCCTTCACGTCCGCGGGGCCGTCGTCGATCGAGACGGTGAGCACGGTGACATCCGAAAACGGCTTCACGATCTTCGCGAGCTCCGCGATGTCCGGCATCTCCTCCATGCAGGGCCCGCACGTCTTGGTCCAGAAGTTCAGGACCACGACCTTGCCGCGGTAGTCGGACAGACGGACTGCGTTGCCCTTCATGTCCGTGAGCGAGAAATCAGGCGCCTTGCGCTCGTAGCCCGCGTAGTCCGGCTTCATGATGCAGGTCGCGGCGCAGCGTCGTCGTGCTTCGCCGTCGCGCCCGGTGGACACGAACGTGTACACGGCGCCCGCCGCGACCAGCACGAACGCGATCTGCACGATGAGGGCCCACACGGGGGCGGAAGGCGGCTCGGGCGCTCGCTGCGCTGCGGCGGGCTCTGTCGTTGCTGCCATCACGGGGACGGTGTCAGCCTCCTCGTCGTGCTGCCGCTTCTTGGATTTTGTCGCCATGACTTCCTCAGTCTACTACACGTTCGCGATTGCGAGGCTCCGCCGCTCACGCTTCTCTGGCAGGGCATTGAACGCGCGCTTGTAGGCGGCGAATGTGCCCCCGTCGCGCATCGCCGTGAGCACCGCCAGGCCCTCGAGCTCGCCACCTTGCGCGAGCACGTACTCCACCCAGGCCCACTTGGCGCTCGTGGAGCGCACGTCCACGCGACCGCGGAGTCCGCGCTTCAGCCGCTCCAGCCGATCTTCCACGAGCTTGATCCCTGCGAAGGGCTGACCGTCCAACGGCGTGTTCCGCTTCGCGCAGAACGGCGCGATGCCCAGCGAGATAGGAATGATCTTCGACAGCTCGCGGCTGAATGCGATGCACTCGTCGATGTCCTCGTCCGTCTCTCCCGGCAGGCCGATCATGAGATACAGCTTCAGCCGCTCGAGCCCGTGCTTGCGCGCCATCTCGGCGCACTTGTCCAGGTGCTTGATGCGCGCGCGGCGTGCGAGCGACTCGCGCAGGCGCTCGCTCGGTCCGTCCATCGCCGTGGTCAGCGTCTTGTATCCAGCGGCCTTCAGCGCGCCGACGAACTCATCGGACAGACGATCGGGTCGCAGCGACGACAGGCCGACCTCACAGCCGCGCTCCGTCAGCGTGCGAACGATCTCGACGATCTTCGGATGGTCGCTCACCGCCGCGCCGACGAGCCCGACCTTCGTCGCGTCCTTCGGGATCAGCTCCAGGATGCGCTCCTTCGAGGCCATGCGCATGCCACCGTTCGTGGACCTTCGCATCACGCAGTACGTGCACGTTCGCGAGCACCCGCGCTCGGTCTCGATCAGGAACATGTTGCGCAGCACCGCGTTCGGCGAGCGGATCGGGCCCCACGCCGGGATGTTCTCGTCCGATACCTTCGCGACGATCGGCAGGATGCTGCCGTGCACGTCCGGCACGAACACGTGCGGGATCTTCGAGAGCGCGGAGATGCGTGCGTCGCGCCCCTCCGTGGTCGAGAGCACGCGCATCACGTCGCGCATGATCTCCTCTGCCTCCCCCACGATCATCGCGTCGATGAACGGCGCGAGCGGGAGCGGATTCGAAAACGTGAGCGGCCCGCCCGCGAGGATGAACGGATGACGATCGTCGCGCTCCGCGCGAAGGGCAGGGATGCGCGCGGCGTCGAGCATGCGCAACATGCCGGCGATCTCGATCTCGTAGGCGACGCTGAACGCCACGACGGGGAACTCCTCCATCGGCTTGTGCGACTCGAGCGAGCGCGGGTGCGTCTGATGCGCGAGATCCTTCTCGGCCTCGTCATCCAGCATCACGCGCTCGCACGCGACGTCCGGCTCCTCCATCACGGCGCGATAGATGCGCTGGTACCCGAGCGAGCTCATCGCCGCGCCATATGGGGATGGATACGCGAGCGCGATCGTGAACGGTGCCTGCTTGTCGATGCGGCCGATCTCGGAATCGAGCAAGGCCCGAGCTCGTTCTCTGGGATCGCGAATCGGCACTTCGGGTCACCCTAGCCGAACGTTGATGCAATGCCATGGATCTCCGGACCCTCCGATTCGCACCATCCACAGCTCTGCGTCACCAAAGCGAGACATGCGAAACATGGGAAAACCGAGCAATTCCGCGGCATGTGGGTCCTTGGCGGACATGGTCTGACAATTGCGACCAGGTAGGGCATGCTCAAGCTCTCCGCGCTGTCGCTCGCTGCCTTGTTCATCGCCATCTCCGCGAGCGGATGCGCCGCCAGCACGGACGATCCCGCGGCGGATGATGGTACCGAGGCCTCGGACACGGAGGCGCTCCTCGCGGGCACGCAGCATTCTCCTCACCAGATAGCGACGCTCTTGCGCAGCGCGGGCTTCCCCGAGTCAGCCGTCGGCCCCATGGTCTGCACCGCGAAATACGAGTCGGACTTCTACGAGCGCGCGAGCAACCACAACACGAACGGCTCGACGGATTACGGCCTGTTCCAGATCAACAGCATCCACCTGCACGACTCCGGATGCCCCCACACCGCCGCGGCCCTCTACGATCCCGCCGCCAATGTTCGCTGCGCGCACGCCGTCTGGAAATCACAGGGCATCAACGCCTGGTACGGCTACCAGAAGCACCGCAGCACGTGTCAGCACTACCCCGCGCCCTGAAGTCACGCGCTTGCGCTCCAGATCATCTGCGACGCGCGCGTCACCGCGAATTTTCCTGAAAACGTACAATTCGACTGGCCCGACCCCGACCCGCGAGCTAGGTGGATGACACCTTCTTCATGGTTTGAACGGACGGGTACATGACTTCGAAACGCGTTCTTCTCGTGCTTCCGATCGCTCTGCTTCTCAAGCTCACCGCGTGCGGTGGGGATGACTCCGTAGGAGGTGGCGGCGGAGGCGGTGGTGATGCAGGTACCGACGGCAACGTCCCCACGTCCGACGGCGGCGGAGGCAAGACCGACGGCGGCGGCCCGACCGATGGCGGCGGCAACAATGGCGACGGCGGCGTACAGCCGAACCAGAAGCACCCGAACATCAACCCGCAGCCCAAGGTCACGGACTGCGCGCGCACGATCATGGCCCCCGCGACGGGCGTCTGTCAGGTCACGCAGGCCGGCATCGCGGGCACCCTGCTCCGCGGCACCGTGCTCGCACCGAACGACGTGTTCCACAAGGGCGAGGTCCTCATCGCCGCGGACGGCACGATCTCCTGCGCCGCATGCGATTGCTCCGCGACCGCTGGATATGCGGACGCATCGATCGTCGAGTGCGCGAATGGCGTCATCTCGCCCGGCCTCATCAATCCGCACGAGCACATCACGTACGCGGACAACGCGCCCGTCGGTCACGGCACGGAGCGCTACGAGCACCGCCACGACTGGCGCAAGGGCAAGCACGGCCACACCATCCTCAAGACCAACAGCAGCGCCAACAACGCGACCGTTGCGTACGAGGAGCTTCGCTTCGTCATGAGCGGCGCGACGCTGCTCGCAGGCGCAGGCGGCGTTCCCGGCCTCCTCCGCAACGTGGACGACACCCAGGAGGAGATGGAAGGTCTCCCGATGGAGATCGCGAATAGCGACACGTTCCCGCTGGGCGACAGCGACGGCACGATGCTCACGAGCGGCTGCGCGTATCCCAAGCCCACCACCCCGGGCGCCATCTCCGGGCTCGAGTCGTACATTCCGCACATCGCGGAGGGCATCGACCTGGAAGCCCACAACGAGATGACCTGTCAGAGCCAGGGCATGTACAACGTGTTCACGCCGTTCACGTCGGTCATCCACTCCGTCGCCATCAACCCCGCAGACGCGAAGGTGATGCACGACGCGCAGGTCGGCGTGATCTGGTCGCCGCGCTCCAACGTGTCGCTCTACGGCAACACGGCGCCCGCCGTCATGCTCGATCTCGCGGGCGTTGCGCTCTCGATCGGCACGGACTGGATCCCCTCCGGATCCATGAACATGGCGCGCGAGATCCGCTGCGTCGACGAGCTCAACACCAAGTACTACGGCAAGCACTTCACGGACGCGGACATGTGGCGCATGGCCACGTCGAACGGCGCGTTCGCGACCGGCACGTACCGCTCGCTCGGCTTCCTGAAGGCCGGCTACCTGGCCGACATCGCGATCTTCGACGGCACTACCAGCAAGGACCACCGCGCGGTGATCGACGCGAACGTCGAGGACACCGTCCTCGTCCTCCGCGGTGGCAAGGCGCTCTACGGCGACACCACGCTCATCAACGACGCTGCGTTCGGCGGCGGCACGGGCTGCAACAAGTTCTCCGATATCACGGAATTTGCAGCATCCGCGTGCGTCGCGACCAAGAGCGCATGCGTCGACACCACTGCCGCCACCGGCACGTTCCAGTCGATCGTCACCACCGGTCTCGCGAAGTCGACGTACCCGCTCTTCTTCTGCAAGGGCATCGTGCCCACCGCCGAGCCGTCGTGCGTTCCCTACCGCGACGAGTACCAGGCCGGCATCACCGCGACCGACAAGGACGGCGACGGCGTGGCCGACGCGCAGGACAACTGCCCCGACGTGTTCAACCCCGGCCGCTACATGGATCCGAAGAGCGGCACCGCGTATCAGCAGGCCGACTCCGACAAGGACGGCGCAGGCGACGCATGCGACATCTGCCCCGACGACGCGACGCAGAAGTGCACGCGCACCGCGGCGCTCGACTCCGATGCCGACGGTGTGGCTGACCCGCTCGACAACTGCCCCAAGGTGAAGAACCCCGGTCAGGCTGACGGCGACACCGATGGTCGTGGCGACGCATGTGACTCGTGCGCGACCGCGAACCCCGGCACCATGCCGTGCGATCTCGACATCCCCACGGTGCGCAACGTGGCCGGCGTAACCCACCCCGCCAGCGGCAGCATCATCCGCATCACGGACGCGTACGTGACCGCGACAGGCCCTTCCAGCGCGGCGACCAAGGTCTTCATGTTCATGCAGTCGGACGTCACCGGCGTCCCGTTCGGCGGAATCCAGGTCAACGCTGGCCTCCTCGCCAACCCGTTGAAGCCGGGCAACAAGGTCACGGTGGTCGGCATGTACGACGAGAAGTTCGGCATCGGCCAGCTGTCAGCCGGCACCATCGTGGTGACGGACGCGACGCAGAACGCGCTCACCGCGCTCCTCATCCAGGAGGCGGACTACGCGACCGCCAACGCCACGGCGGAGCAGTACGAGAGCCTGCTCATCCAGATCAACGACAACGGCGGCGCCAACCCGATCACGATCACGAACGACATCCCCGACGGCGCCACAGCCAAGTTCTACGAGTTCGTGGTCGACGGCGCGCTCCGCATCGACGACACGATCTTCCCGCGCTACGGCACGCCGGCCTCTGGCATGCCGTACCCCGCCGTGGGCTTCACCAACGGCACGACGTTCACGTCGATCACGGGCATCGGTGCTTACTCGTTCTCGAACCGCAAGATCGAGCCGCGCTTCACCGCCGACCTCGCTCACTGACCCTCATCCCACGCTCATCCCACGACGTGGTCCACGGCTTCTTTCATCGCGGCGGCTAGCTCGCGTGGGGAGAGGCCTGCGCGCGCGCCCGTGGACACGCCTTGCTGCATGACCATGAGGAAGCGCGAGGGCGGCCGGGTCGCCGCTGGATTTCAGCTCGCCGCTCTGCTGGCCGCGCGCGATGATCTTTGTGAGCAGCTTCTGTCGCGTGGCGACGACGCGCAGCAGCGTGTCGCGCACGAAGTCCGCGCTGGCGCCGGTGTGCCGGCCATGCTGAGGAAGCACCCGCGCGGGCCGTCCTTCGGGCACATGCCCAAAACCCAGCTGGAGGTCAGCGTGGAGAGCGCCTCCCTTGCAGGAAGGCTGGCCGCGGGCACCGCTTCCATCGCGTCCGCCTTTGCCATGTAGTGATCGAGCACCTTCGTGAAGAGCTGCTCCTTGTCGCCGAAGGCGCCGTAGAGGCTCGCGCGCCTGAGCCCCGTTGCCTCGACGAGATCCTCGACGGACGTGCCGTCGTAGCCCTTTGACCAGAAGGTCTCGAGGGCCCGATCCAGCACCACCTGTTCGTCGAATTCTCTGGGTCGCGCCATGGCACCACCCAGCAATGTAACTACAGCTGGGTCAATCCCGATCCCGGTTCAACCGATCGCGGTGTTAGCGTGGCGGGCGATGTTTCTGCGCGTGGCATGGGGAAGCTCTGTCGTTGCGGTGCCCGTCACCCCGGGTGAGTCGACCCTTGGTCGCGGCCTCAGCGTCGATGCGCACGTGCGATGCCCGGACATGTCCCGCAAGCACCTCGCCTTGAAGGTGGAGGGCACGCGCGCGTGGGTCATGGACCTTGCGAGCACGAACGGCACCGAGGTGCGCGGCGCCACCATCGCGCCGGAGAAATGGGTGGAGCTCGGCTTCCGTGAGCCCTTCTTCATCGGCGACGCCAGCCTGGTCCTCTTGCCCGGCATTCCGGGCGAGGCCCCGCGACGGCTCATGGGCGAGCGCGTGTTCGGCTCCGCGCTCGGTGAGCACATGGAGCACTACCAGCGCACCAGCGAGCCGTTCGGCGTGTGCACTATACATGTAAATGCGGAGGCCGAGTGGTCTGACTGCGTGGTGGGCATGCTCGACAACGCGGACGTCATCGGGTTCCTGTCCGGTGCGTCGGCGCGCGTGATCCTGAAGAAGCGCAACGCGGAAGAGGTCGCCATCGTCGCCGCCGCCATGCAGCGTGCCCTCGCGCGGTGCAGCATCTCCAGCCGCGTGGACGTGCGGTCGTGCCCGAAGGATGGCGAGACCCTGGCGCAGCTCCTGGCCACGCCGGGCGAGGCGCCCATGCGCGACACGCGAAAGCCCACCGGCCCGATCATGGTGCCGTCGCTCGCGATGGTGCGTGTCTACGAGCTCGTGTCGGAGGTCGCCGGCACGGACGTCAGCGTGCTCGTCCTTGGCGAGACGGGCGTTGGCAAGGAGGTCATCTCACGCACCATCCAGCAGCGTTCACAGCGTGCAGAGGCGCCGTTCGTGTGCCTCAACTGCGCGGCGCTTCCGGAGGCGCTGCTCGAGAGCGAGCTCTTCGGCTACGAGCGAGGCGCGTTTTCGGGAGCGGTGAACGCGAAGCCGGGCCTCATCGAGAGCGCGGACTCTGGCACGCTCTTTTTGGACGAGATCGGCGAGCTCCCGCTCTCCACGCAGACCAAGCTTCTCCGCGTGCTGGAGACGCACGAGGTGCCGCGGCTGGGCAGCCTGAAGGCGAAGCATGTCGACTTCAGGCTCATTGCCGCGACGAACAAGAACCTCCGCGGGGAGATCGCCGCGGGACGCTTCCGCGCGGATCTCTACTACCGCATCAACGGCCTCTCGATCACGATCCCGCCGCTTCGCGAGCGCAAGAACGAGCTGCCGTACCTGGCCGCGCTCTTCGCGGCGCGCGCGGCACGCCAGCTGAAGAAGAATGAGCCCTTCTTCGATCGCGAGGCGCTGCTGGCGCTCGAGGCCTACGACTGGCCGGGCAACGTCCGCGAGCTGAAGAGCGTGGTGGAGCGTGCGGTCCTCCTCTGTCGCGCGGGCACCGTGCTCACGGAGCACCTGCCGAACGACGTGCTCGGGCCGTCCGAGTTCGACGTGGACGACGTCCCCACGCTCACGCTGCGCAACGGTCTGCCAGATGGCTCTGGACCAAACCAGGAGTCACCCAAGGCTCCGACGGTGCGCAGCACCATCCCACCGCCCGCGCGTCCATTGCCGCCGGTCTTCACCGCGAGCGGCCCATCCCCCGCGCGCGGCTCGTTGAAGGAAGAGACCGATCGCCTCGAGTACGAGCGAATCGTGGAAGCCCTCCAGCGCTGCCAGGGAAATCAAAGCCGCGCCGCCGAAGCCCTCGGCATGACCCGCCGCGCCCTCATCGTGAGGCTCGATCGCCTCCGGATCCCGAGACCTCGAAAAGCCGACATTCCCTGAGCCAGCGGCCAGGTTGGCCGTGCTGCGTCCAAGTTGGCCGTGTCGCGTCCAAGTTGGACGGCGCTGGTGGGGGTGGATTGTGCCTACATTGGATTCTGGCGATGATTTTGCGTGGCATGGTCACTGCTACGACCAGGGTAACGCAGTCCACGTTTTGCGGGGAGTAGAGGTTTGATGATGAGCGATGGGAATCTGAGCCGGCTTGCAGTGGTGATCGCCTCCGGCTCTCGCGTCGAGAGCAACTTGCTGCACCTGCTCGAAGAGGCCCTGAAGAGCGAGCTCGCGACGTCGCGCCTCAAGTATGGCGTCGCGCTCGGCGCCGCCGCCCTGCTTCGTGATTCCGTCGTATGGGATGCGCTCGCCGCTGATGCGCAACGTGCTGGCGCGGGGGAGGCACTCGACCCTGCGCTCACCGCCGCTGCCGAGTACGCGGCCGATCTCTCGCTCGTCCCCAACAGCGATGACGAGAACGCGCGCCTCGTGGAGACCATTCGCCTGGCGCTGATGCACGCGTTCCAGAAGGAGCGGTCGGCGCCCGCAGATGTAACGCTCGCTCGGTGCGCGAAGGTCGCGCGCCTGGTGCATGCGCTGTGCATCGTGCGCGTCACGCAGAAGGAGCAGAGCTTCCGCACCACGCTCGCGGACTCCGACTCGCGTCCGCCGCGAAGGTCCACGCTGCCGTCGCTCAAGGCCGTGAAACCGGAGACCAAGTCGGATCATCCGCCGACGTCGGAGCCGGTGCCGTCGCTCGCGCGTATCCCGCAGAGCACTTCGCCCATCGGCCTTCGCGTCCTCGTGATCAGCCCCGACGGCTCCACCCGGCGCGCGATCACGCGTCTGCTCTCCCCGTTCGAGGTCGTCGACGTGGACGGCGCCGCTGCGACGATCGGTCTGCTCAAGTCGTACCGTGCGTTCGACGTGCTGCTCCTGGACGGCTCCCGCGACGAGGCCGCCGCCGAGAAGCTGGCGCGCACCATCCAGGAGACGTGGCCGACCGTTGGCGAGCGCATCTTCTTCATTCGCCGTCATGAGGCCGTGCCAGTTGCGGAGCCGGACGTGCGCATCAATCTGGTCCGTGCGGACCTCGTGGACGCAGTGAATCGCTTGCGCCGCAAGTCAATCGCGAAGGCCAAAGACTAGGCCGGGTGGCGGCGGACGTGGTCGCGCGCTAGACCAGATGCGTGGCGCGTCGCGTCCTCTTCTTCCTGGCCTCTGCTGCTGCGCTCGCTGCGGCGTGCAAGGGCTCGTCCGCGACACCGGTGGATGGGCCGGCGGGCACGTGCCCGCTCGTGGTCTGGTACAAGCCGTCCACGCCCTCTGCGTACGTGGAGATCGTTGGTGACTGGAACGACTGGAAGCGGCCCGGTGTGGTCCCGGACGACGCCGCGGATGGATATCGCGCGGCGCGCCTCCATCTCACCCCGGGTGAGCATGCGTACGCCATCGTCGAAGATGGAGTCGTGCTCGCGGACAAGAACGTAGGCACGACGGCGACGCACGACGGCGCAGAGGTGTCGTGGGTGGATCTCACACGGTGCGAGAGCCCCGAGCTCCACGTGAAGGACGTGGCCACCACCGCGAACGGCGACGCGACGGTGAGCATCACCCTCACTGCGGGCGCAGGGGGCGCGCCGCTCGAGCGCAGCTCCATCACCGTGCGCGCGGCGGCGGGCGCGGATGCCTTCGCAGTGGCAGACGTGCAAGACAATACCATCACGATCTCTGCCCACGGGCTCATGCGCGGCAAGCACACGCTCTTCGTGAGCGCCAAGGACGTGGGCGGTGCTCCTGCGCCAGAGCTACGAACGCCGGTGTGGATCGATCCCGCGCCCTTCGCGATGCAGGACATGATCATCTACCAGGTCATCGTGGATCGCTTCGGCAACGAGGCGGGCCCCGTACCGGCGCCCGGGAGCGCGGGTGGGCGCGCGGGCGGCAACGTGAAGGGCGTGCTCGGCGCGCTGAGCTCGGGGAAGCTCGAGGCGCTTGGCGTCAACACGCTCTGGCTCTCACCGCTCTACCTGAATCCAGACGGAGATTTCGCGGGCAACGACGGACGCCGCTACTCCAGCTATCACGGCTACTGGCCCAAGGATCCGCGTGCCCTCGATCCGCGCGTCGCCACCGACGAGTCACTCGCCGCGCTCGTGTCGGCCGCTCACGCGAAGGGCATGCGCGTGCTGTTCGACGTGGTCCCCAACCACGTGCACGACCAGCATCCGTATTACGCCGCGCACAAGGCCTGGTTTGACGGCACCAGCTCCTGCGTATGTGGACAGGCCACGTGCGACTGGGCGACCCACGAGCAGACGTGCTGGTTCGCGCCGTACCTCCCGGACGTGGCGTGGAACGATCCGGAGGCCTCACGCACCACGTCGGAGGACGTGGCGAACATGGTCCTCGCGCACGACGGCGATGGCGTGCGCATCGATGCAGTGCCGATGATGCCGCGGTCGGCCGTGCGGCGCATGGCGTACGATCTTCGTCGCCTGGTGGACGGGTTCGGGCACTCGTCGTTCATGCTCGGAGAGATCTTCACGGGGCCTGGGAATTTCGGCGACATCCGGCAGCACCTTGGCCCGTTCGAGCTCGACTCCAGCTTCCACTTTCCGTTGATGTGGTCTCTGCGCGGCGCCATCGCGCATTCGTCGTCGCCGATGTCCGAGATCGGCGCCACGCTCGACGCCGCGGACGCGAGCTGGGCGGGGTCCGGCGTCACGCCCACGCTCATCATCGGCAACCACGACGTGACGCGCTTCTCGTCCGAGAGCGCTGGCGATGCGAGCGGGGACGGCTGGGACCCAGCACCGCAGTCGACGGACCCGATCGTCTACGCGAAGCAGCGGCTCGCAATGGCTGCAATCTACACGCTTCCGGGGGCGCCCGTCGTCTACTACGGCGACGAGGTCGCGCTCGCGGGTCGCAGCGATCCGGACTCGCGTCGCGTGATGCCGGCGGACGCGAGCCTGTCGGCTGATCAGGTGGCGACGCGCACATTCGTGGAGAAGCTGGGACATCTGCGGAGCTGTTCGCCGCAGCTGCGACGAGGCACGCGCACGACGCTCCTCGCGACCGCCGAGCGCTACGTCTTCGCACGCACCGCCGAGGGCTTCCCACCCGCGATCGTGGAGCTCGCGCGCTCCCCCAAATCGGCAGACCCGATCGTGGTGACGGGCGCGCTTGCAGCGAAGTACGTCGACGCCCTCACTGGAGCGCAGCTGGACGCCAGCAGCGGCACGCTCACGCTGCCGCCGACCGTGAGAGCCGCGAGGGTGCTGCTGCCAGTCGGCGACGCCTGCCTGAGATGAAGGAAAATGCTGGCGTCACTCAGGCGTGAGTTGACAATTCTGGCGTTCACGCCATGCTGCGTTCACGTTTGCTGAGCCCCTCCATGTCCTTTCTCACCCAGCTTCTCCGGCGCTCGAACCGTACCCCGTTCCGCGCCGCGGCCGCGCTCCTCTTCGTCTGCGCCATCGTGTCCGCGTTCGTGCTTGCGGCATGCGGTAGCGACGCCACGAACAACAAGGACTTCGGGCAGCCGCCGGATCCCAACATCTTCAACCCCGGCCTCGGCGGCGGCAACGGCGGCTACGGCTCCGGCACCGGCACGGCGAGCGTCCCTCCGCCCGTCTGCCCCGATGAGTACAAGGCCTGCCCGCACCAGTTCACCTACCCGCTAGGCACCGAGACCACCGTCGAGCTGCGCGGCGACTTCGGCGGACCGGACACGTGGATGAAGGGCGTCCAGATGAAGAAGGACGGCGCCAACTGGACGGCCACCGTCGACGTTCCCTACAACAAAGCTGTACAATACAAGTTCTACATCGACGGCATGACCTGGAAGGTCGACCCCGCGCAGCCAAACACCACGGATGCGTCGAACAACACGAACAACACGTTCGTAGGCACCACGTGCGACCCCGCTGCCTGCAACGAGCCCGGCGCGCTTCCCGCCGGCGTCTTCGACTGGCGCGACGCGGTCATCTACTTCGTCTTCGTGGATCGGTTCAGCGACGGCAGCGCCGCGAACAACTGCAATGTTGGCGCCGCCAGCGGTGCCATCGCCAACTACCAGGGCGGCGACTGGGCGGGCGTCACGGCGAAGATCAACTCGGGCTACTTCACCGAGCTCGGCGCGAACGTCCTGTGGCTCACCGTCCCCGTGAAGAATGCGGACACGTACGCCGGCGCGGGCGTGGGTGGCGACACGCACAAGTACTCCGCGTACCATGGCTACTGGCCCTCCGACCCCACGCAGACGGAGAGCTGCTTCGGTACCAAGCAGGAGCTCATCGACCTCGTCGCTGCCGCGCACACGAAGAACCTCAAGGTCATCTTCGACTACGCGATGGTGCACGTGCAGATCGGAAGCTCCGTGTATGCTGCACACAACGACTGGTTCTGGCCGAACACGAGCGGCGCCGGCAACTGCATCTGCGGCCAGGGCTGCGACTGGAACGCCGACGCGCAGAAGTGCTGGTTCACGGACTACCTGCCGCACTGGAACTACACGAACGCCGCGGCCCGTGATTTCTCGGTCGGAAACGCCGTGCAGCTCGCCGTGGACACCAAGGTGGACGGCTTCCGGCTGGACGCGATCAAGCACGTCGACATCTCGTGGCTCACGCAGCTGCGCGCTCAGATAACGAGCCAGGTCCTCCCGGGATTGCCCAAGCAGTCGCGGTTCTACATGGTCGGTGAGACCTACGATTTCGGGAACCAGGGCTACATCAAGAGCTTCGTGGATCCCGCGAGCAAGCTGGATGGTCAGTTCGACTTCCCGCTGCGCGCGCAGGTGGTGAACACCATGTTGCTTCGCAACAAGAAGATGAGCGACCTCGCCGCGTTCATGGGCGGCAACGACTACTTCTACGGTGGCGACGCCGTCATGAGCACCTTCATCGGCAATCACGATCTGCCGCGCGCGATTCACCTCGCGCAGAACTCGCCGCTCTGGGGCGACCAGGCGTCCGACGGCAAGGATCGCGCGTGGCAAAACCAGCCAGGCCTGCCGTCCGAGAAGGAGGCCTACGAGCGCCTCGCCAACGCGTTCGGTCTCTTGCTCACGAACCGCGGCGCGCCGCTCATCTACTACGGCGACGAGATCGCGATGCCTGGCGGTGGCGATCCCGACAACCGCCGCATGATGACGTTCACCGGGTGGACGGCGAATCAGACCTTCGTCCACGACCGCATCGCGGCGCTCAACGCGATCCGCGCCGCGCACCCAGCGCTGCGCCGCGGCACCCGCTCCAACATCAGCGTGGACGACGATACGTGGGTCTTCGTGCGCACGACGACCGGCGACAACGTGTGGGTGGGCATCAACCGCTCCGACGACGACAAACCCATCTCAGGCCTGCCCGCCGGAGCCCTCACCGAGCTCGTCACGAACACACCGACCACCGGCCCGAACGCGACCATTCCGGCACGGCAAACGCGTATTTTCATACAAAAATAGCGCCGCATTGGCTCCGAGGCCGAGCGCGACGAATGTTCGTCACGTCTCATCTTCACGGGGCGGCTCAGGGTCCATTGCAGCTGTGCCGTTCGTGGGGGAGACTGGGGTCCTCTCGGAGACTACCGGGGTGGCCTCCACGATCGGGCGCCACAGCCGCACAGGGAAGCAATGAAACCGCAGGAATCGGTCCGGTCTCTCACGACGATGTATCAGGTGCTGCCGCCTGTTGCGCGCGACCTCGCGATCGAGCTGGAGAGCCTGCTGGGAACTGGCGGCGCTCGCACCAGGCTCAAGATCGGCGCGGCGCTGGCCTGCGCAGCCGTCATGCGTGACCACGATCTCTGGCGCGCGCTCTCCATCGACGCGGGACAGATGGGCGAGGCCGACGTGGCACGCCTGGCCCTCGACGCCGCCATGCGATACGCGTACGCCGGTGACACATCGCCCGCGGACGCAACGACGCGCATCATCCGGCTCGCGCTGATCTATTCGCTGCGCTCCGAGGAGATGGCCGGCGACGATCCGCTCGTGGCCGAGTGCTCCGCGATCATCGACATCGTGCACGCCCTCGCGATCGCGCGCGCGGTCGATCAGACCTCGGAGGACATGGAGCGCGCTTCGTCGTTCCTGCGGATCGGCAAGCGGCCGGACTCGAACCGCACCAGCGGCTCCCCCGGGCGCCTCCCCGAGGGCGAACAAGAGGGCAGCGCGGACGGACGCGACTCGCGGATACCTCCGCGCAACACCCCGGAGCGCAGCGGCGCGCAGCGCGATACGCCGGAGCGCAACAACAAGAACTCCTCGCCGCCCGTCTTCGACCGCTCCGACGCGCCTCCGATCAGCCAGCGCGCAGAGGCCCTGCGCGGCCGCGTGCAGAGCTCCGTGCCTCCCGCCGACTCCGGTCGCCAGAAGGAGAAGAGCGGCGGTCCACGCGTGCTGCTCGTGGACGACGACGACTCGTACGCAAAGCTCCTGCAGCGCATGCTGAGCCCGCTCGACGTGGTCCACGCGTCGACCGGGCACATGGCGCTGGAGCTCCTCGCCGCCGACACCGACTTCGAGATCATCCTCAGCAAGGTGGAGCTGCCGGAGCTCACCGGCGGCCAGATGTACGAGACCATCAAGCGCAAGTGGCCTGCTCTTGCGGCGCAGATGATCTTCGTGAGCAGCCACGGCTCCGCGCCGGACGGGCGCCCGCTGCTCCGCAAGCCGATCAACCGTGATTCGCTGCTGCGGACGATCGGGCGTATGAGCAAGCGCATCGCCGAGGTCCACCAGAAGTAGCTGTGTCTTGGCAACGGGGTTTGGGCTAAGTTCCCGTCCCCGTGAGGCAGCTCCAGACCGCCGAGATCGGCAAGCTCGTCGCAGCGTTTTCACCGGGTGCCACGTGGTCCGAGATCGCGATGCCCGGTGGCGCTTCCACGCGAAAGTATTTCCGCGTGAGCATCCAGCCACCGGAGCACGGCGCGCGCACGGCCGTGGCCATGTTCGTCCCGGAGGGCGGCAAGCCGGAGGAGATCCACAAGGGCGTGCACGCCGCGCGCTGGCCGTTCCTGGAGGTGCGCGATCTGCTCTCGGAGCGCGGCATCGACGTACCGCACATACTCGTCGACGCATCGGAGGATGGCTGGCTCTTGCTCGAGGATCTGGGTGAGGACACGCTCGCGAACTTCCTCTTGCGCCGTCCCGACGCAAAGAAGAGCGTCTACACGCGCGCGGTCACGGATCTCGCGCGCGCGCAGGAGGCGCTCACGGACCTGCCGGCAGAGTCGATCGTCCGCACGCGTGCATTCGACGAAGATCTGCTGCTCTGGGAAATAGAGCACTTCCGTGAGTGGGGGATCGAGGGGCGCGGCATGTCGCTCCCCCCGGACGATCGCGCGATGTTCGACGGCATCGCGTCGCGGCTCGCAAAGCGCATCGCAGGCCTGTCACGCGGGTTCGTCCATCGCGACTATCAATCGCGCAACCTGATGGTCCGCGACGACGGCTCGCTCGTGTGGATCGACTTCCAGGACGCGCTGCTCGGGCCCCGCGTCT
Source organism: Myxococcales bacterium (assembly GCA_025355005.1). Lineage (GTDB taxonomy): Bacteria > Myxococcota_A > Polyangia > Polyangiales > Polyangiaceae > JANXLV01. The sequence goes on along the minus strand of JANXLV010000297.1, from coordinate 16,788 downwards.
ACGATCTGGTCGCGCTCCTGAACGACAGCTACCAGGAGTTCGATCGCGCCTTCGTCGAAGAGCGCCTCGCAGAGTATGCAGCCGCACGCGGCCTCGTGGGTGACGACGCCCGCGCAGTCGTCCTCGAGTTCGATCTGGTCACGGTCCAGCGTAAGCTGAAGGACGCAGGTCGCTTCGTGTTCATCGACAAGACCAAGAACAATCCGTCGTTCCTGAAGTTCGTCACGCCCACGGTGCGCAAGGTGAAGGTCGCGCTCTCGCGTCTCTCCGGCGACAAGGACATGGCTGATCTGGGCGCGCTCTTGGCACGAACGCTGGGCGCGGAGTACGCGTGAGATGAGCCCGGCGAAGAAGCGCCCGGCTGTCACGGTATCTGGCGCAGGGCTCGTCCTCGGCGACAAGGAGAAGCTGCCGCTCTACGCCGGCTCCATGCACTACTTCCGTCACGACGTGTCCGCCTGGGCGCCGGCGCTGGACGCGATGAAGGCGATCGGCCTCCGCCTCGTCGACACCTACGTGCCCTGGGGTGTGCACGAGCAGGCGCCGGGCAAGTTCGACTTCACCGGCAACAAGGACCTCGTGAAGTTCCTGCGCGAGATCCACGCGCGCGGCATGTACGCGGTCGTTCGCCCTGGCCCTCATATCAACGCGGAGCTCTCTTACTTTGGCCTGCCTGAGCGCATCGTCTGGTCACCCGAGTGTCAGGCGAAGACACCCGCGGGCAATCCCGTCGTGCTGCCGCTCATCCCGACGGCGTTCCCCGTTCCGAGCTACGCGAGCGAGGCGTTCTTCGAGGCGAGCGGTGAGTGGCTCGCACAGGTGTCGGCCCTGTGCGCGCCTCTGCAGTACCCGAACGGGCCCGTCGTGCTGCTCCAGGTCGACAACGAAGGGGCGATGTACTTCCGCGACGGCCCGTACGATCAGGACTACCACCCCGATTCCATCCGGCTTTTTCGGTCCTTTTTGCGTGCAAAGTACAGCCATGTGCGCGACCTGCGCGACGCGTGGCAAGACCAGACGCTCGCGTTTGCCACCGCAAACCCGCCGCACCGGTTCGACGCGACCACGCTCGATGCGCTCCCGCGCCACCTGGACTGGATGGAATACCACGAGGATCTTCTGGCCGGCAGCATGCAGCGCCTGGCCGAGCAGATGAAGTCGCTCGGGCTCGATCAGATCCCGACGTTCCACAACTTCCCGCTCGGCGAGGCAGCGACCGCGCTGAACCCGTCGCGCATCACCGACGTGCTCGACTTCGTGGGGCTCGACTACTACCACCCGGCGAACCCGCAGCATCACCTCACGATCATGCGGCGCACGTCGGAGCTCGCGAGCCGCTGCGAGGGCAGGGGCGCACCGCCGTACGGCGCAGAGGTCGGCGCGGGCTTCCCGCCCATCTTCGCGCCGCTCGACGAGAAGGACTCCATCTACACGCTCATGTGCGCGCTCGCGTATGGGCTGCGCGGGTTCAACCTCTACATGGCGGTGAACCGTGATCGCTGGGTGGGCGCGCCCATCGACGTCCGCGGCAACCCCACGCCGTTCGCGGACGAGTACAAAGCGCTGCTTTCCGCGCTGGATCACGTGAATTTTCCGGAGCTGCGTCGCATCGCACCGGTGCGGCTGGTCACCACGCGCGCGATGCGCAGGGTCCAGCGCGCGATGCATGCGTTCGGGCCCATCACGCCGGCGCTCTTCAATCTGCTCGGCGCAGGCGCGCAGGAGAGCGTGCTCGAGGACGATCTGGGCACCGGCGAAGTGCCGCCCATGCGCACGGAGGCATTCCTTCGCGCGTTCGAGCGCTCGCTGTCCACGCGCGGCGTGCCGTTCGCGTATGCGGGCGGCGAGACGCTAGCGGTCAGCACGAAGTCCGCGAAGTGGATCGTCGCCGCCATCACCGCGGGCATCAAGCCGAAGTTCATCGCCGAGCTGCGCGCAGCGAAGAAGCGCGACGTCGCTGTCACCATGGGGCCGGACGTTCCGACGCGCGACGGCAACATGCGTCCGCTCTTGGAGCCACTGGACGTGCGCGGCCTCGAGATCGAGTCGCATGGCGATCTGCCGCGCATCGACGCGCTGGTCGCGCGCCGCATCGAGGAGCTCTCACTACCGACGTTCCTCGCCGACGTACCGGACGTCCACGTCGCAGTCCACGAGGACGACACAGGCGTCATGCGCGCAGCCTTCGTGATGAACCCCACGGGCGCGTCCGTCACCACCAACGCCTCCATCCGCGGTGCGCGCACGCTCACGGATCTCGTCGCGCGAGACACGCGCACCACGAAGGTCATCACAGGAACACAGGGCGCGTTCAGCGTGACAGTCCCGGCACGCACCGTGCGTTTCTTCGCGGTCGACACATAAAGAAACCATAAATACTGCGGAAAACAAGCACTCGCGCGACGACAGCGCGGGCGCGCGGGTGCATAAGTTCGTGCACCATGTCACGAGCATCGCAGGCGTCGGTCGCGAATCCTCCATCGCAAGGCGACGTGACCCATCACCCGCGCGCTTCGATGCGCGTGCTCGTGTGGGCCGCGCTGGGCGTCGTGTTCGGCGACATCGGCACGTCACCGCTCTACGCCATGAGCGAGACCGTCTCCTCGCACCTCTCCTCGACCCACGGCATCAAGGAGAAGGTCACGATGAGCTTCGGCCAGTACTATGGCCGCGACGAGGTGCTCGGCTGGACGTCGCTCTTCTTCTGGGCGATCGCGTTCGTCGTCACGCTGAAGTACGTGGTCCTGATCATGCGCGCCGACAACCGCGGCGAGGGCGGCATGTTCTCGATCCTGGCGCTATTGAAGGACAAGGCGGCGAAGCTCTTCACCCAGAAGGGAATGTTCGTCGTCGTTGCCATGGCGGTGCTCGGCTCGGGCATGATCCTGGGTGACGGTGTGATCACGCCGTCGCTCTCCATCATGTCCGCGTGGGAAGGACTGGAGGTCGTCACGCACCGGTGGTCCCCGTACATTCCGTGGCTCTCGGTCGCCACGCTCATCGCGCTCTTTGCGATCCAGCGCGTGGGCACGCAGCGGGTCGGCGCGATCTTCGCGCCCGCGATGGTGGTGTGGTTCGGCGCACTGGCGGTGATGGGCGCGCTGAACTTCGCGAAGCACCCCGACGTGATCGCCGCGGTGAACCCGACCTATGCGGCCCGCTACATGTTCAAGTTCCCGCGGGCCACGCTCTACGTGATCGGCTCCGTCGACCTCTGCATCACCGGCTGTGAGGCGCTCTATGCGGACATGGGCCACTTCGGCAGGCCCGCCGTTCGCCGCGCCTGGTACTGGATCGTGTGGCCGGCGCTGACGATCAACTACCTCGGGCAGGGCGCGCGCATGCTGGACGCCGAGGCCATCGTCGACGGCAACGTGTTCTACTCGCTGGTGCCGTCTTCTCCACTCTACGTGTACTCGCTGGTCATCATCAGCTGGCTCGCCACGATCATCGCGAGTCAGGCGCTGATCTCGGGGGCGTTCTCGCTCACGAATCAGGCGATGCAATTGGGCTTATTTCCTCGCGTGTCCGTGGTTCACACGAACGCTGACGTCGAGGGGCAGATCTACATCCCCGAGGTCAACTGGGCGTACCTGGTGCTGTGCATCCTGCTGGTTCTCGCGTTCAAGAGCTCGCACAACCTGGCGCCCGCGTACGGCCTTGCGGTGACTGGCACCATGGCGTTCACCACGGTCCTCTTCTATCTGGTCGCGACGCGCGTGTGGAAGTGGCGGTGGTACGTCATCGGCCCCGTGTGCACCGCGCTCATCCTGGTGGACATCCTCTTCTTCGTCAGCAACGCGACGCAGTTCTTCGAGGGCGGATACATCACCCTCATGATCGCGCTCGCCACTGCGTTCACCATGCTGACGTGGCGCAAGGGCCGCGCGGCGCTGGCCGCAGTGTTGCAAGCCGCTGCGCTGCCCACGGAGCTCTTTCTCTCGAGCCTTCGAGAGGAGAAGCCCATTCGCGTGAAGGGCACCGCCGTCTTCATGAGCAGCAACACCGGCGTGCCTCACTCCCTCGTCCACTATTTCAAGCACGCGAAGACGCTGCACGAGAACATCATCTTCCTCACCGTGCAGACGAAGCACCAACCAGAGGTGCCGGAGAGCGAGCGCATCGCAGAGGTGACGGATCTGGGCTGCGGGGTACACGCGGCGAAGATCGTCTACGGGTTCATGGAGTCGCCTGACATCCCGAAGATCATCGGCCAGATGAACCTGCACGGCGCGAAGGTGAACCCGAAGGAGCTGTCGTTCTTCCTGGGGCGCGAGTCCCTGGTCTTCACCGGCAAGGCGAAGATGAGTCTGCCGCGGAAGGTGTTCTTCAAGATGCTCAGCCAGAACGCCGTCGCGGCCAGCGCGTTCTTCAAGCTGCCGCCCGGACAGGTGGTCGAGCTCGGCATTCAGGTCGAAATCTAGAAGGAAGTCAGCCACAAATTTGGCAGCGGCGCGCGCTCCGGGTCATGGTCGCCGCAGGATGCAAAAGGCCTACGCCACAACGTTGCTCGTCCTCGCCATGGCCGCAGGCGCCACCACGGCGTTCGGCGCGGGCGCGAGGAAGCCGCCCGCGGTGAAGAAGACGCAGGCCGTTACGCCCGCGCCGGGCGCGCAGCGCGTGCCGACGTTGCGCGTGCTCGAGCGCGCGGAGACGTTCTCGATGGATTACCAGGCGGAGGTCTACTCGGGCGTTCCGCTCTCGGATCCGTATGCGCGCGAGCGTGGCCTGGAACGCGGGCTCGTGTGGCTGGCGTTCACGGACGAGCGGCAGCTGTCGTTTCGCGTGCCGAAAGAGAAGATGAAGCGGCTCACGCGTCTGGTCATGGATGACGAACCGCACGCGCCGCCCGGGTTCGCGCTCGCCGCATCGCGCACGCTCTTCCCCGCGAATTTCGCCGATCCGGCGGACACGCGCAGCTATCCGAAGGATCGCGTCGACGTGATCGACACCAGCGATGGCACCGTGGTCGTTGCCACCACCACGTCGAACGCGGGCATCTTCACCTCCAGCGACGTGTATCTCTTCCCGCGGGGCAAGAGCGAGGCGGACCTACTCAAGGTCGCGCGGATCTCGGACACGGCGCGCGAGCATCTGCGCGTTGCCCTCGCCGTCGCGCGGGCGCCAAAATAGGGAGCAGCGATGAGCGCGTTCTACGATCTGCGTGACAACCTCTATCATCCGAGCGCGAGCACCGTGGGTCCGTGGGATGCGCGCCTGCAGCATGGCGGTCCACCCGCGGCGCTGCTCGGGACGCTTCTGGATCGCGAGGGCGCGCGCGAAGGGACGCGCGTCGCGCATTTTTCCCTCGATTTCCTTGGCCCGGTGCCGCTCGCACCCATGAGCGTGTCCGCGAAGACCGTGCGCCCCGGAAAGAAGATCGAGCTCAGTGAGGCGTTCGCCGAGGTCGGTGGCAAGCGTCTGCTCCGCGCGGCCGCGTGGCGCGTGCTGGAAGAGGCGGAGCGCAATCCGGACGTGAACCTCACTGCGCCGGTCCCGCCGCGACCGAAGGAGTCCGCGAGCTCCTTCTTCCCCGACGTGCAGGACTTCGGCTACGCCCACGCGCTCGACTGGCGCTTCCATGAAGGTGGCTTCGACAAGACCGGTCCCTCCACAGTTTGGTCGCGCCTCATCATCGACGTGGTCGCGGGCGAGCCCGTGTCGCCGCTGGCGCGGGTGCTGTGCATGGTGGACTCCGCCAATGGTGTGAGCGCAGAGCTGCCCATGCGGGACTATCTCTTCGTCCCCGTGAACCTCACGGTGTCGCTCTGGCGCACGCCGCTCGGCGAGTGGTTCGCCATGCGCGCAAAGACGTTCCTCGCGAGCGGAGGCGGTGGCCTCACGCGAGCATGGATCTTCGACGAACGCGGACCGATCGGCGAAGCCGTGCAGACGCTCTACGTGGAAAAACGCGCAGCAGCGTGACGCTGACCGCTTACTTCACGCCGCCGCCGGGAGGCGGGGGAGGCTGGGAGTCGTTCTGGATGCAGGACGCCAGATCGAAGAAGAAGAACGCGAGGAGCGCCTCTCCTTCGGACAGCGGATGCGTGCAGCCCATCGGGTAGGAAGTGGTCACGAGGTCGGAGTTGGGGGCGCCGTTCGAGTCGACGTGCGCATCGATGTGCACGCCCTTGCCGCACTGCTTGTCCGCGGCCGCGCCGACCGGAACGTTCACTGTCTGGATGCGCGGGAACATCGTGGCGTTGTTGGTGTTCGGTGAGCGCGCCCAGATCTGCGCCTTCGTCATGTCCGTGGTGGTGATGTTTCCGAAGACCACGTCCATCTCGACCTGGCCGTTCTTCACGGTGGAGGACGCGGGGAAGATGGTCTTCATCCACTGCGACCACGCCATTCCCTTCGGGAAGCTCGTGTCGATGGTGAGCGGATCGCCCGGGCCGCTCAATCCGCCGAAGTCGCCGCCTTCGACGGGCGCACCGCCGGGGATCGTGCTGACGGCCTTCATGGCGGGGTCCGGCGAGTCCTTGTACCAAGTGTACATGTAGTCGGTCGTGAAGACGCGCCCGCCTGCATTCAGGTAGTCGTTCACGGCGGTGAAGGACGTGGCGTTCTTGGTGGCGCCGACGTTCTCGGTTCCCTCGCAAGAGAGGAGCACGAGATCGTAGGTCTTCAGCTTCGTAGCGTCGTTCCAGAACGGGGTTGCGTCCGTGGCGCCCGTCGGACCTTGTGCGCCGCCGGCCTTGTAGACGTGCACGGCCTTGCCGTAGCCATCCGCGCCGTTGCCGAACTCGGAGGCATCCAGGCCGATCTTCGGGAGCATGCAGCCAAGGTTGTCGGCGCTGCCGGTGGTGAGCGCGATGTGCGGGATGTTTCCCTCTGTCTGGTTCTTCGGCAAGCGTGTCTGCTGCGGATCGGTCTGCTTGTTCTCGGTGCAGCTCTTCACCTCGCCGATGGTGATCTGGCGGCGCCACTTGCCGAGCTGCATGACGAGCGGGATATTCGTTCCCACCGGGACGTTCTTCAGCGTGAACGTGCCATCCGGGTTCGTGAGCGTGCTCACGACTGGATTGCCGGACGCAGCGGCGCCGCACTGGTCGCACGTGACGCCCTGGGTGAGGTCCGCGACCTTCGTGTTCGGGACGTAGACGATGACGTTATAGAGCGGCAGCTTCCCGTTCGGCGCGAACACGGTGCCGGTGACCGTGGTGTCACCGCCGCCGCCGCACTTCATCTGCTGGCACTGGAGACCGACGCACGCAGGCCCGGCGTCGTCACCACCGCCGCCGCCGAAGAGACCACCGCCCCCTTCACCGCCGCTGGTGCCGCCCTCGTTGGTGGGGTTGACGAAGCCGCTGCCGTCGTTGGTAGACGAGCCGCAGGCGACGAACGCCGCGCCGGCGAGGGAAAGACCAATGAGCCCGACCGCGAGGGTTCGAAGAGTCATGGATGAAAGGTAGCAGATGGCAGAGGTGCGCGCTCGGGTCGGCGACCGGATCGAGCCCGCAGGCAGCGAGCGTGCAGGCAGCGAGCCCGCTCAGGGGTGGGCGTGCATCGTCGCCTTCATGGTGACGTCGACGCTGACCTGGACCTTGTCGTCGATCTTCTTGCCGATGCGGTCGAGCGCGCCGTTCAGGAAGCCACCAACCTTGTCGCGCGGCTTGATGTCGTGCTCCTTCATGGACACCGGCATCGTCTCGTCGGTCTTGATGGTGACCTCCGTGGGCGCGTCGGGCGGGCCCTTGAAGGTCACGGTGACCGCGACGACCTTCTTCGAGGTGACGCCGTGGAGGGTGAAGTCGCCGGTGGCCTTCGCCTTGATGGCGCGCGCGCCCTTGTCCTCCTTGGCGTCGGCCAGGAGCGCGGGCGTCGCGTCGATCGACGTGATCGTCCACGTGGCCCACTCGTACTTCATCCGCGACGCGGCGGTGGCGTCGTTGCCGACCTCCATCCAGTTGCGCGCGTGCTCCGTCTGCGCCGTGTCCTTGTCCACGTCGCCGAACGTGCTCGTCTTGAGCGTGAAGACGCGGACGCCGACCTCGCCGGTGGATTTTCCGAGCTCCTTCGGGTTCACGTCGATGTGGCCCCGCGTCTCGTCGCTCATGCCCTTGATCTTCTCCAGCGGGGCGTCGATGAGGAAGGTGCCCTTGCCCATCTCGACCACGAACCGCGTGGCGCCAGCGGCGGGCGGTGCTTCGCCCGGTGAGCCAGCCGACGCGGCGGCGCTCGTGGCCGCGCTCGCTGACGGTGCGGCTGCGGTCACGGAGGCCACGGCCTTCGTCAGCGCCTGGCTCGTGTCTTCACTGGGCTTCTTCGGGTCGTCACACGCGGTGGCGGCGAGAAGAGCGGGTACAACGAGAATCGAGAGCAGACGCTTCATGGGTGACCTCTGGGCGGAGAGTACGCGGGAGGGCAACACAGGTTATGGAGAAAGCGCCTTACTCCGTCACGTCTACGTCCGCCGGACCCATGGTCCGGTAGTTCTTGTCCACATAGGTGATGACCTCGTCGAACCACTGGTCCATCTTCGGACCGTCTGGCCGGTTCGAGTCCAGGTAGAACGTGCCGCGCACGCACTCGGGCTTGCCGGCCTTGCCGTCCGGCCCAGTGTTCATGCGGCATCGCCCATCCACGTAGACGACGATGAACTTGGGAAGACGCGTCGCCGAGCTGCGTTCACCCGCGTTCATGAAGTTGTTGGTGATGAGCGCCACTGCCTCGAGGTCGCGCGGGTCCTGGCCGTAGCCGTGGAGGACGAAGAGAACGGGGTAGTGCACGCCGTTGTTCTCCGCCAGGTTGTACCCAGGCGGCAGCGTGACGGCGATGGGTCCCGTTCGACGCGTCTTCGGTCCCGTGAAGATCTTCTCGCAGCGACCCGCGCGCTCGCAGGAGACCCCAAGCTCGTTGATCGTGTCCGTGGCCGGGTTCACCGACGTGAGCTCGGTCTGCCTGCGGTCCGCGTCCGGCCAGCGGCGCGCCACGTAGTAGAAGCCCGTCTCGAGGCGGAACAGCAGCTGCAACGCGGTGCCCACGTGCATGCCGTCGCCGTTCTCGATCTGCGCGGGCGTCGCGTCCAGCGTGCCGTAGCGGATGTTCGGCATGTCCACGATGTCCGCCCAGCGAAGGACGTTCGGCGTGAAGTTGTTCGGCTGCTTCGGGTCCGCGCCAGGCAGGTTCTCGAAGTTGTTGTAGTATGCAAGTGATCGCAACGGCAGCCCGCCAGGGCCCTTGCGCGCGGCGATCGCGCCCGTCAGGTGGTTCGCGACGACGGAGAAGTTGAAGAGGTCTCGTACGCCGCCGTCGGCCATCACGTCGAACCGTTGCAGCGCAGTGTCCGTGAGCGCGCCGCCCGGGGGCGTAGTCCAGCCGCGGATGATGTGGTGCGCGTCGCTCTTGTGGAAGTTCTGAAGCCCCGCAGCCTCGGTGTACTTGCCATCGCCCTCGCCCACGTCGCCCGCCACGTTCGTGAGCGCGGTGCCGGGCACGCCGTCCAGACCGTTGTCCTTCCACGGCTCGCCGTCGTCGTAGCGGTGGTTGCCCTCCGTGCCGGTCGGGTTCACCTGGTAGTCGTAGTCGTCCTGGTTCGGGTCCGGGTTCTTGATCGGGTCGTAGCCAGGCTCGTTCACGGAGAGGAGCCCGTCGATCCCGGGATCCTCCCACGGCTCGTGGCCGGCGATGAGCACGGGCTCGTCCTGATCGCGCAGCCCGTTCTTGTTCTTGTCCACTGCAAGGAGCAGGTTCATCGGCACGGCTTGATCCGCCGTAGGCTGCGTCCAGGTGTCCACGTACGGGCTCGTGCCCATCTGTCCGCCGTCGCAGAAGCTGATCACCGGCAACGACCCATCGGGGTTGTAGTCCGCGTTGAAGAAGTTCGTGGGCGCCGTCCAGATCGCGTCGGGCTTGCAGCGCGCCGCGCGGCACTGCGAAGCCAGCTGCTGCTGAAGCGGCTGGTTCGGATCCTTGTCGATGGGCTCCACGGTGAACGAGCAGTTCGCGCCCGCCGGCATGTTCGTGGGGTCACCGACGATCCACTTGTCCGTCTTCTTCGGGCCGGGCGCCATGTGCGCGAGGTCGGGGTCCATGTTCTGCCCAGCGGGGTTGCCCTGCATGAGCGCGAGGTCCTCGAAGATCTGCGTGTACTCGCTGCGCGGGAAGTGACCGCCGTTGCCATTGCCCTCCTCGTACCACCAGTGGTTGTAGTCCATGGGGTGCGCGATGGGCTCGTCGAAGGGATACGTGAGCGGATCCTTCGGCGTGGTGCACGTCGCATCGTTCGCCTTGCAGAACCCGCCCAGCGCGTACTTCTCCACGAACCAAAGCATCCAGTTCCAGTCACTCGGGCCGCCGAGCGGAACGATCGCATCGAATTGATCGTGGTGGCGTGCGCCGAAGCTCGCCGAGCCACCGCCGCCCATGGAGAAGCCGAGGACCGCGCGATGCGTGAGGTGGCGCTTGCGGGTGCGCGTGCCCGCGTCCTCGGTCATCACGGCCTGGTAGGTGCCGAACCACGGCGCGCTGAACTTCAGCACGTAGTCGGAGCCCACCTTCTCGACGCGCGGGTTTGCGATCGGCACGGGACGCGGCGCCTTCGCGCGCATCGGGTTCGAGAAGAGCATCACCAGGTGACGCATGCGCGCGGCAGCGGGAAACGCGGCCGGATTCACGGGAATCTGGAAGTCGATCTCGCGGCGAAGCGGCTTCGCCATGAACGCGTCGTCTGCCGTGAACGTGACGGGTGCGCTCACTGCATGCAGCGGCGCGGCGGCCGACGTGACGACAGAGGCCAGGTCCGCACCGCAGCTCACGCTCGCCTTCACGGCGGGCATCGTGAACACGTCGGCACGCGCAAACGCAGTGGTCACGACCGACACGTGGGCGTTTGCGAGGCCCGCGCCCTTGCCCGTTGCGATGGGCGTTCCGCTGGACAAGGTCACCACGTCGCCCTTGTCGCCGTCAGCGCACCTGGGGGTCGCGCCGTCGCGGACCTCCACGGGCAGGATTCCGTCGAAGGTGCTCTCGGCGGTGGCGGTCGTGCGCTCCGCGTGCACGGTGACGTTGGTGCTGCCGATCCCGCCGCCCGTGACGCTGAAGTCGTACGTGGCGTGACGAAGGTCGAACATGCCGTCCGCCGGCGCGTTCGCGATGTCGACGCGCTCCGTTCCGAACTTCGCGGTGATCGCGAGGCACGCGTCCGGCTCGACCGTCACACGCACGCTGCGCGTCTGACCCGGCGCAAGGACGAGCGTGGGCGGATCGAACGACAGCTTCAGCGGCGTCGTGTTGGTGGCGTCGCACAGCTCGCCCGGATCGACGGGCGGGGTGGGCGCCGGTGGCTCCGTCGTGTCACTGCTGCCGCAGGCCAGCAGGATGGTCGAACCGAGGAGAAGCGCACGGAGAGAACTGGAAGAGAAGGACGGCGTTCGCACGGCGCGCACTCTAGTCGAGGGTTCGCGGTCGTGTGTGGCGTGGGAGCCGGATCCGGCGCCGGAAATGAAAAGTGCCTGCGCAAGGGGGCCGGGGGGGCAGCCTCACCTCACGCAAGCACGGTGGTGCAATGCACTCGCCATGCCGTCGATATCGCTAGTGATTGCAGTGGCTTGAACCATGCATGGGTTTCAATCTTGCAAGCCGATGCTGCGATGCGGCACCAAACCTGAAAGGGGTGCGGTTTGAGACGCTCTTGAGTCGCGTTTTGCCCGGCTCGCTACTCGCCCGTGCATCGCAGCGCGTATCGCATGCGATCGACGAGCACGCTCAGACGAACGTCGCCGTTCACGTTGTTGTGCGTGGGCGCGGCGCGGGACGTTCGTGAGAGGAGTCTCTTGGTCTCGTCGTTCTGGCTCAGGGTGCCTGCGGCGAGCTCCAGGCACGCGTGCTCCGTTGTCACGCGCGCGCGCACCAGCTGTGCCTGGAATGTCATGGACTCGCTCGCGCCCACCCTGATGCGCGGGGACGCGGTCCACGGAAGATCGATCACCCACCCTTCGTCGAACGGCTTGCACGGCGAGAGCGCGCGGCGATCCGAGAAGTCGTTCGCGCCGAGCGACTCCGGCTCGCCCAGCTGCCCCGACTCCACGTCGATGGGGAGCACCCAGCGGAGCGACAGCCGCCCGTCCGGCGCGGGTTGCCCGTCCGCGAGCAGACCAATGCTCTGACCGTCGGCCCTGCGCGTGAGTCGCGTACCAGTGGGCCGACCCTCGAGGCCGGCGCGGCGAACGTGGACGAGCTCGCGCACGATCGCACCGTCCGCACGCCACACGATCGTCTCTGGTCTGTCGCCCGCAGGCGCAGGCGTGGAGAAGTACCAGTGCCCCATCGCGAACAGCGCGGAGTCGATCTCCACGAACGGCTCACCGTCGGCGCGCTTCAACTGGAGCGGCGCGTGATCCGACTCGAGCGCGTGCACGGTGGCTGCGCTGCCCGAATACCGGCGGGACACCAGCAGTCCGTGATTCTCGTCCTCCGCGGCGACGAATGCATGTTGCATGTATCCAGGCATCTTCCACCACTCGAGCACCGCCTCCTGCGCGGGCGTGGCGCGCGTCCCGCGAACGTCGGTGTGGCCGCCGAACGGCGTGAGCCAGCGGATCTGCACACGTGCGTTGCTCGGGTCCAGGTCGCCCGTACGTGGCCCCGTCACGTAGAGCCGCGCGAACGGCCCCATTCCGCGCGCGCTGCGATCGATCGTCTCGATCGACTCCTGCGAAAATCCGCGCTCGCCCGTGCGGAGGGCTGGCGGGCGCACGTCGTAGAACGAGCTCCATGGAGAAGAGCTGTGCACGGGCGCTTGCACGCCAGGCCAATGCGAGCTGCGGATGGTCGGTTCGAGCGTGTTCTGTACGATGTCGTCCGCCTTGTGCGGCGCAGGCGGAGGCTCGAGCGCCTCGCACCGCAGGTTCACCACGCGATGGCCGTCGGAGAGCGGCGGTCGCGGCGTCGAGAGCTTGGGCGTGCGGGGCGCCTCCGTCACCGCGCCCCAGCCGATGCGCAGCCAACCCGGTCCCGTGCAGCCGAGCGGGCTGCACCCCTGTGCCGTCGTGCGCACGGCGTCGTGATCCGGAACGTCGATGGCCGTCCACGTCATCCCGAAGTCCGCCGTCTCGTAGCCGCGCTTGCCGGTCGTCCAGCCCAGACCGTAGCGGCCCGACACCATCGGCGTTCCCGCGTCGCGCACGTACTGTCCGAGCTCCACCTTTCCGTCCAGCGTCACGTGAATGCCCAGCATCACGCCCGCGGCCTCGATCCATCCGCCGATCTCGTTGGGCTTGGTCTCCTCCATGCCGTCGAGCCACGCGCCCACGCGCAGGATGCGGAGCACGTCGCTCGGGACCGGCGGGAACTCCAGCGCGACGGTCTTGGTGTCCTTGCCCGCGAGGATGGTGAGGCGTGCGCCCGCGCCGTCGCTCGGTGGTGGCGTGACGATCACGACCCTGCCATCCGCTAGCACGACGAGGCGCTCGTTGCCGACATCACCGCGCACGTCGACATCGCGGAACGAGAGCTTCGGCGACATCACGCAGTAGCGATGCAGGTTGTCCTTGGTCTGCGCGGCGTCCTCGTCGCAGCCGCCGCGGATTGCCACGGCGCCGTTCCCGGAAGAGAGGATCACGCGCGGCTTTTTCCACTCGCGTACGGGCACCATCATGCCGCGGGAGGGATCGAACGCGTAGAGCGCGGTCTTGCCCTCCGGCTCCGCGCACACGAAGCCAAAGCTGCCCTTCGCCACGAAGTCACCCAGCGGGATCGCCTTGCAGTGCGCGGGGCTCAACGTGAATGCGCGGCGGTCAGTGTCCATCAACACGCCAGAGTCCTGGCGCACGCGGCCCAGCTGACCGTCACGCGCGATCACCGCCGTGCCGTCGCCGAGCGGCCATCCCTCGAGCGCGGCGGCCTCGAGCGGGGCGCGACCGAACACCGTTCGCTCCTTCAGGGCCTCCTTCGACGCGATGCGCTGCGGAGTGGGCTCGCTCATCAGCGGCGCAGCGGTGCGATCATTCCGGATCTCGTAGAACGTCGGCGGCTTCTTGCCATCGCTCGCGTAGATCTTCCCGTCGACTTCGCGCAGCTCCTTTGGCTCGAACGGCGCGGCGACTGGCTTCCACGTCTCGCCCGCGTCGGTGGTGAGGAGGATGCCGACGAAGTCCGCGATCGCGGCGCCACGCCACGCATCCGCCGTCACGAAGCCACGCCCGCTGATCGCACCGACGTTGGGAGACCGCGGGAAGGGACCAAGGTCCATGCGCTCGCCCGTGCGCGGGTTCATCGCCGTGTGCGCGCCGGAGCCCGTTCGCACGTAGACGCGGTCGAGTCCGACGTAGAGGTTCGTGATGGGGCCGTTCGCCAGGAACACCGGCTCCGCTTCCCCCAGCCAGTACGGCGCGCGAAACACGGTGGAGCCCGTCGCGAACAGTGCGCCGCCGCCCATGCGCGGTGGGAGTGGGATGACGACGCTCGGGTCCTGGGTGAAGCGCGCCTGCGATGCGCGCACGCCGCCATCCTCCGTCTCGAGGACACGGTAGCCTCGGTAGATGCCGCGCCGCGCGCCGTCTGGCTCGGCACCGTAGAGCGCCGCGCCCTTGAGCTCCGTCGGAACGAAGCGCGGACCCTTCACGGTGGGGTCCAGCGGCAACGTCGCGGGGCGCTCGAGCAGACCGCGTGCCTCCGTGCCGGAGGCCTTTGGCTCCGCGGCCGGACCGTGCCCGCAGGCGGCTGCGAGCATCGATGCAAGGAGCCCCGCTCGCGCCAGACGAACCCTTCCGTGTGTGAGCGACGCGACCAACAAGAGGAGCGTATCACTCGGTCGCCGAGGGCGTCCCATGACGCCAACGACGTGACGCCGTCAACGAAATGCCGCGGAATATCCCCTCCGGAGCCATGTTGCCGCTTGTGTCCTCGTGGCCTCCAGCTTGCAGTCTCGTGAGGCAACCATGCAGCCGTCCGACGCAGCGCCGCCCCACCTGGGACTGATGAGGGCGATCCTCGAGAGCTACCCTGGACCGATCTACGCGAAGGACGCGGATGGCATCATCGTGTTCGTCAACGGGCCCGGTGCGGCGCTCTTCGCCAGCTGCCCCGACGAGATCATCGGCAGACACATCCGTGAGGTGCACGGCGACGAAGCCGAGGTGGCGGCCTACGTTGCCGCGGACGCGCGCGTGCTCGCCACTGGTGCCGAGGATGTCCGCGAGCTGACGCTCACACGCGGCGGCGAGACCCGATACTTCCAGTCCACGCGCCGACGCGTGACTGGCGACGCGGGCGAGCTCCTCGTCGTCGTGATCGGCACCGAAGTGACGGCAGCGCGCCGCGCGGAGGAGGCGTCCAAGGTCAAATCCCGGTTCCTCGCAAACATGAGCCACGAGATCCGGACGCCGATGAACGGTGTGATGGGGCTCATCGCGCTCGCGCTCGACGGCGAGCTCACGAAAGAGACCCGCGACCTCCTCGAGTCCGCCAAGACATCTGCGGACCACCTACTCTCCATCATCAACGACATCCTCGACCTCTCGAAGATCGAGGCTGGCAAGGTCACCCTCGAGGAGCGCCCGTTCTCGCTGCGCGCCGTCGTCCGCGAGACGACGGCCGCATTCATGCCTCAGGCCGAGGCGAAGGACCTGATGTTGCTCGTCGACATCTCGCCCGATGTTCCGGCGACGGTGCTGGGTGACCCGGTGCGCGTGCGTCAGGTCATCGCGAACTTGCTCGGCAACGCAATGAAGTTCACGTCGCTCGGACACGTGCGGCTCGTCGTGGAGCGCGAGCGTCACGTCCCTCTGGGCGTGGAGCCCCGCATCCAGATCGGCGTCGCGGACACGGGGATCGGAATCGCACCGGACAGGATCGACTCGATCTTCCTGCCATTCCACCAGGCGGATGCCACCACCACACGCCGCTTCGGTGGGACGGGCCTGGGGCTCACCATCTGTCGCGAGCTCGCGCGGCGCATGCAAGGCGACATCATCACGTGGAGCGAGCCCGGTCACGGCAGCTACTTCGAGGCGACGCTGGCCTTGCCGCGCGTCGCAGACATCATGGACGACACCGCACCTGCCTCCGCGACCGTGAAAAACGCCGCCGCCGATGTGCCTGCGGAGATCGCCGGGCTCCGCGTGCTGCTCGCCGAGGACAACGCCGTCAATGCGCGCGTCGCGACGCTCATGCTGACGAGGCTCGGCTGCGTGGTGACGCATGTGTGCGATGGCGAGGAGGCCCTCGCGCGCTTCGGTGCGCAGCCGTTCGACGTGGTGCTGCTGGACGTGCAGATGCCCGTGATGGGCGGGCTGGAGTGCGCTCGCGCCATCCGCGCCATCGAGTCGAAAGGCGACCGCGTGACCATCGTGGCGCTCACCGCGAACGCCATGAAGGGCGATGATGCGCCCTGCTTTGCAGCCGGCATGGACGCCTACCTGACGAAGCCGATCGACAGGATGGCCCTTCGCGAAGAGCTATTGCGCGTGCGCCGCGCCGTCCATCGAAAGACCGCCTGAGGTCGCTACGTCCGTCGCGTGCGCGTGCCGGGTCTCCACCGTCGGCGCAAGAAGCTTGTACAATACAGGTGTCACCACGCGCGCGAGCAACGTGGAGCTGACGAGCCCGCCCAGGATCACGAGCGCGAGCGGTGAGTAGAGGCTCGACTGCTCCAGCACGAGCGGCAGGAGGCCACCGACCGCAGTGAGTGTGGTGAGCAGGATCGGGACGAAGCGGGCCTCACCGGCCTTCTGTGTGGCCTCGTCCAGGGACATGCCCTCCTCGCGCAGCTGGTTCGTGAAGTCCACGAGCAGGATCGAGTTCTTCACCTCGATGCCCATGAGCGCGACGAAGCCGATGTTCGCC
>JANXLV010000329.1 GCA_025355005.1 Myxococcales bacterium | reverse complement strand
CACCAGACCCATCAGAATCAGTCGCCCAAGAAACCGGGCGCCCATGGACACGCACACCAAACTTCGACTGGCACCAAAGCCAACGCCAGCGCGAGCAACGCGAGCAGAGCGACCAACGCGACAACCCCAAAAGGCAGCGCGTCGCCGCGTGCCCGCGGCGTGCAGGTCGGCCGCCACTTCACGCGCTCGTCCGTGAACCCGCTCGAAGAGGTCGTCTACGAGCGCCGCTCCAGCGTCATCACGAACCCCGACGGCTCCATCGTCTTCAAGATGGAAGGCGCGGAGGTCCCGGCGTCGTGGAGCCAGCTCGCGACGGACATCGTCATCTCGAAGTACTTCCGCAAGGCCGGGCTCTTCAACGACAAGAACCAGGGCGAGCGCAGCGTGAAGCAGGTCGTGCACCGCATCGCGCACACGATCCGCACCCAGGGTGAGAAGTTCGGCGGCTACTTCGCGACCAAGGCGGACGCGGACACGTTCGAGGCGGAGCTCTCCTTCCTCATGGTGAACCAGTACGGCGCGTTCAACTCGCCCGTGTGGTTCAACTGCGGTCTCTTCCACGAGTACAAGATCACCGGCTCTGGCGGTAACTGGGCGTGGGACAGCACGAAGCCCGAGACCAAAGCGAACAACTTCACCACGAACATCTCGGAGACCGCGAGCGCCTATGAGCGCCCGCAGTGCTCGGCGTGCTTCATCCAGGGCGTCGACGACGACCTCATGGGCATCTACGAGCTCGTGAAGAGCGAGGCTCGCCTCTTCAAGTACGGCTCGGGCACTGGCTCGAACTTCTCGAACATCCGCGGCAAGCAGGAGAAGCTCTCCGGCGGCGGCACGTCCAGCGGCCTCATGAGCTTCCTCGAGGTGCTCGACCGCGCGGCCGGCGCGACGAAGAGCGGCGGCACCACGCGCCGCGCGGCCAAGATGGTCTGCCTCGACATGGACCACCCGGAGATCGAGGACTTCATCAACTGGAAGATCCGCGAGGAGAAGAAGGCGCACGCGCTCATCGCCGCCGGCTACTCGAGCGACTTCAACGGCGACGCGTACCACACGATCAGCGGCCAGAACTCCAACAACTCGATCCGCGTGTCGGACGAGTTCATGAAGGCCGCGCTCGCGGGCGCGAAGTGGCAGACCATCGCGCGCACGACCGGCGAGATCGTCGAGACGCTCGACGCGAAGGATCTCTGGACCCAGGTCGCGAAGGCGGCGTGGGGCTGCGCGGACCCGGGTGTGCAATACGACAGCACGATCAACAAGTGGCACACCTGCCCGAACAGCGGGAAGATCAACGCCTCGAACCCGTGCTCCGAGTACATGTTCCTGGACGACACGGCGTGCAACCTCTCCAGCGTGAACCTCACCAAGTTCCTCCGCGCTGAAGTGCAGGGCAACGACGCGCAGGGTGAGCGCGTGCGATCCACGTTCTCGTTCGACATCGAGGGTTACCGTCATGCCTGCCGCGTGTTCTTCATCGCGCAGGAAATCCTCGTTGACGTCTCCAGCTACCCGACCAAGAACATCGCGAAGAACAGCCACGACTATCGTCCTCTCGGCCTCGGCTACGCGAACCTGGGCTCGCTGCTCATGCAGATGGGCGTGCCGTACGACTCCGACGAGGGTCGCGCGATCGCGTCCTCGCTCACCGCGATCATGTGCGGTCACGCCTTCAAGGCCTCGGCCGAGATGGCGGGCACCAAGGGCGCGTTCAACGGCTACGCCAAGAACCGCGAGCCCATGCTCCGCGTCATGAACATGCACAGGGACGCCGCGTACGCGATCAGCCGGGACGTGTGCCCGAAGGATCTCTACAAGGCCGCGTGCGAGGACTGGGACCTTGCCGTGAAGCTCGGGGAGCAGCACGGCTACCGCAACGCGCAGTCCACGGTCCTCGCGCCCACTGGCACCATCGGTCTCCTGATGGATTGCGACACGACCGGCATCGAGCCGGACTTCGCGCTCGTGAAGTTCAAGAAGCTCGCTGGTGGTGGTTACTTCAAGATCGTGAACCAGTCGGTCCCGGGCGCGCTCGCGAACCTTGGCTACTCGGTGACCGAGCAGCAGGAGATCGTCGCGTACGTCAGCGGCACCAACACGCTGCTTGCGGCGCCGCACGTCAATCGCCGCACGCTCAAGGAGCACGGCCTGAACGACACGGACATCGCGAAGGCAGAGACCGCCCTGCCCGGCGTGTTCGAGCTCGACCTCGCGTTCGGACCGTGGGTCCTCGGCGAGGAGACGTACGAGCGCCTCGGTGTGACCAAGGAGGCGTCGCGCAAGAAGGGCTTCTCGTTCCTCGAGTTCCTCGGCTTCTCGCGCGCCCACATCGACGAGGCGGGTGACACCATCATCGGTCGCATGACGATCGAAGGCGCGCCCTTCCTCAAGCCGCAGCACTACCCGGTGTTCGACTGCGCGAACCGCTGCGGCAAGACCGGCCAGCGCTACCTCGCGCCCATGTCGCACGTGAAGATGATGGCTGCCGCGCAGCCGTTCCTCTCCGGCGCCATCAGCAAGACCGTCAACCTCCCGAACGATGCCACCGTCGACGACGTCATGGGCATCTACGAAGAGGGCTGGCGTCTCGGCCTCAAGGCTGTCGCGCTCTACCGCGACGGATGCAAGGCGTCGCAGCCGCTCTCCACGACCAGCAAGGAGAAGGACACGAAGGCGGACAACGTCTCCGCCGCCGCTGCTGCTGCCGCTGCTGGCGAGAGCCGCGCCGAAGCGCAAGATCTGGGGCTCAACCCGATCCCGCGCACCAGCGCACCGCAGGACACCGTGCAGCTCAACCTGCCGATGCAGGGTCGCCCGCAGGGTCTCCGCGTTCGTCTCCCGAAGAAGCGCGTCGGCTTCACGCAAGAAGCGCGCGTCGGTGGTCACAAGATCTTCCTCCGCACTGGCCAGTACGAGGACGGGACGCTCGGTGAGATCTTCGTCGACATGCACAAGGAGGGCGCCGCCTTCCGCTCGGTGATGAACTGCTTCGCCATGAGCGTCAGCATCGGCCTGCAGTACGGCGTGCCGCTCCAGACGTACGTCGACCAGTTCACGTTCACGCGCTTCGAGCCGCAAGGCGTCGTCGAGGGTCACCCCTACGTGAAATTCTCCACGTCGATCGTCGACTACCTCTTCCGCGTCCTCGCGGTGGAGTACTGCCAGCGCTACGACCTCGCGCACGTGAAGCCCGAGGGCGATCAGGAGATCCCGCATGTCGGGTTCCTGGGCGGCGGCGAGCGTTCACCGGACAGCATGACCCCCGCGGCGCTGGCCAGCATCGGAGCCGGTACCGCCGCTGACAACGCACCGCTCAATCACACCAGGTCGGCAGTCGCACGCAGCGCAGCGATGAGCGAGGGCCTCGAGCAGAGCGCCGGCTCCGCTGCCCACGCCAGTCACGGTCACGCAGGCCACGATCACGTGGGAGCCACCACCGTCGCAGATCCGCAGCACGCGGGCTCCGCGCTGGATGCGCACCTCGACGCAATGATGGGCGACGCCCCCGTCTGCGACGTCTGCGGGCACATCACAGTCCGCAACGGCGCTTGCTACAAGTGCCTCAACTGCGGCAACAGCATGGGATGTAGCTGAAGAGGATCGCACGAGCAGGCCGCTGATCCGCTCATGCGCGACCCCACCGTGATGGGCGGGGTGTGCCACGCGTAGGGCGGGCGGATCAGAGCGTGCAGTGTGCACGTTTGCGTGAAGTGGCTTGTTTTTCGCCTCTTCGTGCGCGGTACGGCGCTTGCGAAAGGGGGCGCCATGAGCCGCCACATCGTCATCCTCGCCGTCATTGCTCCCCTCGCCCTCGCTGCCTATGCGTGCGGTGGAACCACCAGTACTGGAGGCACGTCGGGCACCGATGGTGGGCCTGGCGTCGACGGCAGCTCGGTGGATGGCGGCTCGATCGCGGACGGCGGCTCGATCGCGGACGGCGGCACGGACCTGTTCCCCGCGGACGCCACGAAGATCGTCGCCTCGTCCAAGGGGGGCTTTGGGCCTGGGCTCCAGGATGGCTCGACGTGCTCCCCCGCCGACACCACGTACACGCTGACGCTGCCCGCACGCGAGCTGACGTGGAAGGTGTGCTCGATGATCGACGGCGGCCTCTACGCGTACGACATGGGCACGAAGACTCTGAGCGCTGCGGACAGCGCCCCGGTGGAGGCGGCGCTTCACGCGATCGCCGTCACCACGAAGCAGATGTGCGGCGCGGACGCGCCCGAGCAGACCGTGACGTACTCGACCGCAGCCGGCGACAAGGTCCTCTACGACGACTTCTACTATTGCCAGGAGGACGGCAAGACGTACGTCCACGGCATCGGCGACGTCTTGTCCGAGTTCGCGAAGGTCGCTCACTGATGCCCACGAGCGCGCAAGCGCGGAGAGCTCAGTAGCTCAGCGAAAGTTGACGCTCACGCTTAGCGGAACGGTCTCCACCTGGCAGTTTGCCTCCGAGCAGATGCTCATCTTGTACGTCCCCGAGAGGCGTGTGGGGCCGGCCTGCTTGCCGCGGTAGCGCAGGCCGAGCTCTGCGACGGTCGGCGCCGTCTTCTTGAAGTCGCCGGTGGTCGTGCCGAAGCCCTTCCCGTCCGACACGAGCCACTCCGCGCCGGGCCCCGCATCGACCACGAAGCGGTACGGGTACTCGTCGTTGATGTGATAGCCACCGCTCGCCGTCAACGTGATCGTGCCCGAGCACTCCGCGCCAACCGCACACTCCGTACGCGCCGAGACGACCGCGTTGTAGTGATTGCCGCTCGCCGAGGTAGTTGCATACTGCACGGGTCCGGGAGCGGCGCTGGGCGCGCTGGGAGCGGTCGCGCTCGCGGTGGGCGGCGTGGCCGCAGCGGAGGCCACACGCGATGCGGTGGCGGCGGCGCTCGCGGTGGCCGCGGCCGCCTGGTGGCTCGATGCCGTGGAAGGAGCCGCGCCAGGGCCTGCGGATGCGGGCAGAGCGGCGAGCGCGGCTGAAGCAGAAGGCGCGACCGCGCTCGGCCCCGCCACTCCGACGTCTGGGCGCGTGGAGGCGGAGGGTTCGGGCGCGTCCGCCGTGCTTGCCTTCGAGCACGCGGAAACAAGGCCTGCGGCCAGCGAGAGCTGCAGAAACGTGCGGATGGCGATCGAAAGGTTCTTGCGCATCCGGTTCAGTCCTTCGCACGATAAGGTTCGAGCACGCGCGACAGCTCGCGGATGAAGTGGTCGGGGTGCTCGCGATGCATGAAGTGCCCACCGGGCATCTTCACGACCTCGTAGCTCGCGGTGTAGCAGCGGCGGGCGCGCTCGTACATGCTCGGGTCGATCATGTCGTTCTCTCCCGCGAACGCGACCGCGGGGACCGTGGTCTTTGCCCGCTGCGATTTCGGGAGCCGCGGTGAGAGCGCGCGGTAGTAGCCAAGCGCCGCCTCCAGACAGCCTGGCTCGCGGAACGCGCGCTTCACGGCCTCCGTCTCTCCGGGCGGGACATCCCACTTGGGCGACCACCGATGCACGAGCTCGTCGATGTGCGCCATGTCACCAGCGCGGATCTTCGCCGCTGCGCCCGCGCGGCTCAGCGTGAAGAAATGACGGACGGTCCACAAGAGCCGCGGCGTGGGTATCACCGAGGCAGCGTGCGGGATCGCGATGGTCACGAGCAGCCGCACGCGAGCAGGTTCGAGCGCAGCCGCGGAGTACGCCGCGCCTGCGCCCCAGTCGTGGCCGATGACGATCGCGCTCTCCTCGCCGAGCGCGGTGATCAGCGCGAGCGCATCCGCTCCGAGCGTGTCCGCGCCGTAGTCCTCCACCTTCGGGAGCTCCGTGGGCGCGTAGCCGCGCGTGAACGGAGACACCGCGCGAAACCCCAGCGCGGCGACCGCCGGCCGCACGGCGTCCCAGGTATGCGGCGTGTCCGGGAACCCGTGGAGGAGCAGGACCAGCGGCCCCTTCCCCTCCTCCAGATATGCGAAGCGCAGCCCGTTCGCCTGGATGAATTGCGGGTTCGTCGCCATTGGCGCGAGCGTACCGCGGGCAAGCGCGGGTGTATCGGGCGTATCGCTCGAGGCTGATACGGATACACCGACGGTCATACGATTGGGCGCAAAAACAAGCGCATTTGCGATACTGAGCCGCCGTCGCCCTTCTGTGTGCCGACAAGCTCAGCGCGGCGGGCGCGGACCGCCGGGGTAGATCGGAAGCCACTCGTCCGAGAGCGTCGCGTCGTGAAAGAGGATGAAGCTTCGCTTGGGGAGCTTCCCGCGGCGGAGCTCCTCGCGGATGCGAGGGATCGCGGCGTCGGCGTCGATGAGCGCGAGCTCCACGTAGGAGTAGCGCAGGCCCGTTCCGCCGCCGATCACCGCGCCGTGCTTTCCAAGCGCGCGCGTGATCGCGTCCTCGACGTCCGCTCGATCTTCGTACGCGCTCCCACGGAGGCCCTTCGCTCCGTCGATCTTCACGTAGGCGAACGTCTCGCCGTGACGGGAGAATCGCTCGGAGAAAAAAGGGGTATCGCGGCGCGTCGCGCGAAAGACGTCCACGCGCCGCGTGACCCCGACAAGCAGATCGTGCTGGGCCGCGCTCGCGCCTTCTTCGGGCTCGAGCCGGAAGAGCGAGTACGTGGCACCGGTTGTCTTGGTGCACGGCTTCTTCGGCTTCTTTGCATCGCGCGCGGCCAGCGCCTTCTTCACCGCGGCGCGCAGCTTCGCGAGCGGAACCGCGAGACGAGCCTTCCGTGGCGGCGGCGGTGCGACAGTCAGCGTGCCCACATCGCGCGAGAGGATCTCCTCACCGAGCAGCGTCTCGGCGACGACGAACGCCGTGGCCTCCGCGTCCGCGTCGTCCTCCCCTTGCAGCCCTGCACGAAGAAGCGGAGATCGATCGTCGCGTCGGCGCCCTGGGTGACGACCGCGCTCATCTCCGGGAGTGGGTGACCAAGCCGCCCTTCCACGGTGGGAGCCACCATCGCGAGAGAATCGGGCACGCGGTGCGCGTAGAGCTCGAAGCGCGGGATCTTCGGCGGGTGTGGTGACGGGCGACAACGGCGGTACCACGAACGGGCGCGGCTCGGGATCAGGGAGCGGCTCGGGATCAGGAAGGGGCTCAGGACCGGACTTCCGCTGGTCGCCGGCGCGTACCCGAAGAAGGGAAAGCGAGAGCTCGCGCTCCACGCAATGCCAGGCACGAAGAGCTTCACGTTCGGTGCGGACGGTGGCCTCACGGAGGTCCTCTACATCGGCGCGGGCTTCCTTTTCACACGCCGCGCTCTCTACGATGCGAGGGATCAGGTAAGGATCACGCGAAGAGCGAGCGTACGTCCTTGCGCAGCAGGACGCGGAGGGACGCTGCGTTCATGTAGACGTAGACGACGGGCGACGCCGCCATCGCGAGATCGTTCAGGGTGCGCGTCGCGAGGAAGCTCGTGCCGAAGCGGTAGGCCGCGAAGCCGTGCATCGCCATGCCGAGCACCCCCATCGCGAGGCAGAAGGTGCGCATCCCGCGAGACCCAGCGCCGAGCTTCCTTCCAATGAAGAACACGATGCCGATGCTCACGGCGAGGCCGATGGCAGCGCCGATGAGCCCGGACCCGAGGAACAGGAAGCCGACGAGAATCGCGAATGCCGTGGCGCCGTACCACTTCTTGGTGAGCTTCTCGATCTGCTCTTTGCCTGCCATGTTCAAACCTTCCCGCCTTTCAGTTGGTCGGTTTGCACAAGCGCTTCGCCCTTCGGGCTCACCGACATGTTCATCCCGAATGCATAGCGACGAAACGGGGCCCGCGCCACCGACATCGACGTCGACTTCGAGGGGATCTACTTGCCGACGGCGGCCAGACCGAGCCACATGTGCTCTTCCTTGCCGAGCTTCGACACGATGAAGAAGCCCGCTGCGCCCTGCTGCGGCTTGCTCTTCAGCGTGACCGTGAGGTGGAGCTTCTCGCCGTTGACGCCGCTCGAGCGGTCCCACGCGAAGTCGAGCGAGCTCGGACCGCCGCCGAACGAGGACTCGTCGAAGGCCTCGACGGTCCACGGACCGGACGTCTTTGCATCACTGAAGAGATCGACCTCGACGGTCTTGCTGCCGCCGACGGGCATCGTGATCGCGGGAGAGGAGAAGCCCTGGCCAAGGTCGGCCACGTCGGGGAGCTTCACGGCGCTGTTGAAGTAGACCTCGCCTACGTTTTGCGGAACGCACGGATCGTGACCCGCTGCTGCGGCCTTGTTCGACCACGAGCGCTGCACGGTGAAGCCCACGCTTGGATCCTTCACGAACGAACCGGGGAACTGCGCGCACATGTCGCCGTTTTCACCACCGCCCAGGAGGAACTCCCAGAAGACGTGCGCGTCGTCGGGCTGGCCGTACGCGGGGTTGCTCTGCGGGTGGGGATCGGTGGCGGCCTCGAGGATCTCGTGGCTGGTGGAGCCCGTGGTCACGTCGACGACGCTTTCCCCCTTGCCCGCGAAGCCGGGGCAGCGCGGCACGACGGCGTACGCCACCTCCTGTCCGCCGTGCGTGAAGCTGTCGTGATAGCCGCCGAACGACTGGCAGCTGAGCGACTGACCGCCGCCGCCGCCGCCGAGCGAGATGGTCGTCGACTGCGGGTAGAAGAGAATGAAGAGCGTGTTGTTGTCGAGCGTGCCGTCGAAGCCCGGTGTCTTCTTGTCGATCTGCGCGGCGAGCCACGTCTGGATGTCGCTGTCGTTGAGGCTGGTCGCGGGAGCGTCGGCGATGTCGATCGCGTCCGCCGCGGTCCCCGGGCCCACGCCGTACTCGGAGGTGTTGGCTGAGAAGAACGAGCTCGTCGGGAAGGACTTGATGAACGAGACGAGGTTCGCCTCGTTCGGATCATTCGGGAAGAAGACCGGGATGAGGTGCGGCGCCGTCATCACCGCGCCACCGAGGTTCGCGAGCTGCGGTGCGGCCGGGTGCGGCGCGGGGTACTTCTCACTGGGAGCCCCGTTGTCAACGACAGCAGTCGCCCCGGCATCCTTGTCCGTCCCCGTGCCCATGCCTGTGCCCGTGCCCGAATCCGCGGTGTCGCTCCCGCCCCCTCCGCTGTTCGTGACAGTCGAGCCTCCGCACGCAGCGATGCATGCCGTGGTGGCGATCAGAGCGAGAACGAATGTGGAGCCGGACGAGGAGCGGTTCTGGATCATGCGCCAGCCTTGAGCAAGTTCTGATCCAGGCAACATTTCCGACCAGCCGGGATTTTTCCCCGAAAACCCCGCGAATTCGCGCGATTTCATGACTGTCGTGCGCGAACTGACACCAAGGGCCGCCCTCCCGTCAGGAAGCGAACGCGCCAACGATTACGGACGGTTCACTGAGACGCTTCTGATCGCACGCACGGCTCCGCCCGCTCCGACAGCGCGTGCGGGCCCCGCCCTCTGCGTCGACGATCTTCGTGTGGTAAGAGCCCCGCCATGAAACGGAAGACAGCTCTCGCCCTTGCGCTCATCACCACGCTTGGCTGCGCGCCGCTCCTCGGCTGCGACAAGATCAAGAGCGCGATGGGTAAGTCCGATGAGGGCGGCGTGAGCTCGATCTCGGGCGACACCCCGAGCGCGCTGTCGCTACTCAACGGCTTCGAGGGCGAGATCGGCGTGATGGTGAAGGGCAAAGGCCTGAAGGCCGACAAGCCCATGAACCTGGTGCTCGACGTGAAGTCGGACAAGCTCCGGGTCGAGCTGCCGGCGGGGATCGAGGGCGCGGAGCAGTTCGGCAAGGTCTATGCGATCTTCGACTCCCCGGTGAAGAAGCTCTTCGTCGTGCTCGACGACAAGAAGCAGGTCATCGTCATCGATCTCAACAAGAGCGGCGAGGAGCTGAAGGGCATGAAGCCCGGCGGCGCGCACCACGGCGGCCCCAGCGGCACGCCCCCCGCGCCTCCGAAGATCACGAAGACGGGCAAGACCGACAAGGTCGCTGGCTACACGTGCGAGATCTGGTCGATCGAGAACCAGGACGCGAACGCGAAGGAGAAGGGCAAGGCGGAGGTCTGCATCGCCGAGCAAGGAGTCTCCTGGTTCCACATCCCGATGACGGGCGTCCCCGCCGAGTACTCGTTCATGTCGGAGATGCTCGACGGAAAGCACTTCCCGCTGCGGATGGTGATGTTCGACGCCACGAACGTGGAAGAGGGTCGCGTCGAGGTCACGCGGATCGACAAGAAATCGCTCGATGCCAGCGTCTTCGTGCCGCCTCCGACCTACCAGCAGATGGATATGGGTCAGGCGATCGGCGCGATGATGGGCGGAGGCATGGGCGGAGGCATGGGCGGCCGCCCTGGCATGCCGCCCGGAATGGGACCTGGCGGAAAGCCACTGCCCCACGGACCGCCCGGCAGCGCAAACCCCTTCGGCGGTCGAAACTAGGACACGATCGCTCGCGGACGGCTCGCGCAACGGCGACTCTGATCGTAGGCTATCGCCGATGGCTTTCCTTCGCTCGTACCACTTCGCGGTCCTGGCGGTCGCCGCGCCGCTCGCGTTCATCGCGTGCGGATCCAAGACCGGCCTGCTCATCGACGACGGTACCACCGCGACCGCGGACGCCGGCTTCATCCTGCCCAGCGGCGACGACTCCGGCACCATCACCAAGAACGTGCCGTGCACGGACGGCACCTTCACGCTCACGGCCGCGCAGGCGGAGATCGTCTTCCTCATCGATCGCTCCGGCTCGATGGACTTCGGCATCGACGGCAAGACTGCCACGGGCCTCAACCCTTCGCGCTGGGACCAGCTCGCCGACGCGCTGTCGCCTGTGCTCTCCAGCATCCAGGGCACTGTGCAGATGGGCGCGAAGTTCTTCCCCGAGCCGTCCAACGGCAGCGGAGACCCGGAGAGCGCATGCCTCGTGGAATCCACGATCGACGTGCCGCTTGCGCTCCACAACGCTGACGCGATCAGCAGCATCTTCCAGTCCAGCATGCCCGGCGGCGGAACGCCCACGGCGGCGGCGGTCAAGGCGGGCGCGTCGATCCTCACGTCCACGGACACGCGCGCGGTCACGCGCTTCATGGTGCTCGCGACCGACGGCGCGCCCAACTGCGCGCCCGACGGCAAGGACCCGAACACGTGCGTCTGCACGGCCGTCACGCAGAACCAGTGCAAGATGTTCGGTGATGCGTACAGCTGCCTCGACGGCAACGCCACCGTGAAGGCCATCGCTGACGTGCTTGCCACGCAGAAGGTGCCCACGTTCGTCATCGGCCTCGGTGAGCAAGAGCGGCCGGAGTTCACGACCGTGCTCGACCAGATGGCAGTCGCCGGCGGCCGACCGCGCGACACCGCGCCGCACTACTACAAGGTCCTCGTCTCCCAGGACCTCACGGACGCGTTCACGCAGATCCAGGCGAGCATCACGCAGTGCACGTTCGTCACGCCGTCCAAGCCCGACAACCCCGACGCGATCTCGATCGTCGTCAACGGCGTCACGGTCGTGAACGATCCGACGCACACGAACGGCTGGGACTACGTGAACAAGAACTTCGGCGAGATCCAGCTCTACGGCACCGCCTGCGATCTCGCGAAGGCGCCGAGGACGACAGTGACTGCCACGGTCGACTGCAAACTGATGCACTAAGAAGCTCATGGAAAGCGCGGACCTTTCGCTGTAGCCTTCCGTCGTCGGAGGCGCGCGCCTCCTTGCTCGACTCTCGTTGAAGGAAGAAACTCACATGGCACGTTCGGTCCGTCCGCTCACCACCCTCGTCATCGCCGCGTTTCTGCCGCTGTTGACGGCCTCGTCGTGCAAGAAGGATCCGCCGGCCGTCGTCGATGCGGGCCCCGCTCCGACGCCCACGCCGGCCGACACGACGCCCACCGACTTCCAGCCGCTCGGTGACGACGCTGGCGCCGACGCTGGCCTCGACGCTGGTTCGAAGCCGCACTGGACCGGTCCCGCCCAGAACGGCAACGTCGCGCGCCTCAAGGTGTGCTGCGCGCAGCTCTCTTCGCAGGCGAAGACGCTCGGCAACTCGCCCGAGGGTGGCATGCTCCTGCAGGCCGCCGCACAGTGCAACACGGTCGCCACGCAGGCAGGTCCGAACGGCAACGCGCCCGAGCTCGGCGCGATCCGTTTGCTCCTGCAGGGCAAGAACGTTCCGAACGCCTGCGGCAACTTCTGATCTAGAAGTGCTGGAAGCCTCTTCTGGGTAGCGCCCGTAGCGCGGCTCGCTCTCGACCTCCCGTGTCGTCGTCGCGCGAGAGCATCACGCTCGTGTCTTCGGTGATCCTCCCGATCACCGCAAAGCCCTGGATTTCGCCCGGAGCGGTCGCGAGGAGCGCGTAGTCCTCGCCTCCGTAGAGCGCGAGCTCCAGCGCATCGAGTCCGACGCGCGCGGCAGCCAGGGAGAGCGCGGGCGTCGACGCGAGGACCGACTTCGCGGAGACCTCTGCGCCCACGCCGCTCTTCTCGCACATGCGATGGAGATCGAGCGCGAGCCCGTCGGAGACGTCGATGCACGCGTGCGCGGAGGCGGCCACGAGCGCCGCGCCCAGCTCGACGTGCGCGCGCGGTGAGCGCCATGCAGCGACGAGATCGTCGGCATCATGAAGACCGCGCATGAGCACGGAGAGGCCTGCGGCCGCGAGCCCGACCGCGCCACCGAGCAGCAGCAGATCGCCCGGCTTGGCGCCAGAACGGAGCAACGGCGATGCGCCATGACCGAGCACCGTCGTGGTGATCGACAGAGGTCCGCGCGACACGTTGCCCCCGACCACCGTGGCGCCGATCGCGCCCGCGGCGCGTGCCTGACCGGAACCGATGGCAATGACGTCCGCGTCCGTGATCTCGGGCGGAAGGATGAGCGACGAGAGCGCGAACGTCGGCCGCGCGCCCATCGCGGCGATGTCGCTCGCCGCAGCCATGAAGCTCCTGTGTCCGAGCTCCTCGAACGACAGCCACGCGCGACGAAAATGGACGTCCTCCACGTGCGTGTCCACCGTGAGCACGACGCCATCGAGCACGACCGCCGCGTCATCGCCGATGCCCACGCGAACGTCCGAGCCCGCCGGGCCCCGAGCGAGCACCTCCGTCAGCTTTCGAATGCGTTCGTCCTCGCTCATCCCAGCCAGAACTCTAGCCCCAAAAAGTTAGCCCGCGCGTGCAGCAAGCCCGGTATCTTTGGGCGCATGCAAGCAGGAGACAAGATTCCCAGCATCCGCCTCGCGAGCGACGCCGGCTCGCAGGTCGACCTCGCCACGGCCGCCAAGGGCAAGGCCGTCATCTACTTCTATCCGCGCGACGACACCCCCGGGTGCACGCGCGAGGCACAAGGCTTCACCGCCGCTGCGAAGGACTTCGCCGCGCTCGGTGCGACGGTCTACGGCATCTCGAAGGACAAGGTCGAGACGCACTGCAAGTTCAGGGACAAGTACAAGCTCGCGATCCCGCTGCTGAGTGATCCGGATCTCACCGCGCACAAGGCGTTCGGCGCCTACGGCGAGAAGACGATGTACGGGAAAAAGGTGCTCGGCGTCATTCGCAGCACGTTCCTCGTCGAGGGCGGCAAGGTCGTCCGCGCATGGGGCAGCGTGAAGGTCGACGGACACGTGGACGCAGTGCTCGGCGCGCTCCGCGGCGACGGAGCGGCCGCAAAGAAGGCATCCGCGAAGCCCAAGAAGACAGCGAAGCTCGCAGCAAAGCCTGCAGCAAAGCCTGCAGCGAAGAAGGCTGCGCCCGCAAAAAAGAAGTCCAAGAGATAACCTTCGCGTGACCGACGCCCCGCCTCCCACGACCTCCGTCTGGATCGACGAGAGCCCTTCGCCTGACGCCGAACGCGCGCTTTCAGAGTGGGCGCGTGCGCGCGGGCTCGAGCTCACGAAGGCAGCTGGTGCCGCGTCCCGTCCCGAGGTCATCGCCGATCTGGAAGACGCAAACCGCGTGGAGGCGGATCTCACGCTGGCGTCACAGGCGCTGGTGCAAGAAGACACGGATGCATCGGAGCGAGCCCTCGCGCGCGCGGAGGGGCGGGTCCTTGCGCATCCGGAGCTGCCGCAGGCCGCGTGGCTTCGCGCAGAGGTGGAGCGCGGATGGTCCGCTCGCTTCTCGCACCTCGAGCCCAAGAACGATGAGCGCGCTCGCGCCGCGTGGCAGCGTGCCGACGCGCTGGGCGGTCCTCGCGTGGCCGCGCTCACGGAGACCGGGACGGCGGAGGAGCAGCACAAGGTACACGTCCGGTTCTTGCTTCCAGATGGAGAGCTCTGGGTCGACGCGCGGCGCGTGACCACCGAGACGGGCACCCTCGCCGAGGGCCCTCACCAGGTCCGTGTCGTGCGCGACGGGCGCACCGTGCGCGCGGCGTGGGTCGGCGTGGGCGAGGGCACCGTGATCGACTTCTCACAGGAGCGCAGCACTGGCGCGTGCTCGAAGGCGGACTTCGCCGGCGTCGTGCTCGACCCCGAGGGCGCACCGAAGACGCGCGGCGTGACGTGCCCCACGTGGGTGCTCGCTCGCTCGTCGGCCGTCGCCGGCACGCTGCTCGTGGCGTCGTGCGAGCGCGAGCACTGCACCACGTGGCTGGAGTGGCGAACCTTGAACGTACTCCCCTCGCCCGAGCCGCACGTCTTCCACAAGCGGTGGCCCGGCTGGGCGACCTGGACGCTGGTCGGCGTGGGCGCCGCGACTGCCACCGCCGTCACCGTGATCGCCACCGGGGTTCTGGAGGCGCACGCGAAGGAACCGCACTTCACGAATGGCGGCGTCCACGTCGAGTCGGTCCCCAGGTAGCTAGCCATCACGCATTCGGAAGTTCTCCCGAGTGGATTGGGACGCACTCCCAATTTCTCGTCCGGCGGATGACGAAGCCTTGCGAGTAGGCTGCGTTCTGCGGTGGCGTGGAGGTTGCTTCTGGGGCGGGCGATGGCACGCGCCACTAGGCTCGGTATTTGCGCTGCGGCAGTGGTCGTTCTTGGCTCGACCCTCGCGGCGGCCGAGACTGGCAGCGCCGTGCCCGCGACGATGACGCTGACCGACGCGCTGACCTACGCGCGGGCACATCAACCGGCCGTACGCGCTTCGCTCGCGCGTGTGCAGGCATCCAAGGCTGAAGCGGAGATCCCCCGTGCACAATGGCAGCCGCGCGTCGGAGGCACGGCGCAGCTCTTGATCGGAACTGGAAACAACACGACCGCCAGCTACGTCGGCGTCGCGCCCCTCGACATACCGCGCATCGGTGGCTCCACGGGCGCCTCGGCGCAGGCGGCGAACCTCGCACCTTCCCCATCCACTCTCGTGGGCGTCGGCGTGACGCAGGAGGTCTTCGACTTCGGTCGCATCGCCGCGCAGGCAGCTGCAGCCGATGCGCTCATCGACGTTGCCAGGCATGGCGCCGAGACGCAGTGGCTCGACATCGGCTTCGGAGTGGAGGAGGCCTACTTCGCCGTGTACGCGGCCAAGGCCGTGCTCGCGGCATCGAATGACGCGCACGAGCGTGCGAAGGTACATCGCGACCTCGCGAAGGCGGGCGTGACCTCTGGAATGCGGCCCCCGATCGAGCTCACGCGCGCGGAGTCCGACCTCAGTCGGTTCGACGTCGGACGTGTGCGGGCGCGGGGCGGCCTGTCGATCGCGCAGGGCGTGCTCGCCGCGTCCATGGGCTCGACCGAGCCGGCGGTGGACGTCTCCGGGGACGCGCCAGCCGCAGCGGAGCTCCCGACGTTGAACGATGCCCTGGAGCGCGCGATGTCGCGCGACCCGAGCATCCTCTACGCCATGTCCCGCCTGACGGCGCAAGAGCGCTCGAGCACGGCGATCGGCGCGCGGCTCCGACCGGATGTGTTCCTCACCGGCACTGCATCGGGACGCGCTGGCGGCGTGCCGTCATCTGGCGGTGCGCCGAGTCCGGAAGGCTCCGGGTGGGCGCCGGTCGTTCCCAACTGGGATGTTGGCGTGGTCATGTCGTGGCAGCTCTTCGACGGCACGGTCAATGCGCGCAAGGAGGCGTCACGCGCGCTCGAGACCGTTCGCAAGGAGGAGATCGACGCAACGAAGCAGGCGCTCCGCTCGTTCGTGGCTCGTACGTACGTGCAGACAAGCGTTGCCCGTGACGCGCTGCCCACGCTGCGCCAGGCGCTCGATGCGGCCGTGGCCAACTACGCGCAAGCCGACGCACGCTTCAAGGCCGGCCTTGGCAACAGCGTGGAGCTCGCGGACGCGGAGGGCCTGCGCACCGACGCGGAGATCCAGCTCGCGCTCGGCATGTTCGAGGTTGCTCGCTCTCGCGCAGCTCTGGGTCGTGCACTCGCGGAAGGACTGTGACGTGAAAGACCCTCAGCAATCCGAAGCCCCCGAAGAAGCCGTGGTGGCGCCGCCGGCGAGGCCACCGCGATCGCTCATTCCGATCGGGATCGCCGTGGGCGTGGTCGTCGTCGCGATCGTGGGCGGCGCGCTGGTCATGCGCGCCGAGTCTCGAACGAACAAGGTCGCGCTCTCTGCCGGCGCGAAGCCCGTGACCATCCTGCCGGCTGCAGCCGCCACCTACCGTCCATCGCGCGTCTACGTGGGCACGCTGCGTCCGTGGGTCGAGGCGAGCGTCGGCCCGCAGCTCGTATCCGCCTACGTCGACACGGTGCTCGTGCGCCCCGGTGCGACCGTGAAGCGCGGCGACGTCCTCGCGACGCTCGATTGTCGCAACGTGAGCGCCGAGAGCCTCGCGATCTCGTCCACAGCCAGGGCGATCGAGGCGAGGCAACGCGCCATGGCAAACGAGTCCGCGCGCATCCAGGGCCTTCTGGACGGCGGGTTCGTCTCACCGAACGAAGCGGAGCAGAAGCAGGCGCAGAGCGTCGCCGAACAGGCCCAGCTCGACTCGCAGCGCGCCCAGCTCACCAAGAGCTCGCTCGAGGTGAACGACTGCGTCCTTCGTGCGCCCTTCGACGGCGAGGTCGCGCGTCGCCTCGTGGACCCCGGCGCATTCGCCAGACCGGGCACAGCCGTCGTCACCGTCGTGGACCGCAGCACGATCCGGATGACTGGCGACGCACCCGAGAACGACTTCGAGATCGTTGCGCCGAAGACGAAGGCGACGATCCACCTCCTTGCCACGGGTGGAGACGTGACTGCCGTCATCTCGAGGCGCGCGCCGAGCGCGGATCCCGGAACGCGCACCGTGCGCTTCGAGCTCGACATTCCCGACTCCGCGCGGACAATCCCCGTCGATACCACCGGCGAGGTTTGCATCGAGGTCGGCGAGCCGCAGCCATCGTCGGAGATCCCGATCTCCGCCGCGTCCACGAATGGCGAGAAGGCCACGATCTTCATCGTGGAGGATGGGATCGCGCACGCGCGCACGCTCAGGGTCCGCGGCGAGCGCGGCGGCTCCCTCTTCTTCGGCTTAAAGGATCTCGTGCCGGGCGCTGCGGTCGTCACGGAGGGGCGCGCGCTCCTCATCGATGGCGACCACGTGGACGCGCACGAGGCTTCCGGAAAGGAGCCCGCGCGATGACGGCCCTCGCGCTCCGAAATCCGATCGCGGTGCTGATGATCTGCGTGGCGCTCATGGTGTTCTCCGCCGTGATCGCGCCGCGCATGAGCGTGGACACCTTCCCGGAGCTCACGCCGCCCGTGCTCGTCATCGGTACGCTCGCGCCGGGTCTGGGGCCGCGCGATGTCGAGAAGACACTCTCGTGGCGCATCGAGAAGTATGTCAGCTCCACTCCCGGCGTGGAGCACGTGCAGAGCGTCTCCCGCAACGGCCTCAGCATCATCTACGTATGGCTCAAATGGGGGACCGACCTCAATGCGTCGCAGACGCTCGTGCAGCAGCAGGTGTCGTTCGCGATGGCCGCAGTGCCGAAGTCGCTCGGCGTGCTGCCGCCGTTCGTTCTCCAGTACGACCCTTCGAACGCGCCTGTGGTGCAGGTCGTCGTCAAGGGAGCAGGAAATACCGGCCCGCAGCTCTATGACTACGCGCAGAACCACGTCGAGCCGCTGCTCGAGGGCATTCCAGGCGTGGCGAGCGCGGCGCCGGATGGTGGACGCATGCGCCAGATCAACGTCGTCGTCGATCCGGTTCGCGCGCAGACGCGGAACGTCACGGCGCAGGACATCGCGGATGCAGTCGCCAGATCGAACGCGCTCCTTCCCAGCGGCGAGTTCATCGCGAAGAAGTTCGACGCCAACGTGTACACGAACGCCGTTCCCGCACGCGTCGCGGCCATCGGCGACGCCCCGGTCCGCCTGATCAATGGCGTACCCGTGTTCATCCGAGACGTCGCGCGCGTCGAGGACAGCGGCACGCCCGCCACGCAGTCGGTGTCCGTCAACGGGGAGGACGCCGTGTATCTGAACGTGCTGCGCGTTCCTGGAGGCAACACGCTCGAGATCGTAGACCAGGTGAAGAAGGTCGTAAGCGAGCTCACGCTGCCGCCCGGTGTCGAGGTGAGAGCCGTCTTCGATCAGTCCACGTTCGTGCGCACGACGTACCACGGATTGAAGAAGGAGATCGTCCAGGCGCTCGTCCTCATCACGCTCGTCATCCTGCTCTTCTTGCAGAGCGTCCGTGGCACGGTCATCGTGTCCGTCGCGATCCCCCTGTCGTTCGCGATCACGTTGATCGTGCTGTACGTGGCCGGACAGACGCTGAACGCGTTCACGCTGGGCGGTCTCACACTCGCGATGGGCCGGCTCGTCGACGATGCCGTCGTTGTCCTCGAGTCCATCCACCGTCATCAGCGCATGGGGATGTCTCCGCGAAAGGCGGCGCTTTCGGGCACCAACGCGGTCGCGCTGCCGGTGCTGGCGTCCACGCTCACCACGATGGCCGTGCTGCTGCCCGTGCTCCTGCTCGCGGGCCTTGCGAAGAAGCTGTTTGCGCCGCTCGCGCTCACGGTGGCCGTGGCGATGATCGCGTCCTACTTCGTGAGCATGGCGGTCACACCCGTGGCGTGCCGCTACTTCCTCGGCCGCGCGGACCATGGTCGCTTCGGCAAGTGGGTCGAGGGACGCATCGACCGCATCGCGGAAGGCTACGCCTCGGTGTTGCGACGTGCGCTGCCGTTCCGCTTCACCGTCGTCGCGGCGTCGCTCGCGCTCGTGCTCGGCTCGGCATGGGCGGCGGCTCGCTTGCCGAGCACGTTCTTCCCCGAGATCGACGAGTCGATGGACCAGATCTACGTGCGCTTCGCTCCGGGCACGTCGCTGGAGGACGCGGCGGCGCAGCTCAAGTCGATGGGCAAGGCCCTCCGGGACGAGCTGCCTCCGGGCTCCGTCGAGCTTGTCATCGAGAACGTCGGGACGCCGCAGAACGCGCGCGCGGCGATCGTGAGCCCGAACGTGGCGCCGAACACGGCGTATCTTCGGCTCCAGTTCTCGAGTCCGGACAGACGGACGCTCTCACAAGGGGAGCTCGCCATCCGCGCGCGCGAGATCTTGAAGCGCCGGTTCCCTGGGACGGAGACGCTGCAATATCCCGGCGGCCTGGTCGCGAGCGTGTTCGCGAACGGCTACACCGCACCGATCGCGATCGAGGTTCGCGGCGAGCGACTCGAG
The DNA here is from genome assembly GCA_025355005.1 of Myxococcales bacterium. Classification (GTDB taxonomy): domain Bacteria; phylum Myxococcota_A; class Polyangia; order Polyangiales; family Polyangiaceae; genus JANXLV01. Next base: position 54,061 of record JANXLV010000329.1, on the reverse strand, counting down.
GAGCTCGACGAGCAGGCGCGAGCGATAGCCGAGGTGGCGCGCGACATACGGGGCGTGCGCGACGTGCGCCAGGCCGTGCAGCTGCAATACCCGGAGATCCGCGTCGACACGGATCGCGACAAGGCGGGCCTCGTCGGGGTGGACGCCCGCATGGCCGCGCAGACGACCCTGAACGCGACGCTCGGCAACATCAATGCGCCGAGCGTGTGGATCGACCCACGAAATGGGCAGTCCTACTACGTCGTCACGTCGTACGATCCGGCGCGCGTGTCGGATACGCGCGAGCTCGCCCAGCTGCCGGTGCGCGTGGATGACGAAGGACGCCCCGTTCTCCTCGGCGCCTATGGAAACATCAAGCGCGGGATGGGCCCGATCGCCGTCGAGCGAAACCATCTCGAGCGAGCGGTGCATGTGCTCATGCAGACCGAAGGACGCGACATTGGTACGGTGGCCGCGGAGCTCGACGTTGCGCTGCACAAGGACCCTCGTACGCGCGACATCCACTACGAGTTCGCCGGGCAGATCCAGCTGATGCGCGACACGTTCTCGGGGCTCGGCCTCGCGCTCGGACTGGCGGTGATGGTCGTGTTCATGATCATGGCGTCGCAGTTCAAGTCGCTGCGCCTGCCCTTCGTCATGCTCTTCACGATCCCGGTGAGCCTCGTGGGCATCGTGCTCGCGTTGATGGCGGCGGGTCAGGGCTTCTCGATCACCGCGCTCATGGGCGTCCTCATGGTCATCGGCATCGCAGTGTCGAACGGCATTCTTCTGGTCGACGACGCCAACTGGCGGCTCGCCGAAGGCACGTCCAAGCTCGAAGCTATCGCGCTCGCGGCGCGGTCACGCTTCGTCCCGATCGCGATGACGAGCATCGCAACGGTCATCGGCCTCATCCCGACGGCGGTGGGACTCGAGCATGGGTCCGAGGCGAACCAGCCCCTCGCACTGGCGGTCGTTGGTGGTCTCACCTCCTCCACGTTTCTCTCCCTGTTCCTGGTCCCGGTCATGTTCGTCCTCCTCGCGAAGGAAGGCGTCCCCATGAACGAAGAAAAGGACGACGAAGGAGCGCCGGAAGGAGCACGCGCCTGAACGCGTGAGACCGCGCGCCGTCGTCGGGAAAGCGTCAGCCCGCGGGAAGGTTTCGCTCGCTCCGGCTGTAAGTATCAGCGACGCGGGTCAGGTTGTCCCCCCTTCCCCGCCGATGCGAGAGGTCAGTCTCACAAGGAGGTCGGCACCAGCATCATCCATGACGGGAGAGAGTCGCGCTGCGTCCCCAAAGCGACTTTCTCCCGTCTTTCTTTTTGTCCGCAGACCGCCCTCTCTGGCACGTCGGAAAAAAGGCCGTAGCGAACGCGTTGCGCATGCTCACCATGCGACTTAGCATCTACGGCAGAGAAGCTCGCTCCCTGCGATTCGCTCGCCGCGCGCCCAGGCTTCGCTCACCCGAAGACCCTTTTTTTTCCGAGGACCCATGGCACAAGCCCCCACGTTGGATTTCGCCGCGTTCGTAGCTCAGAGGAAGGGTGATCGGGTCGGCGGTGGAGCGGAGACGTCGGGGCATGAGTACGCCTACATCTCCGACAAACAAATGCGGGCCGCGTTCGCGCACACGAAGCCCGTGGAGCTCGCGGTCTCGGCCATGGTCCGCACCTTCAAGAGCGTCATGCGCGGGCAGCTGCTCGGCACCGCGGTGAAGGTGAGTGAGCGCCAGTTCCCCCGCATCCACAAGCTCACGCAGCGCTGCGCAGACACGCTGCACATCCCCGTGCCGCAGATCTACATCGTGTCGAACCCGCAGATGAACGCCATGACGTACGGAACGAACGAGGAGTCGTTCATCATGGTGCACTCGGCGCTTGTCGATCACTACTCGGACGAGGAGCTGCTCACCGTCATCGGGCACGAGTGCGGACACATCCACAACGACCACGTCGTGTACCTCACCACGCTCCACTACCTCACGCGGATGGCGAGCATGTTCGTGCAGTGGTTCGCGTACCCGGCAGTCATCGCGCTGAACGCGTGGGCGCGTCGCGCGGAGATCACGTGCGACCGCGCCGGCATGCTCTGCTCGAAGGACTCCGACGTGTCGGCGCGTGCGCTGACGAAGCTCGCGCTCGGCTCCAAGAAGCTCTACGAGGAGTTCAATCTCGACGCGTTCCTCGAGCAATACGAAGAGGGCAAGGACAGCATGGGCAAGTACCTGGAGGCGTTCGCGACGCACCCGTACCTGCCGAAGCGCGTCCTGGCGATGCGCGTGTTCGCGGAGAGCAGCCTCTACAAGCAGGCCGTCCAGGCGGACAACCAGGCCGGCCTCAAGATGAACGAGGTCGACGACCGCGTTCGCGCGCTCCTCAAGGGCGACGCCTGACCTGCTCGCTTTTCCCCATCGGAACCAACCGTAGTTCGACTTCATCTGTCACCAGGAAATCCCACATGCTCGACGCCTTCCGCGAAAAGAAACTCGATGTGACCCTCGCTCTCCGTGACCTCGCCGACATTGGCAAGAAGGTTGGCGCCAAGAGCCTCGCGGAACGGATCGAGAAGACGTTGATCGTGAAGCTGGAAGAGGACCGCTTCCACCTGGTCGTCGTCGGTGAGTTCAACCACGGCAAATCCACCTTCGTGAATGCGCTGATCGGTCAGACCACGCTCGCGACCGGCGTCACGCCCACCACGGCGGCCATTCACCATCTGAAGTACTCGAACGAGCCGGAGGCCACGGTCGTCTACACGTCGGGCAAGCGCGACCCGATCCCGTTCGACAGCGTGAAGGGCTTCGCCGTCGGCGGCGGCACCTCGGCGGATGATGTAGACTACATCGAAGTGGGCTACCCTGCCCCGCTGCTCAAGGAGCGCATCCTGCTGGTGGACACACCAGGCGTGAACGACCTCTCGCTACAGCGCGCGGACATCACGTACAGCTACATCCCGCGCGCAGACGCGGTGCTGTTCCTGCTGGATGCAGGGCAGATCCTGAAGGAGAGCGAGCGCCAGTTCCTGCAAGAGAAGCTGCTCAAGGCTTCGCGTGACAAGATCGTGTTCGTCATCACCAAGTGGGACATCCTCTCCGATGACGAGCGCAAGGAAGCGCTCGCGTATGCGAAGACGCAGCTCGCCGCGCTGGTCCGCGATCCGATCGTGTTCCCCGTCAGCGCCGAGACCGCGCTCGCCGGCAAGCCCGAAGAGAGCGGCATGCCGGAGCTACTCACCCACCTCACGCGTTTCCTGTCGGAGGAGCGCGGTCGCATCCTGCTGGACAACGCGCTTGGTGAAGGCGTGACGGTCGCCGACCTGCTCGACAAGGGCGTCGAGGCATCGCGACGCGCGCGCGCGATGAAGTCGGAAGAGCTGCTTCGACGCATCTCGATGCTGGAGCAGGATCTCAAGGGTCAAGCCGGCACCATCGAGGACCGACGCAACAAGATCCGCGAGGAGATCGGCGCCATCAAGATGGGCGCCCGCAAAGATCTGGAGCGCTTCGTGGACGACACGATCCGCCAGATCCCGAACGTCATCGACTCCGCCAAGCGGAACGAGCTGAAGCAGTACCTGCCGGCGTTCCTGGAAGAGACGTTCAAGACGTGGGCCGAGAACGAGAGCCGCGAGATTGCCGCCAAGCTCGAGGACCTGGCCGAGAAGACGATCGCGATGGTGCGTGAGGATCAGGCGGAGACCACGAAGCGGGTCGCTGCGGCGCTGGGCGCGGACCTCAAGCGCCTCGAGGTGCACGTCGACACCTTCAAGTACGACGCGGGAATCGCCGCGCTGTTCGCGGTGGGCCTCGGCGTGCTGTTCGTCAACGTGCTCGTCGGCGGTCTGCTCACCGTCGCCGCCCCCATCCTGGCGTTCGTGCTGAAGGACAAGATTGACGAGGAGTACAAGGCCCGCGCGAAGGAGCTGGCGCCCGGCATGATCCGTCAAGCGGCGGAGAAGGCCGCGCCCAAGATGGACGACCTCATCGACGAGTTCGCGAAGAAGCTGGACACGTGGGTCGTCACGGCCGGCGAAGAGCTCCATCGCGAGGTGCTCGAGGTGCTCGAGTGCGCGCGCGACTCGCGGGCAGCTGGCACTCCGGACGACGAGAAGGACATCGCCGCGATCGAGACGAACGCGACCAACCTGGCCAAGGCCAAGACGCGCGTCACCGAGCTTCGCGCCTCTCTCTGGGCACCAAAGACGCCAGTGGAAGAGCCCGCAGAGAAGGTGCGCGTCGCCGACGCCGCATCGGCCGCGCCCGCTCCGGCGACCTGAAGGCTCCCAAGGCTCCCCCACAACCTCAGAGAGAGAGGAACTTCACGCTGCCCCAGAGCGCGCCGAGCAGGAGCACGGTGATGCCGGCGGTGAGGTACAGGTTCTCGACGAAGTAGGGAAAGATGCAGAGCAGCGCGCCGACCGCCATGTGCGGAACGCGCGACTGCCTCTTCCCGTAGATGAACGCGACCGTCCCGATGCCGCTCACGATGAGCGAGGCGATCAGGGTCTCTGCGGACATCTCGGGCACATCACGAGTGTAGCACCGCTCCGAGCGTGGAATGCTCAGCTCTGCTTTTTCTTCCAGAGCAGGCCGAGGACGCGGGTCTTCGCAATGAAGTAGAGGCGCGCCCAGAAGCGGCGCAGGTACACGAGCTGGATGAGGACCACGACGCCCATCACGATCGCGCGCAGCGGCTCGGAACGGCGGTAGAGCCGCTCCACGTCGAACGGGACGTTGGGGTCCGCGGTGTGAATGTCCTTGTAAAAGATGTCGAACGCGAGCGTGACGCCGAGCTCGTTCAGGATGAGCGCGCCGCCGATGCCGTAGGCGATCGCGATGAAGCGACGCGTGCCCGGCCTGAACGTGAGGAGCGACGCGGCCGCGGATGAGAGCACCAGCGCGAAGCCGATCATGTACGCGCCACGCAGCACCTCGCGCGGCGCGAAGCTCTCCACGAACGCGATGTAGACCACGAGCCGTACCAGGGCGAGCGTGGAGAGGAACGAAGCGAGCGTCAGGAACGGCAGGTCACGCTTCCGGTTCACAACGAGCTCGAGCCAGATCCGCCGCAGCGAGCCCCGCGCATGCTTCTTCTTCTTCACGTCTTGCGGGGGCAGAGACGCCGGACCGGAGATCAGAGCGTCGACGGCGGCCTCGGCCTCCGCGATGCGCTTTGCGAGGATGGATACGAGCGCGACAGCGACCTCCGGACGTCGATCGCGGAGACGATCGAACTCCGCGTCGGCGATCACCAGCGCCGTGACGGAGCCCTTCGCGATGACCGTGGCCGAGCGGAGCTCCCCCGTGAGCGACGACATCTCACCGAACGCACCGCCCGGTCCGAGCACGGTGACGACCTCGCGCTCGCCCTTGCGCGGCTCCACCGAGACCTCGGCCTTCCCTTCCAGGATGACGAACACGTCCGCGCCCGGCTCCAGCTCCGACACCAGCCGTGCGCCATCGTTGTAGGTGCGCTTTTCGCCGCGTGTCGCGAGCTCGGCGCGCGTGTCCGCGTCGAGCACCGAGAGGAACGGGACCTTCTCGAGGGTGTCGGCGAGCGTCGTCATGCTCGCCTCCGCGAGACCAGGAAGCGGCGCACGATCGCCGCCCAGAACGATCGGAACCAGACCACCTGCACGAGCGCAATGCCGACGAGCGCTGCGGTGATGAGGCTGAGGCTCTGCGCGTACTCCGGGTTCAGGGTCCAGATGAGCGCGAACTCGTCGAAGATGAGGCCGATGCCGATGCCGAAGATCGCCGCAAGCACGCGCAGCGCGCGACGGCCCAGAGGAAGCATGGCCGAGATGCCAGCGACGCTCGCCAGGATCAGTCCGTAGTTGAAGTGGTGCACGTGCATGGGGTTCGGATCGTTCCCCTGCACCAGCGCGAAGAGCCGCTTTTCCAGGCCGTACTTCAGGATCGTGGCGACCACGAGGCGCGCGCCCGCGAGGGACGTCAGGAAGCCGAGCAACATCCAGAACGGCGGCTCAGCGCCCTTGCGGACGACGAGCGCGGAGAACAGCGCGCGTGGTCCGGTGCGCGTGACCTTCACTGCGCGATTCACGACGGCCTCGCGCTCGTCACGCACGGCCTCCGCGAGGGCATCGCCCGCGATCATCTCGGCGTGGAGCTCCAGCACGCGCCGGCGTTCGTCGTTCTTGCTTCCCAGGTAAGAGGCCAGCTGCGTCGCGAGCGGGAGCCCCACGACCGGGTACTCCGCGAGGATCTCGCGCAGGCTCTCCTCCGACAGGAGCGCGATGGTCGCGCCGGGCTCCGCGCCCACCGCGATGGCCTGGTGCACGCGCCCCGAGAGGAGCTGAACCTCCCCCCAGGCGTCGCCCGGACGTAGCCGAGCGCGCGCCACGGCGTGACCGAGGTCCAGATCGAGGTTCACGATACCCGTGATGACGACCAGCATGCGCGGCGCATCGACGGTGAACGTGATCGGATCGTCGACGGAGGCGACCACGAACTTGCGCGCAATCCGCCCCACCTCGTCGGGCCGGAGCGGAGCGAAGATCGAGAGGCCAGCAAGGGTCTGTTCGAGGCGCTCGCTCAATGCAGCACCGTCGTCACATGCGCATGCAGGCTCTTGATGGCCTGTCCTGCCGTGTCCTTCCCTTCCTCGTCGAACGAGAGGTCCGCCCGGGCGTGCGTGATCGCGGAGAGCAGCGCGTCGATCGGCGAGCCGGGCACCGGCAGGTTCGGCCATGCGGGCGCGAAGAGAGAGCCGCGCACCGGATCCCTGAGACCGTCGGGCCCCAGCGTGTACGCGCCCCCGTCCGGCGTGAGCGGCGCGGCACCGAAATACGCGAACGCAAGCGAGCGCACACGCGTCGCATCGGACGCAGCCTCCGGCGCACCGCGCAGCAGGGCCTCCGCCATGGCCGCCGACGCGCCGTCGTCTCGGTCGAGCAATTCACCCTCCGCGATCCACGCGAGCGACGTCCACAGGGCGCGGCCGCGCTCGCTCGAGGCCTCCACGGAGAGCTGACTTCCGCCGCCCGAAGCCGCGGGCACGGGTGCCTTCCCGTCGAGCCTCGCATCGATGATCGAATGTATGGCCATCTCGCTGAGGGCGATCACGAGCGCGCCCTTGGTGAGTGCATAATACACATTCACGTCCACGTCGGCCTTGAACTCGGATTTTGCCTTCTCCGAGTCCACGCTGATCCGCACGATCTGCACGTCGCGGTAGGCCTTCGCCTGTCCGAAGCGGACGAGCCCCGGCGCAGAGTCCTCTGCGATCGAGCGCAGCGCGGCGAGCGCGAGGGTCGCCCCCACGGGATTCTTCACGCCGATCTCGGCATAGATCGGGAGCTTCGCGAGCGCGGCGATGTAGTCGGCATCGCGGAGGCGCTTCGCCTTGCCCTCCGGCATCTGCGAGACGTGCATGTACTTGCCGAGCGTGAGGATGCACTGCGCGAGGGCCGCTCTGTCGAGCACGCCGATCGAGCCAAAATCGCCGACCCAATCGAACTGCACGTCGCGCCGACCAAAGAGGCTCTTGCTCGCAGAGAGCTCCCTGCGCAGCCGCGAGTCCTCACCGAGCGCGAGGATGACGCGGGCGCCGCTGGCGAGCGGTGCGGCGTCGAAGCGCGTGTCGCCGGCCTCGCGCTGGATCGAGTTGTAGCCCGAGCCGTCGATCAGCGGGAGCTCGCGCAGGTCGACGCTCAGCTCGGTGTGGTCAGAGACCTTCTTTGCGGCGATGCGGAGCGCGATCGGATCGATGTACGTGCCCCAGTCGTTCTCGTACCCGCGCGCGAAGCGCTCGTAGCTCTGCTTCTCCGACTCCGTGACGGTGTCGACCGCGCCCACGTCGATGAGCGGCAGTAGCTCCGCGGGAGTGCCGAAGCGCGATCGCGCCGTCTCTCCTGGCTTCCACGAGATCGGCTCGCCCGCCGCGTGCATGAGCTCCGACCGGGCGAAGATCTTCGCAGCGACCATGTCATCGACCGACGTGGGGCTCTTCCCGTAGAGATATCCGTAGAGCAGCGACGCGAAGCCCGGTGTGAGCAACTCACCGAGCGCGAGCTGGCGTCGTGCCTCTCCGATCTTCTGCGCGGGCCCCGTGACCTCTGCCACGAACCTGTCTCCCATGTACGCGAGCACGTCCGACGGCGTCGCCTTGTCGCGCGCGAGCATGTACTGGAAGTCGGGCTCATCTGAGAGGCGCGCGTGCTTTCCCTGAGCGGCAAGCAGGACGCGCGTCAACCCCGCGGCGCTGTTGCTCACGATCTCCAGATCGCCGAGCGACGCGCGGTGCTGGCGCACGGTGCCATCCTGCGAGCGCGCGACGGCCACGTTCACGCCACCCAACGAAACCTGCGATGTGGTCACGGCGCCATGCGTCCGGGCGTGATTCTGCACGGCCGCGCCGAGCGCTGCGCCGAACAGCGCGCGATCCTTCACACGGAAGATGATGGTGATGTCCGTACCTTCCCGCACGTAGGGATCGCTGCCGGTGATCGCGAGCTCGGAGACGACCTTGGAGCCCAGTACGCGCGACAGCGGGCCGCGCTCTATGCCGAGCTCCGCCTCGTAGCGCGCGGAAAGCGCATGATCGAGCGGATCGCGATCCAGCGCATGCGAGGCGGGGGTGCCCCACGTGTCCGCCTGGTCCAGCAACATCGTGAGCGCGTCGTAGCTGGCCGCGCGCACGAACCAGAACTCAGCGGGCGTCGCCTCTGCGAGCGGCTCCTTTGGCGGCGCCACGCCGAGCGACTTCGACATGCGGTCCCAAGGATGCACGGCGAGCTTCGGTCGCGTGAGCGACGCGATCGGCAGCGTGGGCTTCTCGCGCGCGGCGCCGAGGAAGAGCGGTCGATCCGCCTGCAATGCCTCCTGCACGGCGAGCGCGCCGGTGCTCGTCTCCATCAGCCCCGCGAGCTCACCGGTCGATTGCGGGCGAACCGCAACGGGTGCCGGCGCGACGGCGGGAGCAGGTCGCGCCGGTTGCGGGGGCGGCGGCGGTGGAGGCGCAGTCGCAGGCACTGGCCTCGCGCCACGCGGCGGCTTTTGCGGCTTCGTGGCTGGCTTCACCTTCGGAGGCGGCGGCGGCGGTGGCGGCGCGAGCGGCGGAGGAGCAGGCGGCTTGTCGGCGTCGTGGAGCTCGGAAAGACGCGCGTACGCGAACGACTGCCACGCGCCACGACGCGCACGACCCGACGTGGACTCGCTGATACGATCACGCAGCGCCGCCTCGAAATCCAGGAGCACCGCGGGATCACTCTTCGCTGCCGCGGGATCGGTCGCGCGAACGTGGAGCAGCGCGCCCCCGCCCTCCCCCGTGCTGCTGAGCGCGTAGAGATCGAACGTGAGCGGTGTGCCGGCGGCGGACGCAGGCCGACGGATCCAGGCCTTGCTCGTGTCGTCGGACATGCCGCCGCTGCGGTCGATGAACGAGTAGGCCGCGCTGCCCGGCACGCTGATCGGATATGCTCCGTTCACCGCGACGTAGCCTTCGCCATCGTGCCGCTCGAACGTGACCTCGAGCGTCTCGATTCCGCGGTCGACGCTCGTGCGCGCGACGGTCCCGGCGATCGGCTGCGGATGATCCGTGATCTGGAGAGCGCCGGTACGCAGCGACGGCACCGGACCGTCTGCCGGCATGGCTCCGTCGCCACGCGACCCCGTCGGCGCGTTCGGCGTGCCTGGACCACCGCACGACAGGACGACGAGCACGAGCGCCGCGAGCTTCTTCATCGTGCGAGACTACGTGCCCTGGCGGCCGCGCGGAAGACGATCAGCCGGGCTGCACGATCTCGCAGTCCCTGAGCACCTCCGCGACCATGATGGGCTCGATGCGCCCCGGCGAAAGCTGCTCCGTCCCCCTCCAGAACTTCACGTTCACGGACGTGGAAGCATCGTCGAAGATCGCCTCGGCGTAGGTCTGCTCATCGGGGAAAATCCGCTGCATCTTCTACTTGGGGCGCGAGCGCTCCTGCCGCCAGCGTCCCGTCTGCAGCAACGCAGCCGACAGCTGCTGCGCGCCGCCCGGCGTTCGCGGACGGGAGATCTCTTGCGCAGAAGCCTCCGCGTCGGTGAGCTGCGGCGCTTCGCGCGCGAGCTGCGGGAACGGTTGGATCAGCTCGTAGTCGGAGAACATGCGCGTGAGCTTCGCGACCCGCTCCTCGCGCAGGCGAAGCGGATGGGCGACCTCGACCCAGGTCGCGCGCGAGAGGTCGAACATGGCGTCGTTCTCATCCGAGAACGATCTGTCCTCCGCGACGCGGAATGCCCACACTGACGACGTCGCGTCGCCGCAAAGCCACACCACGCCGCGCGCGAGATGGACCATGAGCGGGTGGTCGAGCCACGTCGCGCGGAAGGTCGGCACGTCCCAGCGACGGCCGGTGACCATCGCTCGCTCCATGGCGCGGATGCGGCGATCAGCGATGACGCCGACGTCCTCCTTCAATTCATCCCAGATCTTCTTTGCCTCCTTCACCTTCGCGGCGTCGTCGGTCTTGCGCTTGACCGGGAGAGCACGCACTCGCTCTCCGTCCACCCGGAAATAGGGGGACAGCGTCTCGTCGAAGCCAACGCGGACCGAGCGCGTACCGTAGCTGAGCGTGAGTCCTCCTTCCGCGTCCATGCCGAGCGTGGGCGTCACGCGCTCGTCGAGCTCGTCGATGGTCCAGCCCTTTCCGAGCGCGATGCGGGCGAGCTGCGCTTCCCCCTGCGATGCACTTGCATAATACACGCTTGTTCGGCCGCTCGCCGCGCGCGCCGCGATGGTCGCTAGCTCCATGATGGCCGCGTCCGACCCGATCTTCTCCAGCACGCTGAGGATCATGGGTGCCTTGATCGCGGGCGTCGAGGTAACCCTCGAGGGCCGGAACGGCATAGCGCCCGGTATGATGAAACGTCTTCCACTCATGCGTGACGACCAAGGCCTCGAACGCAACGAGCAGACCTTCCGTCGCGAGCAAGAAGGCGACGACCGGGCCTGGGCTACTGAGCAACGACGCGCCGATCGCGTGGACGTCGGGCGCGAGCGCTCCCGGAGCGGGCACCGCTTCGCCTGCGCAGTAAGCGTCGAGCGCACGGACCGCGGCGGCCGACGTGGGCGGAGAATTTGGAAGTCCTCGGATGAGCGCGTCCTTCACGCCGGCGAACGCGTCACGATATAGCTTCCACCGCTCCTCGACGCTCTTGCTCATCGGCGTCAGTCACCCATTCGGGTGTCGTCGTCGTCCTTCTTCGGTGCGCCGTGGTCGGGGTCGTCGGCCTTGGGCTCTTCCGCGGGGGCTGCCTTCTTCGGCTCTTCCGTCGCGTCGGCCGCGTCCTTCTTCACGTAGATGTGGGCCTCTCCCTGGACCAGGGCGAACGCGCGGGCCCGGTCCACCTTCGCTTCTTTCACGGCGTCCTGGAACCGCGCGAGGTCCTCGCCGTCGTCGTCGGTAGAGTTCACGAACGTCGCGAAGTGCATCGGAAGCATGTACTTTGCACCTAGATCCTGGAACGTGCTCACGGCCTCGTAGCCGTCCACGTGCATGCCGCGCATGAAGGGCCGCGGATGGATCGGGCCGATCGGGAGGATCGCGAGATCGATCGACGGGAAGCGGTTCTTCACGTTCTTCCAGAGCGCGCCGTCGTAGCCAGTGTCGCCACCGAAGAAGACCGTGAGGCCGTGGTACTCGATCACGTAGCCGGTGAACGTCTCTTCGTTCCACATCTCGTCGGCGCCGTAGCGGCCGCCCCGATGCTTCACGGGGACGGCGGTCACCTTGAAGCCCAGATCGTCGTCCGATTTGAACGCGCCCAGCTCGCGCGCGTCGAACGACACGTTCGGCAGGTAACACGCGGTGCCCACCGGAACGTAGGCGCGCCGCACCTTCGGATCGATCTGCGTGAGCGTGCCCAGCGACAGATGATCAAAGTGGGCGTGGGAGATCAGCACCGTGAGCGCAGGCGGAAGCTCCTCCGCGGACATGCCCGCGGCCACGAGCCGACGTGACAAGGCGCCGACCTGATTTCCGAGCACTGGGTCCGCAAGGAAGAAGCGGTCGTCCATGCGCACGAGCACCGACGCGTGGCCGATCCAGAGCGCAGAGAGACGCGCGTCCTTTGCGTAGAGCGTGACCAGATCCGCCCTGCGCGTGGGTGTGGGCCCGTCCGTGTACGCGCGCATCTGACGCGAGAATGGAGAGCATCCGGTCGACCCGACCGCGAGCGCGAGCGAGATCCCTGCGCAGGCCAGAAGCGTCGCCACGCGAAAGGAGCGGCGCGCGCCCATCAGAAGAACCTCAGCACGGCGGTGGAGACGACGCGTAGCGGTCCCGAAGACGGCGTGACGTTGACCTGAACGCCCACGAGCCCGCCAAGACCGTAGAGGCCCGCCTCATAGGCCATGGCCCACGTTCCGCCGAAGTCGTAGATGGACGCGCCGATGGACGTGGAGAGGAACTCGCCGCGCTCCCAGAGCGGAAAATACGCGCGGGCTCCGTAGCGCATGAAGAGCTCATCGCCCTTCCAGCCCACGTGGTACGTCTTCTCGAACTCCGAGCGCGGGGGGCCCGGCATCGTCTTGAAGTAGACGTACTCGGGCGAGAGATAGAGTTCCACGGAGCCGGACTGACGGGCGGTGGGGTCGACCACGCCGAAGCGCCACGGGGAGATCTTCCGGTAGACGCCCCACGAATAGGCGACTGGCGTCAGCTGCCACTTCATTCCGAACGCAGCGCCCTGACTTCCGGCGGCGATCTCCGGGCTGGGGAGGAGCTGCGCCGCAAACCAGCCGAGCGTGGGCTGGTACATCGGCTGGCGGACGTCGGCGGTGGGAGGCGGGAGCTCGGTGTCGAACGCGCGCGCGCTTCGGGGAACTGCGAGCAACACGAGCGACGCGATGAACGCAAGCAGCACGACGCGCGGCGCTCTGCACCGTGCGCTCTTGCGATGCGCGGGGCTCATGAGAGCGCCTCCGCGAAGCCGGCGGGGCCCAGCGCGAACAGCTCCGCCTGCCGCGCGAGGAACCGGCGGAAGTCCTTTTTCCCACCGCGCATCGCGGAGTCCGTGATGCGCGTGATCGTGAAGCGTACGGTGCCGAAGCAAGCGTCCCAGTACAGAGCCTCCTTCGGCGCGGAATGCAAGCCGTATGCGGCCTCGTAGGACGAAACCAGGGACCGCGCGATCACCCAGTCGAACCTTTCACGGAAGCAGAACGCGAGCAGCGCCACCGCGAGATCGTAGCTGCGTGTCCCCTGCCCCGCGCTCTCGAAGTCGAGCACGCTCGCGATGTCGTCTCCGTCGAAGAGCACGTTGTCGCGAAAGAGGTCGCCGTGAATCATGAGCGTCTCGCCGGATGCAGTGCGCGCGCGCCCGGCCTCGGACGCGACGAGGCGCGGGGCGAGCACGTCGACATGGGCCGCGAGCGCGGGCGGCGCGTCCTTCTGGATCTGCGCCAGCCGATCCTCGAGATCCTTCACGCGAAAGCGACTGGGCCGGAGCTCCGCGCCGCGCGCTGCCACGTGGAGCCGCGCGATCTCGGCGCCGAGCTGCGCCGTATCTGCGGCGGTCACTGCCCTCTGGCACCGCATGTCGCCGCGGACGAACGGAAAGACCGCGAACGCCTTGCCCTCGTGAACGCCCACGAGCTCCCCGTCGTTGCGCATGACGGGCGCCGGAGTTCTTGCCCCGCCCTTCCGGAGGTGAGCAAGGAGCCGCGCCTCGGCCCTCGCGCCTTCCAGCTCCTGCTCCTCGTAGAGCCTGAAAAAATAGCCCGTTCCTGCGATCGTGAGCGCGTAGCTCGTGTTCACCGTTCCGCGCTCGACCGGGGAAAACGCGTCGAGCGCGCCGAGGTCGTAGGCGCTGAGCGCCCATTCGAGCTGGTCACGGACTTGAGGCGTGAGAACGGCCATGGAACCTGAACGAGGCCCGATTTACCACAGAACAGAGTTTACTCGCTCGGTAGCTATCTGCTAGGACCTCGTCCCAATGTAGGGGAAATCTCCGGTGGCTGCCTCTTTCGGCATAGCTCTGGAGACACCGAGAACGATGGCGACCAAGAAGGCACAAAAGGGCAAAGCAGACACGAAGACCGGTAAAGCGGCTTCGAAGGGTTCGACATCAGCGAAGGGCGCAGAGCAGCCGAAGCGAAAGCTTGGGCTCCGCGGCGCCGCTCCCTGGGCCGCACGCCACGCCGCCAAGCACGCCGCAGAGGCCCGCGCTCGCGCGGCCGAGCCGCCCCTTCCCGGCAGCGCACGCGCGACGATCCGCACGCCCAGCGGCGCGGAGGACATCAAGGCGAAGATCGGCCTCCTCCACAATGCGCTCGTGCAGATCAAGCAGCTGCGCAAGAACATGAACAAGGGGTTCTACGACATCGGCATCGTCCTCCGCGACATCCAGGCCAAGCGCCTGTACGAGGCGAAGGGCTTCGGCACCTTCGAGGCGTTCCTCGAGCGTGAGAGCGATCTCGGCAAGACCACCAGCCTGCGCCTCATCCGCATCGTGAACACCTTCATCCGTGAAGCCACGATCGAGTACGGCATGGACCGCATCTTCGGAGCGATCATGTCGCTCGAGGCAAGCGACTCTCCGGACGGCAAGACCTCCGGCAAGATCCCGCCGCCGCCGGTCTCCACGCAGGTCCTCCCGCTGCGGCCTCCGGGTAGGTAACTACTTTCCGCTGGGGATGGCGACGCGTACGTGTGCGCCGCGACCGGGCTCGGTCTCGATCCGGATCTCTCCGCCGTGCTGATCGACGATCTTGCGCACGATGGATAGGCCGAGGCCCGTGCCTGCCTCCTTCGTCGTGAAGAACGGATCGAACACGTGCTCGATGGCCTCGGGCGGGATTCCGGAGCCCGTGTCCGAGACGGAGATCTCGACGCGGTCGGCCTCGGACGCGACACGCACGGACAGCGTCCCGCCCTGCTTCATGGCCTCCATGGCGTTCACGACCAAGTTGAGCACGACCTGCTTCAGCTTCTCTGCGTCGCCGAGGAGCGTCGTACCATCCGCGGCGAGGTCGCGGATGATGGCGATGCCGCGCGCATCTGCCGTCTCGCGATAGAGGTCCAGGACGTCCGCGACCAGCCGTGCGACGTGCACTGGCTCACGCCCCAGCGCACGAGGACGCGCGAGCTCCAGGAACTCGGTGAGCAGGCGTGACAGCCGACCGATCTCGTCGCCGACGATCGCGGCGCGCTTCTTCAAGGCGTCCTTGGTGTCGCGATCGCATTCGAGCTTGTCCACCCCCCGATCGAGCAGGTGGAGCTGCAGCACCGCAGCGTTGAGCGGGTTCCGGATCTCGTGCGCGAGGTTCAGCGCCAGCGCCCCCATCGCAGACAGCGCCTCTGCGTCTGCCGCGCGCTTCTCGAGGCTGCGCCGCTCGACCTTGAGCTGCACCTTCATCAACGCTTGCTGCACCGTGGAGATGAGCTCCTCCGGCCGGAACGACTTCAACGTAAACGCGAACGCGCCAGAGCGGAGCGCGGAGATCGCCGCGTCCACGCTCGCGAAGCCGGTGATGAGCACCACCTCCGAGAACGGGCATGCGTCCTTCAGCTGCGCGATGAGATCGATGCCGCTCACGTCGGGCAGCTTCACGTCCACGATGGCAACGTCGAAGCCCTCTCGCTTCGCGAGCACGAGCGCCTCGGCCCCGCGCGCGGCGGTGACCACGGAGAGCGGCGCTGAATCGGAGGCGGGCGCGAGCAGCACGGCAGAGAGCTGCGAAACGAGGTCGACGTTGTCGTCGACGATGAGGACCTTGCCGGCGCGGCGCTGCGCGCCACTGGTGACGGAGAGCATGTCAGACCTCCCTCATGAAGCTCCGAGCAGGCGCTTCAGCATCTCGTTCACCACGCCGGGGTTCGCGCGGCCCTTGGAGCGCTTCATCACGTCGCCCACGAAGAACCCGAAGAGCGAAGTCTTGCCCGCGCGGTACGCGTCCGCTTGCTTCGCGTTCGCCTGCACCGCCTCCTCGCACAGCGCGAGCACCGCCGCGGGATCGGTGAGCTGACTCATGCCGAGCTCCGCCACCACGGCCTTCGGATCGAGCGTCGTGCCGCGCAGCTTCGCGTAGACCTCCTTCGCCTGCTTGCCGCTGATCTGGCCAGACTCGGAGAGCGCGAGCAACCCGGCTACCTGCGATGGCGTCACCGGGAACGTGGCGACAGTGCCATGAAACTCGGCGTCTCGGAGGACCTCGCTCTGGATGAAATTCGCGGCGCGCAGGCCGTCGCTCGTGAGCATGGCGGTCTCCTCGAAGAACGCGGCCAGGCGCGGATGCGACGTCAGCACCTCTGCGGCCGCGGGCGTGAGCGATAGCTCACGGGCGAAGCGCGCGCGCTTGTCCTTCGGGAGCTCGGGGAGCGTGTTGCGAATGGTCTCGATGTCGCGCACGCCAAGCGTGAGCTCGGGCAAGTCCGGATCGGGGAAATAGCGGTAGTCCTCGGCTGCTTCCTTGTTGCGGAGCGTGAACGTGGACTCCTTGACGTCGTCCCATCCGCGCGTCTCCCGAATGACCTTTCCGCCGTCAGAGAGGAGGAGCTCCTGGCGGGCGATCTCGCTCTTGATCGCCTTCTCCACGAACTTGAAGCTGTTGATGTTCTTCAGCTCGACACGTGTGCCCAGCTCCGGATCGCCCTTCTTCTTGATCGACACGTTCGCGTCGCAGCGAAAGCTCCCCTCTTCCAGGTTGCCGTCATTCACACCGACGAACACCAAGATCTCGCGCAGGGCACGCAGGTACGCGCCGGCCTCCTCGGCCGAGGCGAGATCGGGCTCCGTCACGATCTCGATGAGCGGCACGCCGGCGCGGTTCAGATCGACGATCGACGTGTCGCCACGATCGTGGATGTTCTTGCCGGCGTCCTCCTCCATGTGGAGGCGCTGGATACGGACTGTCTTCTGCCCGTCGCCCGACGGAATCGCGAGGTGGCCGGCGAGCGCGAGCGGCCTGTCGAACTGGCTTATCTGATAGCCCTTGGGGAGGTCTGCGTAGAAGTAGTTCTTCCGCGCGAAGACACTGACGGGCTGCACGGTAGCGGAGAGCGCAAGGGAGGCACGCGCGGCGAGCTCCACCGCGGCGCGGTTCAGCACTGGAAGCGCGCCGGGCAGCCCCAGGCAGACGGGGCAGACCTGCGTATTGGGCTCCTTGCCGAACGCCGTGCTGCAGCCGCAGAAGATCTTCGTGTGGGTGAGGAGCTGCGCGTGCACCTCCAGCCCGATCACCGCCTCGTACTCGCTCATCTCGGAGGCCCAAGATACCACCCGGCGGGGGCCGCGAACCGCGTAAAACTGGACCACTCGGCCCGGCCTTTCGTAGGGTGAATCATGACCTTCGCTGACTTCGCCGAGCGAAGCCTCCCCCTCTCGATCCTGCTGGTCGCGCTCGTGAGCGTGCCCATACTGGTCCTGAAGCCAGAAGGACTGCCGCGCATGCGGGGGCTGGAGAAGGAGCTTGCGGACGTGACGACGGAGAACGCGGACACGCGGCGGGAGATCGTCCGGCTGCGCGCGGACGTGGATGCCTTGCGCGACGATCCGCGCGCTGTGGAGCGGATCGGGCGGGATCAGCTCGGGCTCCTCCGGAAGAGCGAGATCGTCTTCCATTTCGGCCGCGTCGGAAAATAGTTGTTCGGGTACACTGGGGGGCGTGGGATACGAACTCGCGAGGGCGCTGGTGCTGGCGGAGATCGTCACGCCGCAAGCGTTGGAGCGGGCGCTCTACTCGGCGCTCCAGCAGGGCACGACCCTGCCGCGCGCGCTCCTCGACACCGGTGCGCTGGACGCGCCCACGCTCGAGGACGTGCTCTCGCGTGTGGACGCGCCTGCCGTTCGCACCGTGATGCCCATGGTGGATCTGATGGTGCGGCTTCCGCCGGGCCTCTGCATGCGGTTGCTCGCGGTCCCCATTCGTCGCGACCCGACCACTGGCGTGGTTGACGTTGCCGTGGCCGACGCACGCGAGCCGCACACGAAGCTCGAGATCGAGCACCACCTCCAGGCGCCAGTGCGGCTTGTCCGCGCGACCATCGCTGCGATCGAAGAGGGCCTCACGCGCAAGTCGCGCACGATGCCGCCCGCGGCGAGCGTCCGCGGATCGGCGCTCCCCGCGCCGTATGCGACCTCGTATTCCGCGCCTCCGGGTGCGCCTGCAGTGGAGCGGGGCGGGTCGCGCTATCCGACCGGCGGGATCATCGCTGCCATGGTGCCCGAGCGCCGTCAGATCCCGGCCGCGACGAGCGCGACGTACTCGCAGGAGCCGCCGCGCTCGGCCAGCATGACGCCGCCATGGGGAACCGCCGTGCCTTCGGTGCGTTCTGCCGCGCTCGCCGCGTCGCCGCATTCGCAGGCGGGCTCGCAGGCGCACTCGGCCGCAAGGCCTCAGCTCTTCGCGCAGAGCGAGGTCGGAACGCACGACTACGGCACCGTCCCCGAGCCCGACGAGACGCGCCCGGCGGAGCTCGTGCCCTCGGGCAACACCCAGATTCCGCCTGCGCTCGCCGGCCACGGGCCCACCACCGCCGCGATCGAGCGCCCGATCCCGCTCACACGCATGAGCGTGAACGCACCTCGCGAGCGCGCGGCCACGCTCTACTACGAGCGCCACCCCACGCAGCTCCCGCACACCGCATACGACGCAGAGCCGCTTCCTTCATTCATTCCGGGTCCGCCGCCTCGCACCGCGCGTGGAGCCTACAACGCGCAGGCCGGCTTCCCGTTCGCGGATGGCACCAGCGTGCTCGCGGCCCTGCGTGCCGCCGAGGATCGCGATCACGTCCTCGAGCTCCTGCTCCTGGGCGCGCGGGCCGTGGCGCGCAAGGTCGCCGTGTTCGTGGTGAAGCGCGGTGGTCTCGTCGGGTGGACGTGCACGCCGGAGTTCGGTGAGCGCGTGCAGCTCCAGGCCCTCACGATGTCGCTCGTGACGCCGAGCATCTTCACGACCGCCATGAACGAAGGACTGTACCTGGGCGCCGTGCGCCACGACGACGTCCACGCGCCGCTCCTGCGTGTCATGGGCGGCGCGACTCGCGACGTGGCCGTAGCGCCAGTGCGGGTGCTCGGCAAGGCCGCCGTAGTGCTCGTCGCCGACGAGCTGGGCGACACCATGATCGCCACGCGCCGCCTCGAGGAGCTCGCGCGCGCCGCCGGCGAAGCATTCGCGCGCATCATGAAGGCAAAGCAGCGGTAGGTCTCTTTTGGTAGGGTGCGGCCATGGACTACAAGGCGCTTCGCGGGCAGTGGGAGAGGGACACGCTGTCGCCGCTCGAGAAGAAGGACAAGCCTCGCGCGCGTATCGGCGTGCTGGCTGGCGGCAAGGACGCCGCGCCTCTCTACGGCCCTGACGACGTGGCCGCGCTGGACCCCGTGACGGCGCTCGGTGTGCCTGGACTTCCGCCGTTCACGCGCGGAGTGCAGCCGAACATGTACCGCGGCCGCCTCTGGACCATGCGGCAGTATGCGGGCTTTGGCACCGCCAAGGAGTCGAACGAGCGGTACCGCTACCTGCTCGCGCAAGGACAGACGGGCCTGTCCGTGGCGTTCGATCTGCCCACGCAGATGGGCCGCGACTCCGACGACCCGAAGGCCGAGGGCGAGGTCGGCCGCGTGGGCGTCGCCATCGATTCGATCGACGACATGCGCACGCTGTTCGATCAGATACCGCTCGGCGAAGTGTCCACGTCGATGACCATCAACTCGACGGCCGCGATCCTGCTGTGCCTCTACATCGCCGTGGCAGAGGAGAACGGCGTCTCGCGCGACAAGCTGCGCGGCACCATCCAGAACGACATCCTCAAGGAGTACATGGCCCGCGGGACGTACATCTTCCCGCCGCGCCCATCGCTCCGCCTCATCACGGACATCTTCGCCTTCGCTGGCAAGGAGGTGCCGAAATGGAACACGATCTCCATCAGCGGCTACCACATCCGCGAAGCAGGCGCAGATGCCGCGCAGGAGATCGCCTTCACGCTCGCGGACGGCATTGCCTACGTGGAGTCCGCCATGAAGGCGGGCCTCGACGTGGACGCGTTCGGCGCGCAGCTCTCGTTCTTCTTCAACGTGCACAACAACCTGATGGAAGAAGTGGCGAAGTTTCGCGCTGCCCGGCGCATGTGGTCCACGCTGATGGCGGAGCGCTTCCACGCAAAGTCCGAGCGCGCGCGCGCACTACGCTTCCACTGTCAGACCGCCGGCATGACGCTCACGGCGCAGCAGCCGCTCTGCAATGTTGCGCGCGTGACCATCCAGGCCATGGCGGCCGTGATGGGCGGGTGCCAGTCGTTGCATACGAACAGCTACGACGAGGCGCTCGGCCTGCCTACCTCCGAGTCCGCCACGATCGCGCTGCGCACGCAGCAGATCATCGCGTCCGAGTCGGGCCTCGCGGATTTCGTGGACGCGCTGGGCGGCAGCTACGCGATCGAGGTGCTCACGACGGAGCTCGAGGCGGCCGCGCAGAAGTACATCAAGCGCATCGACGAGCTCGGTGGCATGGTGAACGCCATCGAGCAAGGCTACCCGCAGCGCGAGATCCAGAACTCCGCGTACACCTACCAGCTCGAGATCGAGAAGAAGCAGCGGATCATCGTCGGCGTGAACGCCTATGTGAAGGACACGGAGCCCGTGCCGGTGATGAAGGTGGACCCCACGATCGAGCGAGAGCAGGTCGCCCGCCTCCGTGCCTTCCGAGCGAAGCGCGATGCGGGCGTCGTCAAGGCCACCCTGGACGCGGTCACGGCGGCCGCGAAGGCAGACACGAACCTGCTCTACCCCATCCTGCTTGCGGTGAAAGCGGGTGGGACCGTCGGAGAGATCTCCAACGCGCTGCGTGAGGTCTGGGGAGAGCACACCGAGACGCTGGTTCTGTAGGCGTTCGACTCGGTCGCCTGGTGAGGGGGTTCTGATACGCTCTCTACGTGCGGCGCTTGTTCTCGCTTGTCTGCGTGGTGGTGCTCGCGCTCGCGTGCGGAAAGAGGAACGCGCAGGACCTCCTGATCGAGCCCGCGGATGCGGGCGTGGACGCCGCGTCCGACTTCGACGCGCAGGCGGGGCCTGACGGAAGCACCATCGACCCCACGCTCGGCGGACCGTGCGACACCACCGCGCAGTGCGACGACAAGGTCGCGTGCACAGGCGACCACTGCGATCTGTCGCTCCACCGCTGCCGCTTCCTCCCGGACGACTCGCTCTGCGACGACACCGTCTACTGCAACGGCAAGGAGGTCTGCACGACCGCCGGTTGCAGGGCCGGGCCCGTGGTCACGTGTCAGGACGAAAACTCCTGCACCATCGACGCGTGCGTGGAGACGGACAAGTCTTGCAAGCACGTGCCTCGCGACGCCGACCAGGACGGCGACACCGACGCGCACTGCCTGAACGCTGGCGGCGACTGCGATGACACCGATCCGCTCGTGAACGAGAAGGCGCAGGAGGTCTGCGGAAACAGCAAGGACGACAACTGCAACGGCAAGGTGGACGAGCAGCCCTGCGTGTTGCCGGCGAACGACACGTGCGCAAACGCGCTCGCGGTCACCACCGCAGGCAGCTACACCGTGAGCACGGTCGCCACGAAAAAGGACTACGTGGAGAGCTGCAACGTGGGAACGCCGACCGCCGCGCGCGACGTGGTGGTCGCGATCACCGCGCCGGGCAACGTGGGCGACGCCGCGAGCGACATCGACGTGTGGACCGGCACGAACGACGCAGAGTCGACCGTGGCGATCTTCTCCGCATGCGCAACGTCCGAGATCGAATGCCAGCATACGGGCGCGGGGGTACGCACGCGCGTCAGGGCGCGCTCCGTGGCTGCGGGCACCACGATCTACGCGGTTGTCACGACACAGACGGAGGCGAGCGTCGGCGTTCACGTGGATTTCCTGCCTCCCACCGCGGCGCCCACGAACGAGAGCTGCGTCGCGCCGCTCGCGATCCCGCTCGACACGGCGGTCCCCGTCACGATCGTGGACGCGAGCCACGACCTCACCTCCGACTGCACCGCCCAGACCGGCGAGCTGACGTACGCGTTCACGCTCACGGCAGCGCACGACGTGCGCGTGCTCGCGACCACTACCGCTGGTGATGGCAACGCAGTCCTGAGCCTGCGCGCAGCGACCTGCACCGACGAGCTCCGCTGCCGCGTCGGCAACGTGCCTCCGCTCTTCGCGCGCAACCTGCAGGCGGGCACCTACGTTCTCGCCGTGAGCGCCACCGCGAGCATCGACGCGAGCCTCCTCGTTTCGACCTACCCGCCCACCTTGCCACCTCCGAACCAGACCTGCGCGACGGCGCCTTCAGCTCCGCAGAACGGCGAGATCGACGTCGACCTTTCTGCGCAGGAAGACGCGATCCGCAATGGCTGCCTCGGAGGCGCGCCGAACGCCGCGTACGACCTCGAGCTCCTGGTTCCGAGTGACGTACTCATCGTGGGGCGCTTCGTGCAGGGTGATTTCGGCGCGGTGTCGCTCAACAAGCCCGGCTGCACGCCAGCGGACGTTCTCACGTGCACCAAGGGCGCCACGCCCATCCGCATCTCGAAACGAAATCTGGCTGCGGGGAGCTACCGCATCGTGGTCGCAGATCTGCAGGGGCACGCAGCAAGCCTCATGGTCCTCACGCGACCCACCGCAACGGCAACGAACGTCGGCGGCGGCTCGGACAACTGCATGTCACCGATCGCGCTGGCTTCGAGCGGCGGCTTCTACACGGGTGACACGACCAATGCGATGCACGAGTTCAACGCCGGGTGCGACGTGGACGGCGCACCCCCGGGCGGGGCGCCGGATCAGATCTTCCAGCTGAACCTGACCGCGGCGCAGCGGATGATCTTCGACATGAGCGGCTCCACGTACGCCACCATCCTGGACATCCGAACGGGCGCGGTCTGCCCGGCCACGGAGCTACCAAACGCCTGCTACGTCGGCTTCACGGCGCAGCGCAGCTTCCTGGATCTCACGCTCGTACCCGGCCAGTACTGGGTCCAGGTGGATGGCTTCAATGGCGCGAAGGGCCCGTGGAACCTGGACGTCAGGACGCTTCCGCCGTAGTGAGCTGCGCCTTCGCGCTCGAGAGGCCGAGCGCCCAGCGCATGATCGCGTCGGACATGCGCGTGGGCATCGCGCGCAGGATGGAGACGAGGAACTGCGCGCTGAACGGCAGCCTCGGCCCCGACCTCGATCTCCTACGCCCTGATCGCCTGCCAGATGCACTCTTCGGCTTCGGCGAGCGCCTTCGGATCGAGCGCGAATCTCTTCTCCTCGTGACCGCGCACGAGGCCGTTGAACATTCCCCACACGAGCGCGATGAGCAGCTCCGGATCGCATCTCTTCACGGCCAGCTGCTCCTGCGCCTGATGCAGGAACATCACGGCCGGCGCGAACATTCGCTGCTCGAGATCGCGGCTCGCCTGGTCCAGGTAGTCCTTGTGATGGTGGTGCTCGAGGAACGCGAGCGAGAGCGGGCGCTCGCGCGCGTAGCGACACGCGGAGACGAAGAACGCGTGGAGCATGAGGCGCGGTGACGTCGCCATGTCTCTGGGAACGAGCGCCTTCGCGAGCGCCATCTTCTCGCGCTGGTAGACCGCGTTCACGAGGGCTTCCTTGCTCGCGAAGTGGCGGTAGATGGTCCCAGCGGCCACCTTGGCGCGCTCCGCCAGATCCGGGATCGAGGTGCCGTGGAAGCCGCGGTCCGCAAAGAGCTCGAGCGCGGCATCGAGGATAGCCTCGCGCTTTTGCTCGGGATCTCGTGTAACTGTGTGGGCGGCGGGCATCGGAGTGAACGTTCATTCATTAGCCCGCGACCCGCGATCGCGCAAGGCGCTGCGATGCTTTTTTCGATGAGCCGTTTCGTTTTCGCGCTTTCGAGGACAAGCTCGTCGGGATGGAGTCCCGACATCAGAGCGCCTCGCGCACGGACATGACCGAGTACGTCCTGCCTCAGCACGCGAACGCCATGGGCAACGTGTTCGGCGGCCAGATCATGGCGTGGGTCGATCTATGCGCGGCGATCTGCGCCCAGCGCCACTCGGGCAAGCTGTGCGTCACCGCGTTCGTCGACGATCTCAAGTTCCAGAAGCCCGTGAAGGTGGGAGAGGTCGTGCGCCTGCACGCGCTCGTCAACGCAGTCTTCAGCACGTCGATGGAGATCGAGGTCGTCGTGGAGGGCGAGGACTCGCGGACCGGCGCGCGGTGGCCGTGCGTCGATGCGCGGCTGACCTTCGTCGCCGTCGACGACGACCGCAAGCCCACCAAGGTGCCACCGCTGGTGATGGACTCGGACCACGTCCGCGCGTCGCAAGCGGATGGCGAAGCGCGCCGCTCCTTGCGTCTACAGAAGAAGGTTTGACCGCGACGGCGACGTCAGCGCTTGCAGGCGATGCTGAGCTTTCCGGGCTCCGACTTCTCCGCAAGCGAAAGGAGCTCGCGCGAGGAGGGCGTGTCGAGGCGGAAGACCGTTGTGGTCTGGCGCGGTGAGCCCTCCGGATCGTCGCGGTGCGAGATGATGCCGACGATGTCGCCGCCCGCGCGATCGACGATCGGCCCGCCGACGTCGCCGCGGCACAGGCGCACGTCCACGACGGAGGCCTCGCTCTCGACGTTGAGGATGCCGCCTTCGTGCGAGACCTTCGTGTGCGCCTCGCCGGGGCACGTTCCGAAGCCGAGCGCCTCGACCTTGGCGCCGGGCCCGGGCATGGTGCCGACGGTGAGCGGGACGACCCACTCCACCGGGCTCTCCAGGATCAGCGCCGCGACGTCCAGGTCCGCCCACTCGCACGACGGCAGAACGATCTTCTTCACGCGCCGCTGCGTCCAGGTGAGCGCGCTGGAGGCGACCTCCACGTGGAAGTCACGGCCCTCGGGGACGATGTTCGAGCCCGCCGGGAAGCCCTTGATGCATTGCTGTGCGGTCACGACGGTGCTCGCGCCGACAACCGCGCCCGAGCACACGCCGTCGGGCGTGTGGATGTGGACGAGCGCGCGCTCGGACTTGGTGCCCACGAGCGGGTGCTCGGGCTCGACGATCTCGGAGTCGGATGGGAGCTCGCGCTCGCCGCCGGGCTCACTGTGGAGGCGCACGCTGGTCTCGCCTCCGTTGTCCGGTCGCTCCTGCGAGACGAACGACACTTGCTGCGCGCCACCACAGCCGGGCAGGAAGAGCGGGAACAGCGCCGCCGACAGAGCAAGAGTGGTGACGAACGGTGCCAGAAGCGCGCGCGATGCCATGCCTCCGAGCGTACACGAACTTCCGCGTTACGGCGCTGCGCGCACGCCGAAAATCCGCGGCCCGAGCGCGAAGCCGACGAGCAGCATCACGACCGCGGGCAGCGCGTGCCCGAGCAGCACGTGAAGGTCCGACGAGATCGGGCAGTGCAGCGTGATCGCCACGCCTCCGACCGCCGCGCTTGCCGCGCCCGCGATCGCGCCTGTGGCGGCGGGATGCACGGGGTCGACCCCACGACGCAGCGCCGCGAAGACCGCGAAAGGAGCGATGGTGAACACGAGCGTCATGATGAAGCACATCGGGTGCGAGAGCGCTCCGACGTGGTCGTGGCCGATCCCCGCTGCCTCGGACACGTGTAGGCCCAGGTAGCTCGCCCCGAGCAGCGGCGCGACCGCCATTGCGACGCCGAGCAACGTCGCCGTGGGAGCCCCGAGCCCCGTCGCGCCGCGACGCAAGAGCAGAAGCGCGGACGCAGCCGCGACGATCGACCAGACGAGCGCGACGTGGACCACGAACGACGCGGGGCGATCGCCGAGCGTCACGCCTCCGAGCACGAAGAATGCGACGGCGAGCCCGATCGCCGCGACGGTGAGCACCAGTCGCACGTGGGCCGAGACCTCCGCGCGCGTGGCCGACGGCTCCTTCTTCGCCGCGGCAAGAATGGCGGCGCGCAGATCCGGCTTCTCGGTCATGACGGCGCCCTGCCCTTCTTGCCGAGCGCCGTCCGCAGCGACTCGTACGCGCGATGCGCGCGGAGCTTCACGGCCCCCACGCTGGTGCCAAGGATGCCCGCTGCCTCGGCGACCGAGAGCCCCTCTTGCTTGATGAGCGCGAAGGCCTCGCGCTGCTGCTCGGGCAACTCGGACAGTGCCCCCTCGATCACGATCGCGAGCGACTTCGCGTCGACGAGCTCTTCGGCGGTGGCACCTGCGGCCTCCACGAGGTCGAAGATCGACCGCTCATCGTCCTCGTCACCTCCACGCTCGCCGCGCTCGAGCACCTCGCGCTTGCCGCGGCGCGTGGAGTCCAGGAAGAGCCGGCGCGCGATCGCGAATGCCCAGGGAGTCACCTCAGCGCCGACCGCGAAGCGGCCGCGGGCGCGGTGCATGTTCAGGAAGGTCTGTTGCATCAGATCCTCCGCCGTCACGCGATCCCTGGTCATGCGCGTCAAGAACGCGAGCAGCCGTGGCGAGAGCAGATCGTAAAGCTCCGCAAACGCGGCGTCCTCGCCTTGCGCGTACCGCTCCATCGCCTCGCGAAGGCGCAGCGCGGTGGAGTCTTTGGAAGATGCGGAGGCATCGGCCATGAGCCACGCGGTCATACCATGACCCGGAGCGGGACCGATGCGGCACGGGCCGAGCATGCCGGACATGCCGACCCTGGCGACCCTGGCGACCCTGGCGACCATGGAAGGCGCAGCGCCGCCGAACTGTAGCGTGAAAGACGCCATTCTGTAGGTTCTACGCATGAGACCCCGCGGCGGTTACTGGGTTCTCTGGGCGCATTCGTCTTGCGCCCACCCCTTCGTCCGCTAGAAGAAGGTGCATTCATGATTCGCCTCCGTTTTCTCGTCGCCCTTGGTGCCTCGCTCGCCACCCTTTCGGCCGCAGCATGCGGAGGCAGCTCCGCGAAGCAGGCCACGCCGGACCCCACGGGCGTCATCGATCCGGACGCAGGCCCGCCGACGGCAGATGCAGGTGAGGGCGGCCTCGGCCCCGACCCGCTGGACACGCACTACCCCGCCGCGCATACGCCGATCCCGCTCGCGGACTACAACGGCGGCGGCATCCTGAAGAACGCGAAGATCGTCACCATCACGTTCGATGGCGACACCAAGCGCGATCTCCTGGAGCAGCTCGGCGACACCATCACGCAGACCAAGTGGTGGGACGCCGTCACGGACGGCTACTGCGACGACAAGAACACCTGCGTCGGTCACGGCACGTCCGGCGGTCACGTCCACATCTCGGAGGCCCCCGCCACGAGCTACACCGACAGCTCGTTCTCCACGCCGACCACCATCCAGGACTTCATCAAGGCGCACGTGGCAGACGGCTCGTTCCCCACGCCGGATGCAGACACGCTGTACGCCATCTACTTTCCGTCGACGGTGAGCATCGTGCTGGACAGCGCGAACAGCTGCATGGACTTCGGCGCGTACCACAACAGCGTCATCCTCACGCCGCCCGAGGTCGCCGACGGTGGCGTCGTAGAAGGAGGCGTGCTCGGAGCACCGATCGACGTCGCGTACGCAATCATGCCGCGCTGCGGAAATAGCACCGGAGAGCTCACCGTCTCGGCCAGCCACGAGTTCATCGAGGCCGCCACGGACCCTCACGTGGGAACGCCTGCATACTACATGCAAAACCAGCTCTGGACGAACGGCCTTGGCGGGGAGGTCGGCGATCTCTGCGAGCTGGGCTTCAACGGCAGCGTCACGTACGTGGAGAGCAGCTTCGTCGTGCAGCGCTCGTGGTCGAACAAGGCCGCTGCCGGAAGCCATGACCCGTGCGTGCCCGCGCCCGCCGGCAACGGCGCCTACTTCAACGTGGCGCCGACCACGCCGATCCAGGCGACGAACGTGATCGCGATCAAGGTGGGCACGACCAAGGTGATCCCGCTGACCGCTTTCTCCGACGGACCGATGGACGACTGGACGCTCGACGTACAAGAGACCACGCACTACCGCGGCGGCAGCGACGTGCTCGGCGGCCCGAGCGGCGGCGCACCCGAGGTCGATCGCCCCTTGGTTCACAACGGCTCCAAGATCAATCTGTCCGTGACGCTCACGGCGCGGCCGAGCCAGGGCCAGGCGACGTTCGAGCTCGTGTCGAGGAGCGGCAACGTCACGCACACGTGGCCCATGGCGGTCCGCGCGCAATAGCCGGTGCCAGTGTCGGTGTCGCGTGCCCGTGACAAGATCGCGCGTGGCGCGGTGGCGTGCTGAGGCAGGCAGGCTGGGCCAATCGGGATCCAGCTGAGGCACGATCTCAGCAGCACGATCGCGTCTCAAGTCGGCGCAAACCGTTGAATGCGCGCCGCTCCACCGCGAAAGTCGCCGCGAAGTCGAGGCGAGCGCCGCTGTGTGTGCTCGTGGGCTGCGGTGCGGTCGCGTGATCCGATGTTGCAACTTCACCCTCCGAAATGAAGGGCACGCTGCTTGCGAGATGGCGAGCAATGATCACGACCGGTAGAGTTCATTACCGTCGCCGCATGTCCTACGCCTCACTCAGCTTTGCGGTTGCATGTGCCGCAGCGGTCGCTGTGACCGCTGTTCCCAGCACCGCGCACGCTGCCGATGAGGCTGGCTCGGTGGAGTGGGAGAAGCTGTACGGAGCCGCCACCGACGTGATGCGTGGCAAGTTCGTGAAGGAGGCGCCCACCGCGCCACGCAAGACGGAAGACGCGAGCGCGACCCACACGCGAAGCACGGAGCCGAGCGGCCTTGGCAACGCGTGGTTCGGCGTCGCTCCGAAGGTCAGCCTCGTGGCCCGTGACTGGGGCGAGGGCTTCCGCCTCTATGGCGCGCCCATGGCCCTCTCCGACGAGCTTCGTCTCACGCGCAACACGCGCATGGTGATGAGCCGCGTTCGCCTCGGTTCGGGCCGCATCACTCCGTTCGTTCAGCTCGGCATCGGTCAGTGGCGCATCGACACCACCACCCTTCCGGGCATGCGCTACGGCGTGGAGATCGCGACCCAGTCAGGCCTCGGCATCGAGGCGCACCTGGCGCCGCGCTGGGACATGGTGGCCGAGTACAACTCCACGTACTTCATTCGCGATCGGCGCGAATCGCAGAGCGTCGACTCCCCGCGCGTGTTCGGCGCAGCGATCTTCTCGCGTTTCACGTTCTGAGCTTCAGATATGGTTCGGGAGCTCGGGCGCTGCCACACTGGGAGGCGGACGCGGCGCCACAGAGGGGTGTGCGCTCGGCGTGCCGGCGGGCTTGCCGATCGGTTTGATGGCAGGCTGAGGCTTGTTCGCGATCGCGGTGCTCGCCGTGAGTGCCGATGACGGAACGACGGCTACCGGGTCGCCGCTGGTCGCGGTCGCGGCCGTGCTCACGGGGCCACTGACGGGGCCACTGACTGACGAGGCACTGGAAGCGACGCTGGATGGCGCAGGCGGAACGTCCCTCATGATCGAGGAGATCGTAGGGGTTTTTGCGCCGCCGTTCCATACGACGATGAAGGCGACCACGCCCGCCGCCGCGAGCGCCGACGCGCCAATGACGAGGCCCATGGCCACTCGCGACGTCGCGCTGCGTGCGCTTAGCTTCTTCTCCGTCGTGGGGTTCAGGGTGGAGCCAGCGCGCGACGCGGGCGGGGCAAGCGACGCACCCGCGACGCCGCCCATGGATGACCGCAGCACCCCCTCGATCGCCTGCGCGCCAGTGGAGGATGCGAGCGCGAACGGAAGCAGCGCAGCACCGAAATCGCGCGCGCTCTGGGTCCGGGTGTTGCGGTCCTTCGACAGTGCGCGCAGCACGATCGCCTGGAGCTCCGCCGACACGCCGTGCGAAGTCAGGGTCGCGGGAACTTCGTCGGTGACGATCGCTGCAGCCACCTGCGTGGTGGTGCCCGTGAAGGGCGCGTCGCCGGACAGCAACTCGAAGAGGATCACGCCGAGAGACCACACGTCGGTCCGCGAATCCACGTCGCGCGCCGAGCGGATCTGCTCCGGCGACATGTACAGCGGCGTTCCCATCATGGACTCCGCGCTCGTCAGCCTGGACGCCTCACCCGTGACCTTCGAGATCCCGAAGTCGAGGAGCTTCACGATCTGCCCATCCGGTCCGTCGGAGAGGAACAGGTTGGCTGGCTTCAGATCGCGATGAATGATCCCCAGATCGTGCGCCTCGACGATCGCTGCGCACGCCTGGAGCATGTAATCGATCGCCTCGGCGACGGGCAGCTTGCCGCGCTCCGCGAGGATATCTCCGAGATCGGAGCCTTGAAGGAGCTCCATCACCATGTACGGCAAGCCCTCGTCCGTGTGATCGACGTCCGTGACGCGCGCCGCGTGTCGGCTCTTGAGGCGTGCCGCAGCGCGGGCCTCACGATCGAACCGCTTGATCACGTCCGCTTCGTCGATCGTCTCCGGCAACAGCATCTTGATCGCGACGCGCTGGCCCATACGGACGTGCTCGCCCTCGAACACGACCCCCATCCCGCCCTCGCCGATGATACGGAGGAGCTTGTACTTCCCGCCCAGCACCGTTCCGGGCTCGGGGAGCTTGCGCTCATGTCGGACGGTGGTGGATGACGTGCTCAACCGACACAATCGTAGCAAGCCTTTCCCGAGCCACACGGGCGAAAGTTGGATATCCTGCGGGACATGTCGCTCGGTCGCGACTCGGGCCTTTTTGCTCATCGAGGCGGAGCAACTGTCGAACGCGTCGTCTGCGAGCACGCGGACCGATGCGGCGGCTGTCCCGTCATTGGGCTCTCCTATGTCGATCAGCTGATCGTCAAGCGCGGGCGCGTCGTCCAGTCCGTCGCGCGCTACGCCACACTCGAGCTCGTCTACACGGAGCCCGTCGTGCCGGCCGACCCGGTCGTCGAGTATCGAACCCGGGCGAAGCTGATCGTGGCGCCGTCTGCCAGGCTCGGACTCTTCGGCAAGGGCGGCGGGCATCAGGTGGTCGACATTCCGAAGTGCCGCGTGCTGTCACCGCTGCTGCTCCGCGTCGCGGGCGCCGTGCGTGCGCTGATCACGCGGGACGAAGCGGAGAACGGCGCGCTCCGTCCATTCGACGGGCAGAACGGGGCCCTCCGCGCGGTGGACCTGCGCGAGGTGACCACGCCGGATGGGCCGCGCGCGCTCGTGACCTTCGTGGTCGAGAAGAACGCCGCGCCGGATCGTGAGGGCCTGGCGCGCACCGCCGCCGCTCTCACCCGCGACATCCCCGAGATCGTCGGCGTCGCGGCGAACTTCCACGAGGGGGAGTCGCCGCAGATCCTGGGCTCCGAGACCCAGACGCTCGCGGGCGTGGACAAGGTGCAAGATCGCCTCGGCAAATCCGTGCATCTTGCAACCTTCGGCTCGTTCGTCCAGGCGCATCGCGGGCAGGCGGAGCGCGTGCACGACATCCTGGCCGAGGCGCTTGGCCTGCCGCACCAAAAGACGGGCGGGAAAGCACCTCCGCGTGTGCTCGATCTGTATGGAGGCTCCGGCGCGATCGGACTCTCGCTCGCTGCGCTGGGCGCCGCGGTCCACCTGGTGGAGAGCTTCGGCCCCGCGACGGAGAGCGCGCGTGAAGCGGCGATCGCGCAGGGGCTGCCGCTCACGGTGCAGAACGCGGACAGCGCGTCGGCCCTGCGCGTGCTGTCGGAGAAAAAGGAGCGCTTCGACGCGGTAGTGGTGAACCCGCCGCGACGCGGGATGAGCGCAACGGCGCGAGAGCTCGTGACGGAGCTCGGCGCGCCAGTGCTCTGCTACGTGTCGTGCGATCCCGACACGCTCGCGCGCGATCTCGATCACCTCGCGCGGCTCGGCTACGCCGCCCAGAACCTGCTCCCGCTCGACATGATCCCGCTGACGGACGAGGTCGAGACGATCGCGGTCCTCCGCAAGGGCCCGCTGTCGGCGCCGCGCCTCTCCTATGACGACGACGAGATCCTCATCGTAGAGAAATGCGCTCACGAGAACGTGGAGGCGGAGTCCCGCTCATCGGGAGCAAGCGCGGAGACCGCGGAGAAGAGCGCCGGCTCGCGCGTCTCGTTGACCGACCGCACACGGCGCCTTCCTGGCGCGGAGCGCGCCGTCGCCGTCACCACGCTGGAGTCCGGGACCTCCGGCCTCGTCGTGTTCGTACGCACGCCGGAGCTCCTCGCGCAATGGAAGGAGATCTTCGAGCACCCGGGCACGCGCCAGGTATTCGTGGTGGCAACGCGCGGCGTGACGCCGTCCAAGGGCGCCATCACGCGCGAGCTGCGCGAGGACGGCAAGCTCTGTCAGGCCCGCACGCGCTACCGAAGGCTGGCGATCGCGAGCGGTCACTCCGTCCTGCGCGTGATCCCGGAGCAAGCGCGCGTGCACCAGGTCCGGCGACACCTCGCGGCCATCGGCCACGCCGTGCTCGGCGACGCGCGCTACGGACACGCGCCCACGAACCGCTTCTTCGAGGAGAAGAACGGCCTGGACCGCACATTCCTCCACTGCGTGCGTCTGGAGTTCCAGCATCCGCGCTCGGGCCAGCGCATGATCGTCGAAGGCCCGATGCCCGGCGACCTGCGCAGCGTGCTGGAGCGCACGTCGGGGCCCGGCACGCTGCGGTTCCTCGATCACAAGAACGCGCTCGGGACGAACAGCGGAGGCCCGCCGTCGAGCTCGGGCTTCCCACCCGCGCCCGACTCCATCCGCCCGCCGGACTCGATGCACGAACGAGGAAGCACCCCCGACGTGGAGGATCCGAGCACGCCGTCGCTCAGGCCCGAGATGATCGGCGACGACGACGACTTCGGCGGCGGCAGCGGCGGCTTCTAGCGCCCTCGCCTGCATCGCGAGAGCATCGACGCAGCGCTCGCCCGCTGAGATCCACGCCACGTGTGGGCCGCGAGCCCCATGGGCGAAGAATGCACCATGCATGGATCCCGCGCGAGGGTGGGGGCGCGACCATGGGGCATGGAAACGTCGCGGAAAGGCGACACCAGTGGCGCGGCCACCCTGTCGCGCGTCGTGGCCCGCCCCGTGCACCAGTACGTATTGCCGCCGAAAAGGCGGAGCACGCGAGCGCAGTGGACGGCGCCGCGGGGGAAACAACTACGGAGGGTCGAATGGCTCGTTCTATCTGGACGGCGTGCGTGGTCGTGTGCGCGATCTCTCTGGTGGCGTGCTCTGCCAGCACTGGCGAGCACCTTGGCGAGTCGAGCGCGAGGGTCGACACCTATCCGGAATGTGGCGCGGTCCAGACGACCATCGACGGGATCGAAGCGCGCTCGAACGCGATGAATGGCAACCCGGACGATTGCGACGCCGACGGGACGAAGGCCAACAGCAAGGACGCCGTTGGAGAGCGCTGGCAATGCGTCGAGCTGGCGCAGCGCTACTTCTCGCAGCACTTCAAGATTGACCTGCGCGGCATGGCGCACGTCGGCGGGGCCAAAGATTTCTGCACGATGAGCGCGACTGGCCGCGTGTCCGTGCACGCGAAGGACTCGGGGTACACGCCTGTCCACGGCGACCTGCTCGTGATGACGGGCGGCACCTACGGACACGTCGCCGTGATCGACACGGTGGGGGATGGCACGGTGGGCGTCGTCGAACAGAACGCCTCCGCTGGCGGCCGCGCGACCCACGCCTTGACCGAGAAGGCGATCGGCTGCTTCATTCACGCCGCTCCACCCCCGCCGCCCGATCCGGAGAACCCGTGCGCAACGCAGACCAACAGCTACGACGCGTGGTACTGCGGCGGCCATGACGGCGTCACCGGCGAACGCTCGAGCCGCTTCCACTGCGTGGGTCACAAGACGGTCGCCTCGGAGTTCTGCAGCAGCGGATGCAACGAGACCTCCGACCTGGGTGACGACACGTGCGCGGTCAGCACGAGCGGCGAGTCGTGCGATTGCAATGGCACCTACGTCGACGGCAGCCTCAGCAGCAGCCACACCTGCGGGCGGGTCATCTGCGGAAGTGGCGGCGACCTTCTCATCTGCCGCCCGTGGGGGTACTCGGACGCCGGCACGACGTGCCTCTGAGTCGGAAGCTAGCCGAGCAACAGGCTGGGAATGTCCTTCGTGAGCGATCGCAGGAGCGCGTCCAGCTCGGTCGCTTGCTCGGCGGTCGTGCAGATGATGAGGTCGCCGCCCTTCTCCGCGTAGACCTGCGCGAGGCCGTCGTGCGCCTCGAGGATGCCCTTGAGGAAGACGACCTCCCGGGACGGCAGCGACACGCGGCGCTCCACCATCCCCGGCCCGAGCGGCGCGACGGGTGTTGCGTCGCGGGCGTCGCGGGTTTTCAGGCTGGAGTCATGCGAGCGTGTCATGGTTCTCTTCCTGCTCGCGCTCGCGCTTCTCGCGAAGGCGCGCTTGCACGTACTCGACCAGCTTGTCGACATAGCTCTCGAACGGCGGACAGCGTATGTCGGTCCCGGCCAGGAGCTCGTCGGTGTTGGTGGTGGAGATGGTCGTCGGGGTCGCGAGCGACTCGATGAACGCGCGCGGACTCGACGCGATGCGATCCAGACCCGGCGTGCGAAGGAGCGCTCGCGTGATGTTCCCAGGTAGGAATCCGCGCGGCGTCCGCTTGCCAAGGCTCTCCGCGACGAGCTCGAACACGCGGCGCGTGGTGCATGGAGTGGGGTCGGCGAGATGGAACGTGCGACCCGGCGCGTCTGGCGCGAGCACCAGCGCACGCGACGCGCGCACCACGTAGTCCAGCGGAACCAGATGGAGCGGCACGTCCGCGCGCCCCGGAAGTGGCAGCCCCAGATCCGGCGGCGAGGTCACGATGAGCATGATGAGCAGGTACGGGCCGTCGAGGCGGTCCACCTCGCCCGTGCGCGAGTCCCCGACGATGGTCGTGGGCCGGATCACGCACACGGGCAACTTGGGTTGTCTGCGACGGGCAAGCTTCTCGGCGCGCGCCTGCGTCTCCTCGACGACGTTGCGGAAGGACTGCCCGCAGTCGAGTTCTTCCTCGCGCAGGTGGCCACGACGGTCGCCGGCGACGTGCGCGGTGGAGTGAATGCCCACGCAGCGGAGCTCTGCGCATGCTGCCGCGAACTCGAGCACCTCGCGCGTCGCGCCCACGTTCACGGCCTCCGCCCTCTCGCGGTCGATACCGGAGTAGCTGACACGGGCCATGTGATGCACATGCGTCACGCGTCGCGCGAGGTCCTTGTACTCGGCGCCGGACAGCCCCATGTCGAGCGCCGCTGCGTCACCGTCGAACAGGTGAAGCCGCGCGCGCTCGTCCGGAGTGAGGCCGAGGAGCGCGGTCTCCGCGTCCTTGGCGAGCTTGCCGTGGACCACCGCGAAGACCTCTGCGCCGTCTCCCGCGCGCAGGAGCTCCTCGCACATCTTCTTCGCCGTGAATGACGGATACCCCGTGAGGAGGTACGCGGGCGCGCTCAAGGCTGGCAGAACAGCTTGCCCATTCCCTGCAGGAAGAGGCCGTAGTCGCCAAAGTTGTAGCGCGGATCGAACGGGTCGCACGCGTCGCCCGGCGGGTTACCGAGCGCCCCGTTGATGCATCCAGAGCCCGCCTGGAAGCTCTGGCACTGACCACCCATGCCCTGCACGGTGTTCTCGCACGCGGTGACATCGCCGGCGGCGCACATGGAGCAGCTCGAGGACTCGCAGTCGGTCTCGCAGCCGGTGTTGTGGTTGCACATGGGGTTCACGAACGGTGACGCGCAGTTGAAGATCGCCGCGAAGTCGCTCGCGTTGTAGTCGTGCTCGAACGGCGCAAGGCAGGTGGCGCAGCCGGGCGAGTTAGCCGTGAGGAACGCGAAGAACGCCTGACAGTTGTTGCCCGCGAGGCCGCCGCTGCACGCGGCCGCAGCGTCCTGCAGGTCCGATGTGACGCACTGGTTCTGGTGTGTGGTCAGCTTGGGCGTGGAGACACCCACGCCGCAACCCGCGTACTTCTGCGGACACGTGTTGGGCTTGGTGCACACGCGCGGGACCGCCGCGGTGTCGCACGTGGAGCCCCCCGCAGCGCAGTCGGTGCAAGCCGCGCCGCCGGAGCCGCAGCGGTTGTTCAGGAAGCCGCCGACGCACGCCTGGCCACTGCAGCAGCCCGCGCCGCAGTTCGCGGGACCGCACGGAGCCTTGCAGACACCGCCCGCGCCGCAGACCTGACCGCCACCGGTGCAGTCGGTGCAAGCGCCGCCGCCAGCGCCGCAGACCATGTCCTGGTTGCCCGCGACGCATGTGCCGGCGGAGCAGCAGCCCGCGCAGTTCGCAGGGCTACAGACGGGCTTCACGCACGCCTGGCCCGTGCAGGTGAGCCCCGTCGCGGAGCAGTTCTGGCAGGCCGCGCCGCCGTTGCCACAGATGGTGCTCTGCGTGCCCGTGGCGCAGACGCCTGCCTGGCAGCAACCCGTGGGGCACGTCGCAGGACCGCACGGCGGCGTCGCCACGCAGGTGCCCGCGTTGCAGGTGGTGTTGACCGCGCACGGCTTGCAGGCCGCGCCGCCCTTGCCGCACGCGGCGTCGGACGTCATGAGGACGCATGCGTTGCCCTGGCAGCAGCCTGCGCAGTTGGCGGCGCTGCACGTCGGCGTCTGGCATACACCGCCGGCGCTGCACGCCTGGCCCTTGCCAGCGCAGTTCGCGCACTGGGGCCCGCCCAGGCCGCAGGCCGTGTCGTCGCCACCGGTGACGCACACGTCACCGATGCAGCAGCCCTTGCAGTTCTTGGGGCCGCACGCGGCGGTGCCCACGCATACGAAGTTCGAGCCGGCGTCGGAGCCCACGCCGCACGTCTGGCCACGCACGGCGCAGTCGTCGCAGGCGATGCCGCCGTTGCCGCACGCCGTGTCGCTCTTGCCGCCGTGCTGGCACAGGTTACCGACGCAGCAGCCGTCCGCGCAGTTCTGCGCGTTGCATTTGGAGGGAGTGCACGTGCGCGTGTTGGTGTCGCAGATGTCGCCGAACTGCGTGCAGTCTGCACACGATGCGCCGCTCGCGCCGCACTCCATCGCATCCGTCCCGCCGACGCAGAACTGGGTGCCAGACGGGTCCGTCACGCAGCAGCCGAACGTGCAGTTGGTGCTGTCGCAGTTCGGGGTGATCTTGCTGCACGCGTGCGTCTTTTCGTCGCAGCTGGTGAAGCCGAGGCCGAGGCAGTCCGAGCAGGTGCCACCGAGCTCACCGCAGGCCTGCGCATCCGTGCCGACACGACAGGTGCCGTTCGAGTCGCAGCAACCGCCTGGGCACGTCGCGGGCCCGCACGACCCAGGGCCGCCGTCCTTCTTGCCGCCGTCCACCGTGATGGAGTCGGAGAGGAGATCCGAGCGTCCGCAACCGGTCGCAATGGAGGAGAAGAGCGCCGCTACGACGAAGAAGATCGGCAACAACCGAGCGAGTGCGCGAAGCTTGAGACTCATGGCAAACGTCCTTCGTCGAGTAAGACCCGTAAGTCGGCGTGGGGTGTCCGGCGGGTGTCCGACGGAGAAAGGCTACCCCATTTCACGGTGGGAGGCGCGATGCCTTTCCGATCACCACTTGGGCGTAAAAGGCATCCTGGTGTGTCATTGTCACACGTTCTTGCTCCCACCGCGAATGCCCGCCGGCGAATGCCCAGTTCTGAGATCCAGGAGTCTCGACCTCGACCGGCCCGTGCGCGCCCGATACGCGGCTACGCCCGGCCGCGACGACGGAGCTGCACGACGGCGACGGAGAGGAGGAACTGCGCGGAGAGCGACAGGACAATCGTCGCGCCCGCGGGCCATTCCAGGCGGTTGCCGAGGTCGAACCCCGAGAGCACGCCGATGACCCCGGAGAGCATGGCAAGGCCGATGACGCGCGGCAGCGTGCGGCCCAGCATCTTGCCGGTTGCAGCTGGCACGACGAGGAACGCGCTCACGAGGACGACGCCCGCAAGCCGGATCGCAGCGACTACGACCGCCGCGAGCAGGGCGAGCAGCGCGCTCTCCAGCCACCCGACGGGGATGCCGGACAGACGCGCGAGGTCCTCGTCGAAGGTCGCATAGGCGACGTGTGCGAACGCGACCACGAAGAAGATGACGGTGACGGCCGCGATGCCCAGGACCAGATAGAGGTCGCTCGAGCCCACGAGGAGGATGTTGCCGAAGAGGAGCTGCTCGGGGTCGAAGAGCGTCCCAGCCTGTCCGCGCTTCAGGTGCTCGTGAAGCAGGATGACGCCCGCGGCGAAGCAGGAGGCAAAAAGGATCGCCATGGCCACGTCCGAGCGAAGCCCGCCGCGACGACGGAGCGTGCCGATCGAGATCGCGGCGAGCGCGGTCACGGGGATCGCGACCCACAGGGGGGAGGAGACGCCGATGAACATGCCGAGCGCGATCCCGCCGAACGCAGCGTGCGAGAGGCCATCGCCCAGCTGCGAGAGCCCGCGCGCGGTGACGAGCACGCCAAGGAGGGCGAGCATCGCCGCGAGGAGGGACCCCGCGAGCAGCGCGCGCTGGAACGTCGGGATGGCGAGGTACGAGAGGTCCACCCCCCGTCGGGTACCACGAAGCGCGTCGTCAGAGCACCTTCCTTGAGAAGCCCTTGAGGAGCCCGAGCGAGAGGTCCACGCGGATCAACGCGTCGGCCCCGCGTCGCCCGAGCGCGAGCAGTCCTGGTGCTGCGGGCTCGCCGAGGTGACCGGGATCGAGCTTGAGGGGCTGAGCGAGCACCACCACCGACACCTCGGACCCGAGCGCCGTGAGCGGAGCGGCGAGCAGGCTGTCGTCGCCCAGCTTTCGCTCTGGATGTACGCCGGAGAGCAACACCGGGAGCGGGTCCTCGCCGAGGGCAAGAAACGCAGACCCGGAGTCCATTGCAGACGCCACGCCCAGAGCGGCGGCCTTGATGCCCCGCTTCTTGTCCGCCACCCGCGACCACGTGAGCACGTCGGCCGAGCCTCCACCCGTGATGTCCTTCTTCGCGGAGACGGTCTGCGTGACACCGAGCGGCGCCGCGAATGCCTTCTCGGCGAGCAGCGGCGGAACGGCGACCAGCGCGTCCTTCACGAGCTTCTGGTCCGATACACCGACCTTCGCGAGGACTGCGCCCGACGTTGCGGACGGCAAGCTCACCACCAGTGCGTCCGACACGCCGGACTCCCACGCATGGAGCACGGCGCCCATCTCCTTCTTGCCGGTGTCGGTGAGGCGAGCGCCGAGAGCACGCGCGAGCGCATCGGACACGACCTGCGCGTGAGCCTTTCGCGATGCGGGCGTCGTGCGAACGAGGATGCTTGCGCGGGCGTCTGCCCAGCTGGACACGAGCGGGGTCGCGTCGCCCACGGCGAGCCCGGAGACGAAGTCGCGCGATGGGCCAGCGCCGTCCTGCGGCGTGACCAGCATCACCGCGTGCACACCGTCATCGCCGGTGTCGAGCGTGAGCTTCGCGTGCGCGAAATCCGAGAGCTCCTTCGTGCGGGCCCCGACGAACTCGTCCGCGATACCAAGGACGGCCTCCGTGTCTGCGAAGTCCGCCTGTTTTCCTCCGTGGTGCTCGCGCTGGGCCTTCTCGCTCGCTCGTGCGCCGTCGGCGAGGTCCTTGAATGCACCTGCGAGCGCGCCGGTGAATGCAGCCATGCCGCTCCTCGGGATCTCCGCGACCAGCGCATTGCCTGGTACGGGGCCCTTCGGCAGCGTGCGCGACGCATACACGCCGAGCGCATCCAGATCGGACTCGCGGCGCGCGAGCAGCATGCGGTCGCCGTCGAACGCGACCGTGAACTGCGTGGACTGCACGGGGACGAGGATCGTCATGCCGTGAGCGTCGCGTGTCCTGAAATGCCCGCCGTCGCCCAGCTCGGCGCGTGCGTGCCTCGCGTCGCGCAGGTGAAGCGAGATGACCCACGCCATGTCGTCCGCGGTGCCGGAGCACGCGACGAACGCAGGCGCGCGACCGTCGACCTCGGGAGAGAGCGAGCTGTCGATGCCCCCGAGCGCAGTCACGAGCCCACCCATGGTGGAAGGGATGAGCCCGAGCGAGCCGCCGACCGCGCGCTGCAGCTTCCCCCACGAGGTGTCCGGCGTGGGAATGACTGCCCACCCCAGCAGGTCGGCGGGAGGAGGCGGTGTCGCCGGCTCCTTCTCGGCGGGCGGTGGCGGCGGCGCGTCCTTGCAACCACCGAGGCCGAGACCCATGGCCGTCGCGAACGCAAGAACGAAAACGCAAGCCTTCACGACCCTGGGTTATAGCGGAGCGGGCGGGAAGCAGAAGGGGACAAAAGGAAGGTGTGCGCCCGGCCTCTTTGGGTATAGGGTGTGAGGCCTCTCGCGGGAGAAAACGCATGCTCGACGACGTACT
The DNA here is from genome assembly GCA_025355005.1 of Myxococcales bacterium. GTDB lineage: Bacteria > Myxococcota_A > Polyangia > Polyangiales > Polyangiaceae > JANXLV01. Next base: position 13,960 of record JANXLV010000329.1, on the reverse strand, counting down.
GAAGGAGCTCCAGAGCTCCGTCGCCAAGGCGCACGAAGCGCTGAAACGGGAGCTCACCAAGCTCCGCGCTGGCCGCGCCAACACCAGCCTGCTCGACGGAATTCGCGTCGACTACTACGGCACCATGACCGCGCTCGGTCAGATGGCGAACATCAACGTGCCAGAGGCGCGCATGCTCACGGTGAAGCCGTGGGACAAGAGCGTCATGAAGGTCGTGGAGAAGGCCCTCCGCGAGAGCGATCTTGGGCTCAATCCGCAGATGGACGGCGACATGATTCGCATCCCGCTTCCCCCGCTGACGGAGGAGCGCCGCAAGGAATTCGTGAAGATCGCCCGCAAGTATGGTGAGGAGTGCAAGGTCTCGGTGCGCAAGGCGCGTCACGACGCCCTGGACATGCTGAAAGAGATCGACGACGGCGGCGACGCAAGCACCGACGACGTGGATCGCGCGAAGAAGAAGGCCGAGGAGATCGTCTCCGAGGCCAACAAACAGACCGACTCCTTCGTTTCCCACAAGGAGAAGGACATCCTCGAAGTCTGAGGCCCGCCCGTTCGGGCTGTCCCGAGACAGGGGCTTGACACCCACAGGCGGCGATGAAAGCCTGGAACAAACCGGAGACGATCATTTGATGCGCGCAGTGGCAGCCGGCTTGTCCGACGTAGGACTCCAGCGGGAGCACAACGAAGATTCGTTCGTTGTTCTGAAGGAGTTCGATCTATTCGTCGTGGCGGATGGCATGGGAGGGCACCGTGCGGGAGACGTAGCGTCTCGCCTCGCAACGGAGACTATCTCCGAGTTCTTTCGTTCGACCGCGAACGAGGACGTGACCTGGCCGTTCCACTTCGACACGAACCTGTCGGAGGAGGAGAACCGTCTGCTCACTGGCATTCGGGTCGCCAACAGGCAGATCTTCGAGCGCAGCACGCGTTCACGGGAATGCCATGGCATGGGCACGACAGTCGTCGGCTGCATGTTCAGCCCCCGCAAGAAGCGCATGTACATCGGGCACGTGGGAGACTCCCGCTGCTACCGCGTGCGCGAGGGAAAGATCCAGCAGCTGACGCGGGATCACTCCCTCATCAATGACTACCTGCTCGCCATGCCCGACCTCACGGAAGAGCAGCGGAGTGAGCTCCCGAAGAACGTGATCACGCGTGCCCTCGGAATGCAGGATCAGGTCGTCGTCGACCTGCAACACGATGATCCCCGGTCCGGGGACGTGTACGTACTTTGCTCCGACGGTCTCTCCGGCATGGTCGTGGATGAGGACATCCAGAACATCGTCGCCGCCACCACCGACGTGCGTGAGGCCTGCAAGCGCCTCATCACGAAGGCGAACGAGCACGGCGGCGAGGACAACATCACCGCCATCCTCATTCGCATCGAGGAGTTCAAGTCGATCACCGACGAAGACCCCGACGGCGACGCACCCACGCGCGAGATCGAGATCCCGAAGGCGGACGGGCTCGGCATGGCCGAGGAAAACACCGCACCGGGGCTCACGAGCAAGGCCGCAGCAGCAGCCGCGCCGCCCGCGATCCTTCACCAGACCCCCGTCGGCACCCCCGTTGCAGCGCCCCTTGCCCCAGCCCCCGCAGCCGGCTCGAGCCCGAAGGTGGGCGAAGCAGCTGCACCCCCGGCAGAAGGCGCCCCCGCCGCAACGCCAGGTGCGGGCGCAGGCACCGGCACAGGCACGCCCTCCGGCAACATGAAGGCTGCGCAGATCGCTGCGACTGTCCCGGCTCCTCCCGCGTCCGGCGACCTCCCGCCTCCCCCTCCCGCAAGTTTCCGACCCAAGCCTGGGCCAGGCGGGACTAACGGGAACGGCGGCGAATCTGCCTGATGAAAGAGCTGCTCGACATCGTCCTTCACCTCGACAAGCACCTCGAGGCGATCACGGCGCAGTACGGAACCACGACGTACGCCATTCTCTGGTTGATCGTGTTCTGCGAGACCGGTCTCGTCGTGACCCCGTTCCTGCCCGGTGACTCGCTGCTCTTCGCGGCCGGCGCAGTCGCCTCGCTGGAGAACAGCGGCCTCAACCCGCTGGTTCTCGCGCTCGGGCTCATCGCGGCTGCGCTCGTCGGCGACAACGTGAACTACCAGGTTGGCAAGGCGATCGGGCCGCGCGTCATGAAGGGCGAGAAGTCGCGCCTCTTCAACAAGAAGCACCTCGACAAGACGCACGCGTTCTTCGAGAAGTACGGCGGCAAGACGATCATCATCGCTCGCTTCGTCCCGATCGTCCGCACGTTCGCCCCGTTCGTGGCGGGCGCCGGCGCCATGAACTTCCGCAAGTTCATCAGCTATAGCGTCGCAGGCGCCATCCTCTGGGTCACGAGCCTCTTCGGCGCCGGCTACCTCTTCGGCGGCTACCCGATCGTGAAGAAGAACTTCTCGGTCGTCGTCTTCGCGATCATCTTCATCTCGATCCTGCCGGCCATCATCGAGTTCATCAAGCACCGCCGCGCCGCTCCCGCTGAAACGGCCGACGCCAAGGCCGAGCAGACCGATGCGAGGGCCGACGCCAAGGCTGAAGCGAACGTCGACGCAAAGCTCGACCTCTCGGACGAAAAGATCGTCTCGGACGAAAAGGCCTGAAGCTCCTACATTCTCCCTCTTCGCGGCACTTTTTGTGGCGACCGGCGGATCCAGCGCTCATCACGACGGCTTCTGCACTACATTTTAGTGCATGACCCTCGAGTCCCTGCCGCGCACGCCGAAGATCGCCGACAAGGAGGCGCAGCAACAAGACGACTACTCTGGTCAGGGCGAGGTTCCCGCGGGACTGGCCGAGATCGCAGCGGCGAAGGCTGCCTGGCGAAAGAACGACGTCGCGCGTTCCGAGGCGAAGATGCCGCCGCGCAGAGAGCGCTTCTCCACATGGAGCGACATGGACATGCCGGATCTGCTGACGCCCGCGGATGTGCGTCAGAGCTACCTTGGCGAGCTCGGCCTGCCCGGTCAGTACCCGTTCACGCGCGGCGTGCAGCCCACCATGTATCGAAGCCGCCTCTGGACCATGCGCATGTTCGCGGGGTTCGGTACGCCGGAGCAGACGAACCAGCGGTTCAAGTATCTCCTGAAGGAGGGGCAGACCGGGCTCTCGACCGCCTTCGATTTCCCGACGCTCATGGGCTACGACTCGGACTCGCCGCGCTCGCTCGGTGAGGTCGGCATGTGCGGCGTTGCCGTGGACACGCTGCGTGACATGGAGGTCCTCTTCGCGGACATCCCGCTCGCGGACGTCACGACGTCGATGACGATCAACGGGCCGGCCGTCGTGCTGCTCGCGTTCTACATCGCGCTCGCGGACAAGCGCGGCATCCCGCGCGACAAGATCGGCGGCACCGTCCAGAACGACTGCTTGAAGGAGTTCATCGCGCAGCACGCGTGGCTCGTTCCGCCGCGACCAGCCATGCGGATCGTGACCGACATGATCGAGTTCTGCGCGAAGGAGGTTCCGCGCTGGAACACCGTGTCCATCAGCGGCTATCACATCCGCGAGGCCGGAGCGACGGCCGGACAAGAGCTCGCATTCACGCTGGCGGACGGCGTGGGTTACGTGGAGAGCTGTCTCGAGCGTGGGCTCCCTGTGGACGACTTTGCGCCGCGCCTCTCCTTCTTCTTCGACGTGCACAACGATTTCTTCGAGGAGATCGCGAAATTCCGCGCCGCACGTCGCGTGTGGGCCAGGCTCATGAAGGACCGCTTTGGCGCGAAGAAGGCGGAGAGCATGAAGCTCCGCACGCACGCGCAGACCGCGGGCGTGTCGCTCACCGCGCAGCAGCCGTACAACAACGTGGTGCGCGTGGCGCTGCAGGCGCTCGCGGCGGTGCTCGGCGGCACGCAGTCGCTCCACACGAACTCCCTCGACGAGACGTACGCGCTTCCCACGGAGGACTCCGTCATGATCGCGCTGCGCACTCAGCAGATCATCGCGGAGGAGAGCGGCGTCGCGAACACGATCGATCCGCTTGGCGGCAGCTACCTGATCGAAGAGCTCACGAACAAGCTCGAGGCAGAGGCGCTCTTGACCATCAAACGCATCGACGAGATGGGCGGCATGGTCGCTGCGATCGAGAAGGGCTATCCGCAGCGCGAGATCGCCGCGAGCGCGTACCGCTTCCAGCGTCAGCTCGAGGCGAACGAGCGCGTCATGGTCGGCGTGAACGCCTATCAAAACGAGAACGAGAAGAAGAACGAGATCCCGCTCCTCAAGATCGACGAGACCGTCCAGAGGTCCCAGATGGCAAACCTCGCCGCCGTGAAGGCGAAGCGAGACGCGGGTGCCGTGAAGGACACGCTCGCCGGCGTGCGCGCAGCCGCCGCATCGAAGGACAACGTGATGCCGCGCATCATCGACGCCGCGAAGGCCTACGCCACGGAGCAAGAGATCTGCGACGTGCTCCGCGAGGTCTGCGGCACGTACACTGACCCGGCTGAATTCTAGGCTTCAGGAGGGAGGATTCAGGAGGGAGCCGGAGAGGCGGCGATCACGTCGGCGACTTCGTTGCCTTGCTTGATGCAGTCTGGGATGCCGGTGCCCTGGTAGCCGTTCGCGGCGACGTAGAGGCCCGGGAACTCCTCCAGCTTTTTCTTGATGGCCTTCAGCCGCTCGAGATGACCGACGTTCATCTGCGGGCTGGCGTGGTCCCAGCGGAACACGCGTGAGAAGACCGGCAGCGCCGTGATGTCCATGATCTCCGCGAGCTGGCGCCGCGCTATCGCGACCAGGGCGTAGTCATCCGCGTCGAGCACGCCTTCGCCGTTGGCGCCGCCGAGGAAGACGCGGAGCATGACGTGGCCTGCAGGCGCGCGGTGCTCCCACTTCGAGGTGACCCATGTGGAGGCCAGGATGGGCCGCTTCTCCTGGGCGGGCACGATGAAGCCGGTGGCGTCGAGCGGGTGGCTGACGCTGCGCGCGCGATAGCCGAGGAACACAGTCGCCGTGGAGTGCGCACGCAGGCCTTCGTACAGGCCGTCGAATGCGGGCGAGAGCTCAGCGAGCAGCTTGCGCGCGATGACGGGCGGGATCGCGAGCACCACGTCGTCCGCGAAGAGGACCTCTTTCCCCGTGGAGATCGCGAAGCGTCCGCGCGGGTCGCCTTCCTCTGCGCGGCCGATGCCGGTGACGCGCTCGCCCTTGCGCACGTCGGCGATCTTGAGCAGGTGCGCGGTGGCGGTAACGAGATCGCTCATGCCGCCCTTCAGCGAAACGAACGCGCTGCCGTCCTTGCCGTCCTTCGTGTCGAGGCGCGCCTTCCTGGCGGCCTGCATCGCCTTGATGAGCGAGCCGTATTTGGCCTCCGCGGCGACGAACTGCGGAAACGCTGCGCGCACGCTGATGGTGCGCGCGTCGCCCGCGAAGATGCCCCCGAGCAACGGGCCTGCGATGCGATCCACGATGGGGTCACCGAGGCGACGCGAGAGAAAATCTGCGACGGACTCGTCCTCGTCGGTGGTGCGGCGCGGGACGAAGTAGTCGAGTCCCATGCGCGCGATCTCGTCCCAGCTGAAGAGCCCGGACTTGAACACGGGCCCCATCTCCGTGGGAATGCCGAGGACGAAGCCTTCGGGGAGCGGGAGCAGCTTGCCGCCGGCCAGGATGTAGACCTTCCGTGAGCCCTCCTGCGTGGCGATGATGTCCTCGCCAAGACCGACGTCCTCCGCGAGCTTGCTGGCCTCCGGCTTGGACGAGACCCACGAGTCCGGCCCGGCATCGACCGTGAAGCCGTTGTGTCGCACCGTGAGGATGTTGCCGCCGAGGCGATCCGAGCCTTCGAGCAGCGTGACGCGAAGAGCTCCCTTCACGCGGTGCTCGAGCGCCCTGGCGGCAGCGAGACCCGTGATGCCGCCGCCCACGATGACGATGTGGCGCGGGCGCTCCCTTGCTCTGCGTCCGTCGGTCATGCCGCGCCAAGCTCCGCAAGAACGACGCGGGCCACGTCGGTGATCGCGCGCACCATCGGCTCGCTGTCGTCGAGCGACCGCGTGCGCGAGAAAGACAGCGAGAGCTCCTTCGCCCAACCCATGGCTTCGATGTCGAGGTCGTACAGGATCTCGACATGATCAGCCAGAAACCCGATGGGCGCAACGACGACCCTCTTCTTGCCCGATCGAGCGATATCCGCGAGCGCTTCCTTCAGATCCGGCCCGAGCCATTCCTGTGGGCGCTGCGGCTTTCCGTCGCGAGAAGGCTGCGACATGCCCTGGCTCTGGTAGCAGACGCGGACGTCCAGACCAGCGAACGCCGGACTGGCGGTGAGGCGCGCGCCTACTTCGCGGGCCGCCTCGCGCACCTCGACGTCGTACGGGTCGCCCGCGTCGATGATGAATTTTGGAAGGCTGTGTGCCGTGAACAGCAGCGTGGTGTTCGCGACCTCTTCGGCGGACGTCGCACCGGCAGCGAGCAGCGCCTCACGGGCGGCGCCCTCGAACGCCGCGTTGAGGCTCGGCGTGCGGCCCCAGTTCTCTGCGCCACGGACGGTGAACGTCGTGCGGCCGCTCGTGTCCTCCTTTGCGAGCTCCGCCGCCGCGTCGGCCACCGAAGCCACGTAGATCTTCGCGGAGTGCTGCGCGAGCGGAACAACGGCGATATGATCGCGGCCCTCCTTCGCGAGCGCGGTGAGCACCTCCTTCGGGAATGGCGCGAACAGGCGCATGGCGAGCCGCACAGGAAGGCCCAACACTGCCTCCACCTTGTGTGCGAGCGAGCGCGAGATGTCAGTCAGCGGTGAGCGACCGCCGATCGCCTCGTAGCGACGCCGCACCTCTGCGATGAGCTCTGGCGGCGGTGGGTGGCCGCGGCGGATGTTCGCGAGGAACGCAGGAAGGTCCGCGAGGTCCTCCACAGTTCCATGCGCGATCAGCACGACCGCGGTGCGGTCCTTAACGCTCATGACCGTTGCTCTTGTTGCCGCGTGCTCTCCTCGTGCACGAAGTCCACGATCGCCTTCACGGTGTCGACGGGGGTCTCGGGCAGGATGCCGTGACCAAGATTGAAGATGTGGCCCGCGCGGCCCTCCGCCGCGTCGAGCACGCGCGCCGCATGCTTCTTCGCGATCTCGACCGGCGCAAAGAGCACCGTTGGGTCCATGTTGCCTTGCACTGCACGATCGTGTCCCACGCGCTTCCAGCCTTCCGCGAGCGGCGTTCGCCAGTCGAGGCCGAGGACGGTCCCGCCCGCTTCTCTCTGATGCTCCAGGAGCGCGTGCGTTCCGGTGCCGAAGTGGATCACGGGCACGTTCGTGTTCTTCTGCAGGTCCTGGAGGATGTGCGCCACGTGCGGCTTCACGTAGTCCACGTAGTCTTGCGCAGAGAGCTGGCCGACCCACGAATCGAAGAGCTGCATCGCGTCTGCGCCTGCCTCCACCTGCTTGCGCATGTAGCGACGCACGACCTCGGAGAGCTTGCTCATGAGCAGGTTCCACGCGTCCGGCGCCTCGTACATCATCTTCTTCGTCTTGACGAAGTGGGCGCTCTTGCCGCCCTCGATGAGGTAGCTCGCGAGCGTGAACGGAGCGCCCGCGAAGCCGATGAGCGGGATCTGGAGCTCCTTCTTCAGCATGCCGATCGACGTCATGATGTAGCCAAGGCCGTCCTCCGGCTCGATCACGCGGAGCTTCTCGATCTGTGCGAGTGAGGTGATCGGCTCGTGGATCACGGGGCCTTCGCCCTTCGCGAACTCGAAGCTGGAGCCCATCGGCTCGAGCGGGAGCAGGATGTCCGCGAACAGGATCGCCGCGTCGAACCCGAGCCGCAGCGGCTGCAGCGTCACCTGCACTGCGAGCTCCGGCGTCTTGCACAGCTCCAGCATGGAGTACTTCGCCCGCAGGGCGCGGTACTCCGACATGTACCGACCCGCCTGGCGCATCATCCAGAGCGGCGTGTAGGAGGTCTTCTCGCGGCGGCACGCACGAAGAAAAGTGTCGTTCTTCATCGGGCGATTACGTTAGTCCGGCTCACCCGCGAGGGGGCGGGTTTTCGAGCGCAGTGCCACGCTGTGCCGGCATTTTCTTTCCGTGTGGAGGCATGTTCACGTCAGTCTTTCGTCGGCGGCACGACGCCAAGACCGTTGAGGTGCTGACGGTGCTGCGATTCCCGCCTGGATCTCGCGCCGATCCACGGCGATTCACGAGGGGGCGACCGACAGGTCATCCGGGCATCGCCCTTGCTTGATGAGCGGCTGAGGCAATCGATGCTCCCCTTCCCCGCTGCAAACGACGACGCGACCCACGAGCGCGAGACCCTGCCGCCGCCCACCGTTCCCATGCCCCGGACCTCCGAGGTGCGCATCCGTGTGCAGCGCCTGAACGAGATCGTCGACCTGGTCACGGCCGACCTGCAGCTCGACCCCCGCAGCGAGGACTTCATCGGGGGACCCGAGCAGGTGCCCCAGCCCCGGCCGCGCATGGCCCTTCCGCCGAAGCCCGTTCATTCCCTGCCTGCGGGGCCGCGCGAGACGCAGGACTCGCTGCAGACCCTGCTCGCGAGCGACGCCTACTTCACCCGGCCGCAGAGCGGCGTGGCGGACGCGCGCCACCTGCCCTCGGTCCCCGTTCGCCGCCGGCCGACGGGCTCCAAGAAGTCGGCGTAGAGCCGTTCGATCATCGTTTGCGACCGTTCGCGCTGGTTTGCGGCGATGGAACGGCCCCGTCATGCGTTGATGTCTGCATGCCGCCTCTTCCGTACGCTCTGCTCTCTTCCAGCGCGCTATCGGTCGCGTTCGTGCTCGCGCGGGCGTCGGTGACCGGGCGCCCCGGCTACGGCTTCCTCCTGTGGAACCTGACGCTCGCGTGGATCCCCTACGTGCTCGCGCGGCTCATCGCGGCCCATGCACACCGGGGCGGCAGGACGCTCTCGCTCTTCGCGCTCGCGCTCCCGTTCATCGGGTTCCTGCCGAACGCTCCGTACATCGTGACGGACCTCATGCATCTGCGCTGGCAGACGGACGCGCCGCACTGGTTTGACGCGCTCATGCTCGCGTCGTTCGCGTGGTCGGGGCTCACGCTCGGCATCGCGGCCGTGCGGCTCACAGCGGACGTCGTCAAGGACAGGCTCGGGAGCCGGGCGAGCATCGGGTACGTGGGCATCGTCTCGCTGCTCACGGCGTTCGGGATCTACCTCGGTCGTTTCGTGCGGCTGAACACGTGGGACGCGGCCGTGCATCCGTTCCGTGTGGCGCGCTCCGCCCTCGCGCCGCTCGTGCATCCGGCGTCCCACATGCGCGCGTGGACGTTCACCGTCGCGTTCGCGGCCCTCTTCCTGGCGGCGTACTTCTCGATCTCGCGACGCCGCGTCGACTGACGCCTGCGCCTGCCGACCCGATCGTGTTCACCGGCGGTCAGTCCGGAAGGAGCGCCTTCGCCTTGCCGACGGAGCGCGCGAGCACATCCTTGTATCCTACACATGTCGGCGGCATCGCCTCTGGCCGCCCGAGCGCCAGCGCAAGGAGCGCGCGGGCGAGATCGTCCACGGCGCGGACGGCGAACTCCTGCACGATGTCCCCCACGTCACCGTTCTTCACGTAGCGAAGGGCCACGGCGAGCGACGGCCCGTCCACGAAGGGCGCGAGCTCCGCGCCGAGTGTCTTCACGAGCTCCTTCGTGTCCATCCCGCCCAGCACCGTCTGCACCGATTCGGTGAGCTCCCCACGGAGCCCGTACTGCCGCTTCGGCTCACGAAGGAGGCTCACGGCCTCGTCGCGATCGGGAGACGCCTCCTCGATCACCGAGATCGCAGCATTGATCAGCGATCCGAGCACAGCCGTCGCCTTCGCCTTTTCCGCGGCCGTCGCCTTTCCCTTCGGCTTCTCCGGCGCCTTTGCCTTTGGCTTCTCCGTCGCCTTCCCCTTCGGCTTGTCCATGGCCTTCGCGTCCGCGACGTCCGCCGCCTTCGCGGCGTCCTCAAGCAGCCACTTCGGTAGCTTCGCGACGTACGGCTTCCCGCTGCGAGCCTTGTTGAGCCCCTCCGTCGCGATGAAGTACAGCAGCGTCGAGTCGTGCTTCCCGAGCGCTCGTGGCGTCTGGAGGCTCATCGCGAGCTTCGCGGCCGGCACGTCCTTCGCGATGCGGAGCAGATGCCGGACGGGGCCGAGGTCGATGACCGCGCCGTCCCTGATTCCGCTCCATCCCTTCGCGTCCTTCTTGCACGCCACCAGAAGCTGCACGAGCCAGAGCGCGCCGTCGGGGCGAACGGTGACGAGAAACAGCTTCGACTCGGGCTCCGCGAGCGTGTCGAGCCCCTTCGCAGTCGAGTCGTAGCGGCGCAGATCGAGGAGCTCCACGCCGCATGCAGGCGCCTTGCCGGCCAGCTTCTCGAAGATGGGGCGGCTGATGATTGCGATGGCGTCGGACATGCCGCGAGTCGTATCAAAAGTTCAGGTCTTCTGATTGTAGTTCGTGTTCTCGAGCAGGATCACGTTCGTCTTGCTGCGCGACTCACCCACGCTCGTGATGTAGACGGCGGGCTGATCCTGCACGGGGCAGACCTTCTCGCAGGCGCCGCAGCCGATGCAGAGGCTGGGGTCCACGTGCGGGCGCTGCAGCTTCACGGTCTTCATGGCGGGCTGCTCGCCGTTCGGGCCGGGCTTCGAGTCGCGAACGGGCGCCTCCACCTCTTCGACCCAGATGGCCTTGGGTGAGGTGGGACAGAACTCCTCGCACACGATGCAGGGAGTCTGCATGCTCCACGGCAGGCAGCGACCGTGATCGTAGAACGCGGTGCCGATCTTCACGGGCGCGACGCCGATGCCGAGCTTCTCCTTCTCGGTGATCTTCTGGATGGCGCCGGTGGGGCACACCTGGCCGCAGAGCACGCATGAGTGCTCGCAGTAGCCGACGCGCGCGATGAGGATGGGCGTCCAGATGCCCTCCACGCCCGCCTCCAGGAACGCGGGATGGAGCGCGTTGTTCGGGCACACCTTCATGCACTCGGCGCAGCGGATGCAGCGCTCGAGAAACGCGCGCTCTTCCACCGCGCCCGGCGGGCGGATCACCTTGGAGTGGTAGTTCACGTCCAGCGAGTCCGCGATGCGCGCCGCCGGGATGTACGCCGCGCCCGCCGCCGCCGATGCGAGCAGCGTGCGGCGCTGGAGATCCGGCTTCGTGATGGTGCTCACGCGCGAGGGAAGGAAGCGGAACTTGATGACGTCCTCGGGGCAGGCCGCCTCGCAGTTCATGCACATGTGGCACTCGTCCTGGCGGTGCTTCACGCCGCCCTGCGGCGAGTCCGCGCCCTGGCAGTTGACGAGGCACAGATTGCAATCCGTGCACTTTGCATGATCTTTCTCCATGCCGAACAGCGCGAAGCGGGCGAACACGCCGAGGAACGCGCCGAGAGGACAGAGCACGCGGCACCAGAACCGGGGAATGAAGCGGTTCATGAAGAGCACCGCCACGAGGAGCGAGAGGATCAGCCACGTCTGGTGGAAGTAGAACTGCTTACTCTGCCACACCGTCTGCGCGAGGAAGTCCTGCGTGTGATCGGCGCCGGTCTGCAGCGCCTGGCTGTGCACGGTCTGCAGCCCGTTCAGACCGCGGCCCGTCACGTACTGCCCGGCGGGGATGACGCCGAGTCCGATCGAGCGCACCGCGACGCAGATCGGGTCGAACATGCCGCCGACCGCGCTGCCGAAGAGCGCGGCCAGCAGGAACGCGTACATCATGTAGTACTTCACGCGCTGGTAGCCGTGCGTCTTGTTCGCCTCCACGCGGTGCGCGCCGCGGCCCTTCGTGGACGGGAGGATCCACCCGAAGAAATGGTGGAGCGTTCCGAAGGGGCAGATCCAGCCGCAGAACACGCGACCGAAGACGAGCGTCAACGCGAGCATGCCCACGCTCCACAGGAGGCCGCGATACACCGTGTGCGTGGAGAGCACCGTCATCGCCGAGACGAACGGGTCCGCGAGCAGGAAGCCCTCCACCGGGAGCGGCAAGCGCACCACCGTGTCCGAGCTCGCGGTGAAGCTGCCGCGGAAGCCGGTCTGGAAGAGGAAGTACATGAACAGCGCGAAGAACCCGACCTGCGACGCGCGACGCGCCCACACGAGCCCACGGATGATCGGCCGCGCGGGGATGCCAGAGCCCGGCAGCTTCGGATCGATCTTGGCCTTCTTCTTCGACGTACCTGCGCCGCCGCCATCACCACCGCCACCGCCAGACTTGCGGTACACGCCGTCCGCCGTTCCGCCAGATGCGGCGCTTGAAGATGCCGTGCTTGAAGACGCAGTGCTTGCAGCAGCGGCGCTGGCCGTGACCGCTTGTGCCTCTGTCGCCAGCATCGCGTTCAGCGACGGGACGATGCCGATGGTGCCCTTCCAAGGGATCGGGGACGGATGCGCGCCGAGGTCGGCGATCGAGCGCGCGGAGATGCGCTCCAGATCGAGCTCGGTGCCAGCATGCATGCCTGCGCGCGTGAGCTCCGTATCTGCGAGCGTCGGCTTGGGCGCAAGGCTCACGGCCTTTCCGCATCCGCAGCTCGTTCCGCAGGCCACGGCTCAGACCTCCTTCACGCGGAGGTTCTCGTAGAACATGGTGCCGATGCCGCGGTCGTGCCCCATCTTCAGGTAGGGCAGGTTGTCGCGGTGCTGGCCGATGAGCGTGCAGCCGAGCGCGTCCGCCGCGATCTGATCGACGGATGCGATGATCGTGTTCATGACGCGCGTGTCGTCGATGTTGCCGCCCTGCGGTCCGTTGCGCATGAGCACGCGCATCGCATCGACGATGACGAGCGTGGGGCTCATGAACGTCGCGAGGTCGGCGATGCTCGTGTCGATGTTCTGATGAAGCCGGTTCCTGCGGCCGCCAAGCACGCCGTACCAGTTCTTCATGGCCGCGGTGTACTTCGCCAGGTTGTGGTGCTTCGCGACGGGGACGTTGATGACCTTGTCCGCTTCCACGAGCGTGGTGAAGACCGGCCACTCGTCGAGGACCTCGCCCTTCATGCGCATCGTGCGGAAGCGATGCTCCGCGGGCAGCACGACCTCTGCGCCGAGCGCATACGACTTGTTCCAGATCCCGGAGCGCTGGTAGCAGCGATTCGGATCGTTGCAGGAGCCGTCCGCGACGACGACCTTCTTCGCGCCCGCGTTGAACGCTTCCTTGATGACCGCAGCGACGACGTCGGGGTTCGTGTTGGCGGCGTGGATGGGCGCGCGGTCCCAGCCGATGTTCGGCTTGATGACGACGATGTCGCCGCGCTTCACGAACTTCTTCATGCCACCCATGGCGGCGAGCGCGTGCGCGACGAGGCCCTCTGCGGTGACCTCTTCGCCCTCCTTGAAGCCGGCGGCGCGCGCGATGGCAAGCTCAGCGTCGGCAGGTTGGCCCGGCTCCGCGACACGGTAGCTCCGCATCATGCGACTGCCGCTCGCCTCACCAACGCCGAAGCCGCCCTTGTCCCACGCAAGCTTGCCCACGACCGCCGAAGCCGCGAGCACGCCGGCCGCCGCGCCTATCCGCTTGAGCGCCTCACGGCGATCGGGACGATCCTGCGGTTTTTTCGGCTCCACGTCTAACCTTTACTCCTACCGAACCACCGGCGCTACTTCTTGGGGCGGCCGTGGCCAGGGCCCAGGACGAGCGCCATCTTGGCCTTGGCGTCGAACTCGTGGACATGGGGCGGATGGTGGCACGTCTCGCAGAGCGCCGACTCCGGTTTTGCCACGGGCATCGCGGTCTTGCCGTTGGTCTTCGCGTGGATCGAGCCGGGTCCGTGGCAGACCTCGCACTGGACATCCTTGAGCGCTGCGACCGCAGTCACGGTGCTGCCGCCGGCCTTGTCGTACCCGGTGACGTGGCAGCCCACGCAGTCCAGGTTGTACTCCTTGAAGTCGTCCGCGAGCGTCTTGTATGCGTGCGAGTGCGACGTCTTCTTCCAGACGTCCACCGGCTCCTCGTGGCAACCGTCGCACGAGTCGATGCCCACGTACGACGCCTCACCCGCGGCCGCCGGCTT
>JANXLV010000177.1 GCA_025355005.1 Myxococcales bacterium | reverse complement strand
CGCTCCGTGCTCGCTCGAAGCCTTGCCTGACGGGCGGCTCTCACGCCATGCGACGCTGTTTGCGCAGAAACGAAAACGGCAATGGTCCACAGTCCACGCGTTCCTGTTTAGATGCTGTAAGGTGCGCGCGGAATGCCGCGGGTCTGGCGCATCTGCAAGAAGCAGCACGTGAAGGGCGCCTTCACGGGCGAGGGCGCGCGGCTTTATGGCGGACGCTGGAACCACAAAGGCAGCGCTGTCGTGTACTGCGCGTCCTCGCTCGCGCTCGCGGCGCTCGAGGTGTTCGTCCACGTCGATCCGAGCGAGCTCCCGGACGATCTGATGAGCATCCCCGCTGACCTCCCCGAGAAGATGAAGGTCGAGCGTCTCACGCCGAACAAGCTCCCGAAGTCGTGGCGCGAGAGCGTCGGGCCCGACGTGCTGAAGGACATCGGCACCACGTGGGTGCAGCGCGGTCAGACCGTGGCGCTCTTCGTGCCGTCGGCGATCGTCCCCGAGGAAGAGAACGTCCTCTTCAATCCCACGCACCCGGACTTCGCCAAGATCAAGCTAGGGCTGCCGCGTCCCTTCGCCTTCGACCCCCGGATGAGGAAGCCTTAAACAGCATCGCCTGGCGCGATTAGTTGTCTGGGCAGCCGGCTTGTACCCAGCCGTCGATGCGGGCTACCGCTTCGTCGGAGAACACGAAGGTGAAGGGGGTGCGCGGCATGTTGTTCTCGTCGTCGGCGGCATGCGTCGCCTTGCGGATGACGTTGTGCATGTATGCCTTCGCGAAGGGCTGCCCGCACACCGACGTGGTGGAGAACGGCGGGTCCACGAGGATCACCTTCATCATGGTGGCGCGGCACTGCGCCTTGGCAGGATTCGCACCGCCGCCCGAGCCCGCATCTCCCGCGTCTGCGGCGCCTGCGTCAACGGTGCCCATCGCGTCGGGACAGATGTACCCGCCGGAGGCCATCGCGCCTGGTTGATCCGCGGCGCCATGACACATGCCGTTGCCCGCGCACTTCGCTGCGCCCGTGGGTCCGAAGAAGTCGCGATAGAGATCCGTGAACGTGATGCCAGTGCCGCCGCCGGGCCCCGCTTCGCCAGTTGATGCAGGCGCGGCGCCGCCCTCGAATGCGAGCTCACCACCGGACACGTGACCACCGGCGTCGGTGCACGCGAGTGGGATCACGAACGCAGCGACGACGAAGGCACCGAGCCCGAGGGAACGACGGTGGTCTCTCATGCGGCTCTCACTGTAGGCCGGATCCGAACATGACGGACCTATGATCCTCCGATCATGCATCGCTGCCAAATCGTCGAAGGCGCCGAACTACGCGGCATCTTTGTGGCGCTCGTAGAAGGTGGCCACGCTCACCCGGCGACCAACGCTTACCATGCCCACACATATGGGAAGTTGGCACCGGAAGTTGGCACCGATTTACTCGATGATTTAGGGCGTAGCGAGTTGCTATCTTCCTCCAAGGACGATAGCCTCTCCGATGCGGCGCATTGCCGGTAGGGATCCTTTTTTTGGAGGTCGATATGAACTTGAATCGGAAATGGGCGCTCGCTAGCGTCGTCGCTCTTGCAGCAGCTGCTGGTGTCGTCGCGGTCGGTTGCGGTGATGACAGCACGGGCACCACGGCCAAGGACTCGGGCGCGAAGGACGGCGGCGGCACTATCGACGGCAGCAACTTCGACACCCCCGACGGCACCGTGTTCGACACGGACTCCGGCGTGACCACGCTCTACGAGCGTCTCGGCAAGCGCGACGGAATCGCGAAGGCCGTGAAGGACGTCGTTGAAGGCACCATGGGCGAGGCTGCGGATCCGCAGATCCTCTCATACTTCGCGATCCGCACCGGTCACACCGGCGCGACCCCGACGGCGGGCAACCCGAACCTCGGCGTCGTCGAGGATTGCTTCACCCAGTTCGTCGCGAAGGCGGCGGGCGGCCCCGAGCTGTACCCGTACACCTCGACCGCGGCTGGCGCGAACGGCTTCGTTTGCCGTGACATGGCCACCACGCACACCGGTCTCGGCATCTCGAGCGCGGCGTTCCAGAAGTTCGTCTCCATCGCGGCGGCCAAGCTGGCAGCTGCGGGCGTGAGCCAGGCGGACCTCCAGACGCTCGGCGGCGCGCTGCTCGGCACGGCGTCGGACATCGTCGACAAGGCCCGCGTTGCGCAGCAGGCGGAAGCTGGCACCGATGCCAACTTCAACTACGGCGCGCGTTGCACGGACATCTGGGACGGCGGCGGCGCAGATGCATTGGCGCCCACGGCGGCCGGCTGCCAGCAGAACTGAGAAGGAAACGGTAGTACCATGGTCGCGAGCAGCACGAACACAACCAGTGATTCGCGTTCGCGCCGGGTGAAGAAGGTGGCCACGAGCATCGTGCTCGTGGCCATCGCTTCGACTGGCGTGATGGGCTTTCTACACACCAAGATGGGCAAGCCGCTTCTCATGAAGCTCGGCGGTTGTCCGGTTGGAAACATCTCTGCAGCAGAGATGGAGAAGCTACGTGGGGAAACGTTCGTGGCCTCGCAGCCTGCGGTGGAGACGCCGCCGCCTGCAACGTTCGCGATGGGCTTCGATCTCGACAAGTCAACGTTGAAGGACGTCGTGAACTGGGCGGGCTCGCACAACATCACCTGTGACGACTCGCGCGAGGGCACCGTGCTCTCCTGCGCGAACGTCAGACCGAAAGATCTCCCGACGCCGAGCGACTCCGAGGTCTCGATCACGGAGCTCACGTTCGGCTTCCGCGTCAGTGACAAGGCGCTCTACACCGTCACCAGCTGGCGCCAGGACATCAGCGCCGAGGCGGGATCCGTCGCCATGATCACCAGCGGCAAAAAGCTGGTGGGCGTGCTCGGCCCTCCGCACAAGGTCGTCGGTCAACCGACCGCCGAGTTCTTGTCCGAGGGAATGGCCACGGCCGTCATCAACTTCCAGTTCACCGGCTACACGGCCTCCGTGTCCGCCACGCACATGCCGCAAGGCATCTGGGTGCGCGAGGTGTTCACGTCCACCAAGGTCGCGAACCCCGGCGGGCTCGCTCAGAGCGCTCAAGGCTCCTGAGCTCCCAGCTCCAGCACAGTTCTAAGCAAAAGCATCAACCGATCAACGCGCGCGCGGCTCTCTGGAGCTCGCGCGCGTTCGTCATTTCCAGGGCCTGCGTGACAGCCCCCTCGTACTCGCGCATGCGGCTGTCCCCCACGCTCCACGCTCCGCGCGGCTCCGGGCAGAGCCACAGCACGCGGTGGGCGCGCGCTGTGAGCCGTGTGAGCGCGTCGGTGCCGGCCTGCATGTAGTTCGTGCGGCCGTCGCCCAGGATGACGACAGTGGTGCGCCGATCGACCTCGCGGCCATGGCGCGCCCAGATCGCAGACAGCACGCGCCCGTAGTTGGAGTTGTCGCGGACGGAGAGCAAGCCACCGCCGTACACGCGGGACAGCGCACGATCGATCGACTCCTCCTCGAAGAGGTCGGTCGTCTCGCAGAGGTCGCTCACGAACGCGAACGTGCGGGTGCCCGCGAAGAGCTCGCGCGCAAGGTAGGCGAACTCCAGAAGGAAGCGCGCGCTGGCACGGACGGAGTCGCTCACGTCGGCGAACACCATGAGCTTCGGTCGGTCCGGGCGCCGCTCCTTTCGCACGATGCGCACGGGCACGCCCTCGGTCCGCATCGCCTGCCTCAGCGTTTCATGGGGGTCCAGGCGGCCACGACGACGAAGGCGACGGCGCACGCGCTCGCGGCCCCAGAGCTTCTCCACGAACAGGCGAACGGAGCGGCGCACGGAGCGCACCTCCTCGGGATCGAGCGTCGCGAAGGAGCGGAGCGTGACGTCGTCCGTGGGGGAAGGCGACGGGCGCTCCAGCCGCTCGCGCACGAAGGCGCGCACCTCGCGGTCCGCCTCGAGGAGCTCCGCGGACAGCGCCTCCGTGACCGCCTCCGCGCGCTCCTTGCCAATAGCGTCCGTGAGACGCGCTCGCAGCGCAGCGAGCCCACTCCCGGCGCGCTGGGCTCCCACTTCCGTCAGGACCTTGTGCGCCACGAAGCCTGCCTGCAGGGGGCCGTGCGCGGCCTCGAGGGCTCGCAAAACACTTGTACTCTGCAACAATCTATCGAGCTCGGCGCCGCGCTCGGTAAGGGCCAGCAAGCTCGCACCGTCGGACGTGGCGCGCGCCATCTCCGCGAGCAGCGCGCCCAGCTCGCGCAGGTCGTCCTCGGAGAGCCCGCGCGCGCGCAGCCGGTCGAACAGATCGCGCGGTGCTGCGCTGCCATCGAAGTGACGCTTGAACGCCTGCTCGAAGACGGGGATGTCCTCGGCACGCGTCACGACCACGGCGCGCAGAGCGTCCGCGAGCGCATCGCGCGACGACACCCCGCAGAGGGCGACGGCCTGCGCCGCGGTGATCGCCTGCGCCGTCGAGATCCCGAGGCCCGCGCGACGCAAGGACCACAAGAGCTCGTCCACGAACCGCACCCCAGCCCGGGGTCTCACGGAGAGGGCGCCTCTGCGAGCAATGTCTTCACGAGCGCCTCGACGCGGTCGACCTCGCCGCGGCCAGCACCAACCGTGACCGCGCGAACGACGCCGCGCCGGTCGATGATGAAGATCGTGGGCAGTGCGGTGATGCCATAGCCCTGATGGGTGTGTCCGCTGTTGTCGGACACCACGCCGTAGCGCATCTCCCATCGGTCGCGTGTACCGGCAGCGACGTCGGGCGCGTCCGTGGTGATGCCGACAACGGCGAGCCCTTGCGCCTGGTATCGCGCAGACAGCGCGGAGAGCTCCGGTGCCATGTAGCGACACGGGCCGCAGAAGCTCGCCCAGAAGTCGAGAACGATGACCTTGCCTCGAAGCGCGTTGAGCGACGCAGGAGCTCCAGCGACGGGCGTCGTATCCACCCATGCCGGCGCGGGCGAGCCAACGAGATCACGGGTGAGCGTCTCCTCGGAGCTGGGACGTGCCTCGAGGCGTGCAGTGACGGGGATGGTCTGCCCGCCCCGTCGCAACGTGAGCGCGAGAGGGTCGCCGGGTGCATGCTGCGAGACGGCGGAAGACACGTCGGTCGGTCGTGTGACCTGTGCGCGTTCCACGGTGAGGATCACATCTCCGTCGCGAAGGCCCGCCTTCTCCGCGGGCGAGCCGCGAAGGACGTGGCGCACGAGGACACCGCCGTCCACGTCAGCCATCTGCACGCCCAGCCACGGCGCCACATGACGCGCGGGCGCTCCCTTGGGGCTCGGCACAGCGTCGCTCGCCAGGGCCATGGTTGGAGCCAAAACGAGCGCGAGGAGCAACGACAGGCTCCAGTGACAAGGGCGAAAGACGGAGCGGCGCACCATTGAAGAAATCATAGCTGCAAGGCGCTGGCCACACGCTGCCTTATCGAGGCCACATCGCACGCGACCGGGACGAAAACGCCGAGCTCGCTGGTTGCTCTCTCAGAACGCGGACCACAAAACCAACGTGGCGCGCCATCCCGAGGGAGGCACGCCACGCAAAGATCAAACCGTGCGGTCGCTGAATAGTAGAGCCGCTGTTGTCTGGTCGTCTACCAGGAGCGGTCAAACCAAGAGAAGAGGAAGGAAAACAAGAAGGATTAGGTAAGCGACGATTAAGTGAAGCGGACCTGAGGCCCCGCACGGAGCGGGAGATTCCGGCGTTCCCCGTGCTTTCTTGGTGTCTGGCGCGTTCACGTTCTGGAGCCCAAGGGAGTCAGGCATGAGAGCGAACGAGGCCGGAGTACCAAGCGAGCACGACGGATAAGACATCCTTTGGAGTTAGCCCTCCCCTGGGGATGGTCCCGTCAGCGGCCGACGCCTTGGGGACGGTCTCCCTAAGAGCAGGCGATGTGCCAGGCGGCCGTTGTGAATGGTTTCAACCCGTTACATAAGTCGTACAAAAACCATGATCCAGATGCCAAAGGCATCCGGGTCGCGGTGAGCCCCCGACCTCGCAACGTTTGCATGGTTGGCACGATCCTTCCGCCCTATGGCGCAAAACCTGGGGGAGGGGCGCGGCGAAACCCTTGGTTGACTTGCGGTGCATCCCGACTATGGTCGCGGCCCTTCGGATTGTCCGGAGCAAGCGCTCGTAGCTCAGCTGGATAGAGCACAGGCCTACGAAGCCTGGGGTCGAAGGTTCGAATCCTTCCGAGCGCGCTTCCCCACCTCCCATGCCCAGCGATCGCGATCTCTCGTTCATGGCGCTCGCGCTAGAAGAGGCGCGGCTTGCGGCGACCGAAGGCGAGGTGCCGGTGGGCTGCGTGATCGTCGACGACGCGACGGGGCACGTCCTGGCGCGTGCTCGCAACGCACGTGAGCGCTCCCAGGATCCCACCGCGCACGCCGAGCTGCTCGCGCTGCGCGCCGCTTCCGATGCAAAGCAAACCTTCAGGCTCGAGGGGGTCACGCTGTACGCGACGCTCGAGCCCTGCCCCATGTGCGCAGGCGCGATCGTCAACGCACGTGTACCGCGCGTGGTCTACGGCTGCGCCGATCCGAAGGCAGGCGCGGTGCACACGATGTTCGGCATCGGCCTCGACGCACGCCTGAACCACACCTTCATCGCCGAAGCCGGGGTGATGAGCGAAGAGTGCGCACGGGAGCTCACGACCTTCTTCGCAAACCTGCGAGCCCAAGGAAAAAACGGCAAGTAGCGACGACTACCTGCGCCGTGCCGCGCGCGTCTGGAGGCGACTACCGCGAGCCGCTAGTACCTCGACACAGAGGTAACGATCGATTGCGGTCTCAGGACTGGGATTTCCTCGATGGGTAGGCAGAGTTCAATGCTGCGCGGCTGTCGCGGGACTCTGCGAATCAGTCCGCGTCGCTCGAGCTCGATGACCATGC
>JANXLV010000144.1 GCA_025355005.1 Myxococcales bacterium | reverse complement strand
AGTGCGCCATGGGCTGCGTGCTCGGACCGCGCTGCGGCGACGGCGTGCTCGACACCGTGAACGGTGAGCAGTGCGACGACGGCAACCTGATCAGCAACGATGGCTGCTCGTCGTCCTGCAAGAAGGACCTCGTCAAGTAGCTGCATCGGCCCCAGCTCGCTCGGTGCATCAGATGCGACCCGCGACGGCGCTGACGCGAACTCGCGGGCGGTCCGGATCGCGGGCGCGGCTACACGGGGGCACTTTCTCGCTTCACTCTCTCGTTTCAGGGCGGTCGCGTTGTTCGATGCGTGCGAGATGCCGGCGGAACGCAGCCATCACTGACGCGTGGAAGTGCGCTTGTGTCAGGATGTAGATGAACCACGGAAGCCGGGCGCGATCTTCGGCAACCGCACCCCCGATCGCATCGCGTACCGGCGTTGGCTCGAGTCCTGCAAGATCGGCCAGCCGATGGTCGTGCGCGATCATCTCGTGCTTCAGGCTCTCGACGAGCGGACCGACGAGCGCGCGCGGTGCGCCCGTCACGAGGCTCACCCAGAGCCTCGACAGCGACGATCCTCATGAGGGTTCACTGACGCAACGGCGCTCCGTCCGTCGGCAGTCCATCCATGATGTGTCCGGAGCGACTGGCCTTGGTCTCGAGGTAGCGGCGGTTGTGCACGCTCGGCGGGATCGCGTGCGCGAGCCCTGCCGTCACCGGAAAGCCGTAGCGTCGGAGCTGCGCGACCTTGTCCGGATTGTTGGTCATGAGCGGCACGGACAAGACGCCTAGCGACCGAAGCATCCGTCGAGCCCCTCTTCCTGGAGTAGAACGCCGCACGGCATCGTCGCGATCTGACGGAGCCCGCGCTCGAGCTGCTTGCGACAGTCGCAGCGGAGCTCGGTGGGAAGAGCGGCGGCACTCGCCAGCTCGACCCGTGGATGCGGAGCGAACGACGTACTCATGCGCCCGTCCCAGCAAGGGTCACGATGGCTTCATCCATCTCGCGCCACGTCGTGACGATGCGAACTGCTTCGTCGTCGATCCCAAGGCGTGCTCCGCCCGCGCCTCCCACCCAGATGCGCACGCGGCGTGGAAGCTCGCGGAGCATCCAGCGGAGTTGGCTCTTCGTCGTTTTCAGATCGGAGGCCTCCGTGACCAGAAGGCCCACGACATCCACCGCGTGACTGCGCGCCGCCTTGACGATTTGCTCGGGGGGCGTGTCCACACCAAGAAGGATGGGCGTGATCTGGCTCGCCGCCAGGTAGACCTGCGTCATCTCGAGGCCGAGCCCGTGGCGTTCACCTGGCAGCGTGCTCAACAAGACCCGTGGCGCGCCCGGGCGCTCCTCGTACGCAGCCATCAGCACACGAAGTTGCGCAGACAAGCACTCGCTCAGAAGGTGCTCGTGCCGCACCTCGAGCTTGCCCGCCGCCCAGAGCGCACCGACTCGAACGGAGATGGCGTGAGCCACCTCGGCGAGAAATCTCTTCGGTCCGAGCATGACCGCCGCCTGGCGGAGCTCCGCGCGGAGCAGAGCGACCTCATCTCGGAGAAGCGCGCCGAGGATCGTATCCATTGTCGGAGACGCCGTTGCTGCGCGGGACGGCGCCTCCGATGCGACGAGGACGAGTCGCGTCAGCTCTGACAGCGGCTTGCCGACGATCTCTCCTGGCCGGTACCCCTGCTCGAGAGCGCGCTTGATAAGCCTCAGTGCTTCGACGTCGGCCCCGGAGTAGACGCGACTGCCACCGCTCGTTCGCTCCGGGCGCGGAAAGCCGTAGCGCCTTTCCCACATCCGCAAGGTGTCGAGCTCGATGGCGGTCAGGCGCGACGTGACACGAATGGAGTACGTCTCCACGTCCGGCCGAGCGTCGTCAGACGCGGTCTCGGCAGAACGCGCCGGGCGTCGCCCCGGATTCGCCGAAGGCGTCTGACGCGGAGGGGCCATCTCGACAAGTATAAACTTGGACAAAAATTAGTCAATAGCCAGAACGCCAAGCAAATTCACCCATTTTTTAGTGCAAAACGCTCGGTCGAGCACTGACAAAAGTTGGACACTAGCTAAACACTCTTTCACACCCTGTCTGGAGGTCCCCATGAAAGCGTTGCAAACGATCCCGTTCCTTCTCTTGTCCCTCGTCGCTGCGGCGTGCGGCGGCGCGTCGTCGGACACGCCCGCATCCAACACGGCAGCGACACCCGCGACCAGCACGCAAGGCTCCTCGGACATCGTCGACACGGCGGTGGCCGCGGGCTCGTTCAAGACTCTCGCTGCCGCGCTGAAGGCGGCCGGCCTCGTGGACACGTTGAAGGGGCCCGGACCTTTCACGGTCTTCGCGCCGACGGACGAGGCCTTCGCCAAGCTGCCGCCGGGCACGCTCGACAGCCTGCTCTTGCCGGCGAACAAATCGAAGCTTCAGGGCATCCTCACGTACCACGTCGTCTCCGGACGGGTCGGTTCCGACAAGGTCGTCGCCTTGAGCGCGGCAAAGACAGTCCAGGGCGCAGAGCTGAAGATCACTCACAGCGCCGACGGCGTGATGGTCAATGGGGCAAAGGTCGTGAAGACCGATATCACGTGCTCCAACGGAGTCATTCACGTCATCGACTCGGTCCTGCTCCCCCAGTGAAGGACATGCCATGAAGATCGCGGTCGTCGGAACGGGGATCGCGGGGAACGTCGCCGCCTATCTCCTGGCTGGCGACCACGAACTCACGGTCTTCGAACAAAACAAGCACGTCGGGGGGCACACGAACACCGTTCGCGTCGATGCCGCGGACGGCCCCCACGAGATCGACACGGGCTTCATCGTCTTCAATGAGGAGCGGTACCCGAGCTTCGTCAAGTTGCTGCGCAAGCTCGACGTCGCGTCGCAGCCGTCGACGATGAGCTTCAGTGTCAACGTGGAGAATGGCGGCTACGAGTACTCTAGCCAGTCGCTCTTCGCGCAGCGTCGCAACGTCGCACGGCCCAGCCATTGGCGCATGCTCGCGGAGATCTTCCGCTTCAAGAAGAGCTTACAAGAGCTGCTCGTCGACGCGGACGACAGCGTCCTCCTTGGACCCTACCTCGACAAACACGGGTACTCACGGGCCTTCGTCGATCACTTCCTCTATCCGATGGGGGCGGCGATCTGGTCCGCGGACCCGCTGAACATGCACGAGCTCCCGGCTCGCTTCTTCGCCCAGTTCTTCGCGAATCACCGGTTCCTCGACATCTTTGGACAGCCTTCGTGGCGGGTCATTCGCGGCGGCTCGAAGAG
>JANXLV010000116.1 GCA_025355005.1 Myxococcales bacterium | reverse complement strand
TGCGCGCGCGGCACAGGCCAAGGTCGAGGAGGCGCTCTCGAGCATCAACCCACGCTACGCGCAGGCCATCCGGCTTCGCGTGCTCGAGGACAAGCCACGCGACGAGGTCGCAAAGACGATGGACGTCACACCCGCGACGTTCGACGTGCTCCTGCACAGGGCGCTCGCCGCGCTCAAAAAAGCGGTAAAGTCCGGAGGCGAGTCCGATGAGTGACCAGGAAGAGAACGAGCGCGACGAGATGGCGAAGGCCGAGGCCCTGCGCCGCGCGCTTGCCGACGCCGACGAATCAGACCGCGACGGGCTCGCTGAGCTCGCTGAATCGCTGCGCGCGGCGCACGCCCCTTCGGAGCTTTCGCAGAAAGATCACGAAGAGATCCTGTCTCGCGCCCTGCCTCCTGCGAAGAGCGGCGGCGGCCGTGTCATCCGGGTCACGTTCGGTGTGGTCTCGGCCATGGCGATCGCTGCGGGGCTCTTGCTCTATCTGCGCCCCATTGCCCCCGGCAAGGACCCGGCGAGCGAAGCACCGATCGCATGGGCGCGCTCGCGCAGCACCGCGCCGCTCTTCTCGGAGCCGTGGAAGCGCGGCGAGTCGACCGCCCGTATCGACCGCATCGCGCTCGCCCGCGAGCACGACTTCCGCGAGAACCGGTTCAACTCACGGCTCGCGGCTCCGGACCGAACCAGGGGGCGGCGATGAGCCTCCTCAAGAACAAGGTGTTCATCGTGCTCTCCGCGCTCGCGGTCGCCGCTGGCGTTGCCCTCGCGTGCGAGGAGGTGAAGCAGCACGACGGCGCGGCCTCCGTGACGACGCCCGACGACGCCGTCGACATGGAGCTGATGGCCTACCTGTCTCGTGCACATGCGCTGCACCACGAGGCCACCATCAAGGAAGACATGGGGGACAGGAAGGGCGCCGTGGACGCCATGGAGCGCCTCACGTCCCAGCGGTTCTCGCGCGCGGCCACGCCCGAGGTGGAAGAGGTGCTGTCCGATGCGTTCGCGCGGCGGGCGGAGCTCGAGCTCGGCATGGGCGATCTCGACGCTGCATCGCGCAGCGTGGACCATGGCCTCGAGCACGCCAGAGAGCTCACGTACTTCCGCGGTCACCTCGTGGAGGTCAGCGGCCTCCTGGACGAGGCGCGCGCGCACGCGCTCACCGACGCGGGCAAGCCGGACGAAGCGAAGCGCGCGCAGGAGAAGGCGCTCGCGGAGCTCGAACAGGCCATCGACATCCAGAACCACGTGCTCTCCGGTCTGCTCGGGGATGGCGGTCGCGAGGGCGGTCGATGAGCCCCTCTCGCACACCTGTGTTGGTCGTCGCGCTCGTAGCAGCGCTCGTCGCCGCGTGTGGCGCCGCGGAGAAGAGCGCGCCGCCAGCGGAGTCACCGTCCGCCGGAAGCAGGAACGACAGCGTGCAGCAGGCGCCTTCCCAGCAACGCTACGCAGCGCCGCCGCCCGCGACTTCGACGCGGCCAACACCGTCCGGAGCGGTCCCGGGCACGGAGCCGCCGCACGACCAGCGCACCGAGGCGTGGTTCGAGCTTCAGACCGCGCGTGGTGAGCTCGACGCCACAACGGGAGATTGCATGCTCGCGTGCAAGGCGCTCGCGTCGATGGACCGCGCCACGTCCCACGTCTGCAGCGTCTCACCCGATGAGACCCACTGCGGTAGCGCGAAGGAGACCCTCAAGACCGCGCGACGACGTGTGCGTGCGGAGTGCATGGCGTGCCCGAACGGCGTGTCTGTGGATCCTGACGCGCCGATCCCAAGCGCGCCGTGAAGAACGGACTGATAGTCCTGACGACGAGGCTCCTCGTCGTCGTACTGACGCCACTTCCGCGCCGCGTGCTCCAGGCGCTCGGCCGCGCGCTTGGCCTCATGGCGTATGTGGTGCTGCCTTCATCGCGACGGATCGCCGACGAGAACCTCGCCCGCGCATTCCCCGGCGCGTCCGGTCCCGAGCGTAGAGCGCTCGCGCGCCTCGCCTACGTGACGCTTGGCGGGCTCCTCGGCGACACGATGTCGCGACTCTCGCCGCGCGCACGCCCCACGCCGCTCCCGTTCGACTCCGCGGAGTCCGAGGCCGTGCTGGAAGCGGCGCGCGCCACTGGTCGCGGGGTGATGTTGCTCTCCGCGCACCTTGGTCCCTACGAGGACGTGGCGCGCTCCCTCCTTTTGCACGGCGTGCCGCTGCTCGCGGTGACGAAGGCCGCGTACGATCCGCGACTGGACTTCGTCTTCGAACGACTGCGTGAAGGATTGCCCACCGTCGCGCGAGACGAGGCCGGCGCGGCGATGCGGATGGTGCGGCACCTGCGGCGCGGTGACGTGCTCGGCGTTCCGATGGACCTCGCCTCCCGCGTGCCCAGCGTGTCTGCACCATTCTTTGGTGTTCCTGCGCAGACCCCGGTCGGGCCTGCCCGGATCGCGCTCCGCACGGGTGCCGCGATCGTCGTGTGCACGGCGGTGCGCGCGAAGACACAAAAAGGCCAGCCGCTCGCGTACGCGATGCGGGTCACGCCCGTGACGACGGACGAGCTCGAGCGACCGGACGCAACGCCCGAGCAGGTCCTTACCGCCCGCATCAACGACGAGCTGTGCGAGCGCATTCGTGGCCTGCCAGAGGCCTGGCCGTGGATGCATCCTCGTTTTCGCGGCGACGCCAAGGGAAGCAAGCAAACCGGAACCGAGGCCCTGCCGCCGGAAACGTTTCGCGTTTCTGGACTTCCGGTGGAAGAAACGCGCTAAGCTCCGGGCTCGATGCCTTCTCGCATCCCCCGCATGATTCCCGGGGTGGACGTCCGTAAGCTGCCTCTGACGCCAACGGACGGATACCTCCTCACCCGAGTGAATGGCCAGGCCACGGTCGGGGACATCGCACGCGAGACCGGCGTGTGGGAGCAGGAAGTCGTCGAGTCGTTCGAGAAGCTCGTGCAGCTGAACGTCGTCACGTTCGGCAGCGTCGAAGAAGCCATCGCGGCCATGAAGAAGCCGGCACCGGCGCCGCTGAAGGCCGCCGTGCTGTCGGCCGCGTACGACCCGGCGATGATCAACGAGGTCTGCGACCTCGACACGGAGCAGAGGAAGCGCGTCCTGGATCTGTTCTTCGCGCTCGAGGACAACGACTACTACACGCTCCTCGGCATCGCGAAGGACGCGGACAAGAAGGGCATCAAGAAGGCCTACTACGAGGTCGCCCTTCCGATGCACCCGGACAAGTTCTTCCGGAAGGCCCTCGGCACGTTCAAGCCGAAGATGGAGGCCGTGTTCGCGAAGCTCACGCTTGCGCACGACACCCTCCTCGACAAGGAAAAACGCGTCGAATACGACATCTACCTCAAGGACGTCGCGCACACGAAGGGCATGGAAGCCATGCTCGCGCGCGCAATGGAGGAAGCGCGCGCCGCCCAGGACGCGCTCGCGGCCACCGTCAACACGCCCTCCGTGATGCCGCCACCCGTGGCGCCCTCGGCCCCGCCTGCTGCCCCGGCGCCAACCGTTGATCCCGCCGTTCTGCAGGCTCGGAAGTCCGCTCTGGCCGCGCGCCTCATGGGCGGCCGCCAGCGTCCGACCACCGCCAACACCGGGTTTGCGCCCCAGCCGGTCCCCGAGGTCAAGCTCCAGCCCAAGGTCCAGCAGAGCTCCACGGAGGCGATGGACTCGTTGCGCCGTCGCTACGACGATCGTCTGAGCAGCGCGAAGGACGCGCAGGTCGCCAAGTACGTGACCGCCGCCGAGGGCTCCATCGCAAAGAACGACTGGGTCGCCGCCGCCAACGCGTATCGCGTCGCGATGGACCTCGCGCCCGACAACACCGAGGTTCACGACCGCGCGCGCTACGCCCAGACCGAGGCGAACAAGATCCTCGCGGAGAGCTACCAGAAGCAGGCGATCTACGACGAGAAGAACGAGCGCTGGACCGAGGCTGCCAAGGCGTGGGTGCGCGTCGCGAAGCTGAAGCCCGAGGACCCGAACGCGAACGAACGGGCCGCGTTCACCCTCGGGAAGGCGGATGGTGATATCCGGGAGGCAGCGGCCTACGCGCAGGCTGCCGTCAACCTGCAGCCGCAGATCCTGAAGCACCGGATCACGCTGGCGAATCTCTACATGGCCGCGGGAAAGCCCGCGCTGGCGCGGCGTGAGCTCGAGGGAGCCGCTCAGATCGCCCCAGGTGATGCCGTGGTTCAGGCCATGCTGAAGCGCATACCTAAGTAGCCTTC
Organism: Myxococcales bacterium; assembly: GCA_025355005.1. GTDB lineage: Bacteria > Myxococcota_A > Polyangia > Polyangiales > Polyangiaceae > JANXLV01. Next base: position 2,798 of record JANXLV010000116.1, on the reverse strand, counting down.
CGACGTACGACACCAACGAAAACGAGAGACACGGGCTCTATCGAAAGGTTACACTTTCCAGGCCACGTACTTCGGCATATTTGCGAAACGAGCACGCGCATGGAGAAAGTCATCGGCATCGACCTCGGGACGACGAACTCGTGTGTAGCCATTGTCGAAAATGGCTCACCGGTCGTCATCCCCAACCGTGGTGGGTACAAGACCACCCCGTCGATGGTCGCCGTCACGGAGGCCGGGAAACGCCTGGTCGGCCACATTGCGAAGAGGCAGGCGATCACCAACGCCGAGAACACAGTCTATGCGGCCAAGCGCCTCATCGGACGCAAGTGGAACTCGCCGCAGGTGAAGAACGCCGTGGCCACATCGAGCTACCGCATCGTGGAAGGGCCTCACGCGGACGTGCGCATTGTCCTGCGGGACAAGGAGTTCTCGGTCCCCGAGATCAGCGCGATGGTCCTGCAGGAGATGAAGGTCATCGCCGAGGACTACCTGGGCGAGCCGGTCTCCAAGGCCGTCGTCACGGTCCCCGCATACTTCAACGACAACCAGCGGCAGGCAACGAAGGACGCCGGGGAGATCGCGGGGCTCGACGTCATCCGCATCATCAACGAGCCCACGGCCGCCGCGCTCTCGTACGGCTTCGGCCGCAACGTGGAGAAGACGGTCGCGGTCTACGACTTCGGCGGAGGCACGTTCGATATCTCGATCCTCGAGATCGGCGCCCACGGCGTCTTCAAGGTCGTCGCCACGGCCGGCGACACGTTCCTCGGCGGCGAGGACGTGGACGCGCGCATCATCGACTGGCTCGTCAGCGGCTTCAAGGACGAGCACACGATCGATCTTCGTCAGGACCGCATGGCGCTGCAGCGCCTGAAGGACGCGGCAGAAAAAGCGAAGTGCGAGCTCTCGGGCGTGAAGGAGACGGAGATCAACCTCCCCTTCATCATCTCCAGCGGCCGCAACGAGGCCCTCCACCTCCAGCGTCAGCTCACGCGCCAGACGCTGGAAGAGCTGAGCGTGGATCTCATCGAGCGCACGATCGATATCTGCAAGCAGACGCTCGACGACGCGAAGCTCGACAAGGACGAGATCGAGGAGGTCATCCTCGTCGGCGGCATGACGCGCATGCCCAAGATCCAGGAGGCCGTTCAGGGCTTCTTCGAGCGTGAGCCGTGCAAGGGCGTTCACCCGGACGAGGTCGTCGCGCTTGGTGCCGGCATCCAGGGCGCGGCCCTCATCGACGACAAGCAGGAGATGATCCTGCTCGACGTCACGCCGCACGCGCTCGGCATCATGACGTTCGGCAACGTGTTCGAGGAGCTCATCCCCGCGAACACGACGGTCCCCACGCACCGCCAGAAGATCTTCACCACCAGCCGCGACAACCAGACGGCCGTGAAGATCATCGTCATGCAGGGCGACTCGCAGAAGGCAGACGAGAACGAGCTCCTCGGCGAGTTCATCCTGTCCGGTATTCGCCGCGCGGCGAAGGGCCAGGTCGAGATCGAGGTGACGTTCGAGATCAACGCAGACGGTATCGTCAGCGTACGTGCAAAGGACCTGGAGACGGGTCTCGAGCAGTCGATCCAGGTCACGGCGACGTCCGGCCTCACGCGCGACGAGATCAAGGCGATGGTCGACAACGCGAAGGACGATCTCCTCGATCGCCGTTCGTCCGACGAGATCGAGGCCGCGAAGCAGGAGGCGCAAAAGCTCATCGCTGACATCGAGAAGCTCTTCCCGCAGGTGCAGCAGATCGTCGCATCCAGCGACTTCGGCCGCGAGGCGATCGACAAGGCGAAGGCCGTCGTCGAGAAGGCGAAGCAGGCGATCGACCGCAAGGACCTCGCCGCAATCAAGGAGCAGATCGAGGGTCTGTCCCGCACACAGAGGATGTTCAAGGGCGTGGTCGCAAAGACCTGACACGCACCCGGAAGAAGAGCTGTTTCCGTGAGCGACAACTCGGACAAGGGCGGGAAAGGACCCGGCGGTGACGCCGGGCGAGTGCCCGTGGCACGCGAGAAGTTGCCGACGTTGACGAACGCCAAGGAGCTCGAGGCAGCGCTCAAGAAGTCGATGGAGCTGTTGCCGTCATCTGCGCCATCGCCGAAGATGGCCAGCACGCCGAGCAAGCCGCCCCCTCCCCTCGTGCTCGGGGAGTTCACCGATCTCGACAAGGGCTGGGGAGACGACGACCTCGAGGACGACGACCCATCGGCGAAGCCCGCCGCCGGCAGCGCGGGCAAGAAGCCGGGTGGTCGCCGCTCGAGCAAGATGCGTGCGGCTGCCACGCCCGTCACGAAGCCGAATGACGTACCGACCGCGCCGCCTCCGATGGCCGCGCCACCCCCGGCCGCTGCCATGCCCACGCCGCCTCCCGGGGCTCCTGCCGCGCCCGTCCGGAATGTGGCGCCGCCGCTTGCGCCGCCGCCCGCGCTCGAGACCTTCGACCTGAGCGACGACACCGCGCATGAGCTCGGTCTGGACCCGCCGCCGATCCCGCCGAAGGTACCAGAACCGCCCCCCACGAAGCCTGGCGGCATGGACCTTTCGGACGAAGAGCCGCACTCGGGCCGCAAGTCCTTCCCGTCAACGCGGTCGCTCGTGTCGGGTCTCGACGAGGACGCGCTGGTCTCATCGCTCTTCGATGAGGACGCACCACAGGTCGAGGCGGAGACGCGACGAACGGCTGATCCCGCGCCCGCGCACCCGGCAAAACCACCGCGCCCGCCAGTGGCGCAACCGCCGCGGCCGCTCGCATCCCCCGCAGGCCCCGCCGCTCCTGCCGCTCCTGCCGC
>JANXLV010000066.1 GCA_025355005.1 Myxococcales bacterium | reverse complement strand
ATCGGAGGCATCGTCCACGTCGGTAGCGGCCTCTGGCGCGCGAAGATCGGCTGCCTCGAGTACTACCCGCCGCCGAAGATCTCCGCGGTCGCCACACCGACGGGCTCACAGAGTAACCGAGCAGAGCAGGCCGCGGTTGCGGCAGGCTCAGCCCCGGCAGGCACGCAGCCAGACCCCGCGCTCGTCGCGGCCCAGAAGCAGTTCGCCGCACTCGCAGGGCAGGCCGGCATCCCGTGATGAGCCAGGCCGTGGCGTCGACGTGATCGAGAGGGGCCTACGGCGTGCCGGTCTGGCGCACGTGGGCCCCGAGCATCGCGGGCGACGCGGGCGGAGGAAAGAAATCGACCGGGTTGGGTTGCAGGGTGTATTGGTATGCGTTACATCCTAAAACACGACGCGAGATAGCGCCGGTTTACAGGAGATGATAGATGATGCACACTGCCCATGACCCCGTGCCCCGCCCCCCCAGTGACCTCGTACAGGTTGCCATTCGCGTTCCCGAAAGCTGGCTTGAGCGCGCCGACGCGCTGGCGACGAAGCTGTCGCGCCCGGGCATCGTCGTTTCGCGCACCGAAGCCTTCCGCGCCGCACTGGCGCAGGGCCTCGACGTGATGGAAGCGGAGCCGAGACCGTCTGAACTGGTGACGCTGGAAGAACCGCACCTTGATGTCTTGTACGTGGTTCAGTCAGGCCGGGAGCCAGGCGAGGCGATGACGATGGACGAGATCTCGCGTGCCCTCGACGGCGTTGGCGCGCGCTGGCGCGGGCTGGCCCGGGTGCTGAACGACCTCTCCGGTGCTGGCTATCTGAAGCGCGTGCGCCGGCCCGACGGTGTGGTGCGCGAGTACTCGATCACGGCGAAGGGCAAGGCGGCCCGTCCACTGAAGCCGATCGCCTGACGCCAACCGTCGCAGCCTCGACACCCCACAAAACGAAATCGCCCCGGCGTCGTCGCAAGCGACCCGGGGCATGGCTCGATCACGTCAACGAAGAGGAGAACGAACAATGCAATCTACCACGAACGACACGGTCACGCTCGAGCAGCCCCGTAGCGACCTCACCCAGTCGTACGCCCGAGTGATCATGGACGGCCTCATGCGCGTCCTGCGCGGACGCACCGACATGACCGCAATCGATCTGGTGCGAGGCCTGTACGGCCACGCGTCGATCGTCGAGACGACCGATCCGAAAAGCTTCCACTCCGAGGAAGACGGAGTCCGTCAGATCGGGATCAGTGGCAACGTGTTTGCCTGCCGCGTTCTTATGCCCATGACCGAAGAAGGGGTAGAGGTTCTCCTGTGGTACGCCATCCTCTGGTACTGGCCGACCTTTCACCCGAAGACGAACAAGGGCTTTCGCGGCCTCGGCTCCCGCATCATCGATGACATCAACGATCCGATCACATGCGAGGCGTTCCACCTCGTCGCGAGAAGCCTCGCGATCGTCATGACGAAGGCGATGGTGTGACCATGGCTGGACGACTCGAGAAGGTGAAGGATGCGAACGGTCGGATCTACTACCGCGGCAAGGTGAAGCTGCTCGATGACTCGCTCGTGCGCATCACGATCGACGAAGCGAAACGCTACTCCCGGACCGCGGCGAAAAACTTTCTCGAGTACGCCCAGGAGCAAGAGGACAAGACACAGACGATCTTCAAGGCCAAGACCGCCGCCGCGAAGTCTGCCGCGGGTGAGGCCGGCGAGACGTGCAACGACTGGTACGCCCGCTTCGTGGAGGTTCGCCGCCACGAAGTGGGTGACGTCGACGATGACCGATGGCGCTACACGAAGTGGTGTGCGCCGCACATCGGCCCCAAGGCGATCCGTGAGGTGACCGCCGACGACATCGAGAACGTTCGCGACGCTCTCAACCTCGCCGTTCTCGCGTACGAGGCCGCGGGCAACAAGTCCGGAGATGGCAGGCTCGCGCCGAAGACCGCGCAGAACGTCTGGGCCGCGCTCACGACGATGTTCAAGTTTGCCAGCACCCGCAAGGGCCCTCGTGAGCTTCGAGTGCGCGAGGACCTGGGCAACCCTTGCCGCGACATGCCGCCGCCGCGTGACGGGTCATGCAAGCGACGTCACTGGCTCCGCCCTCACCAGTTCCAAAAGCTCATGGCGTGCGAGGCGATCCCGCGTGTGTGGCGCGAGGCCATCGCCATCGCGATCTTCCTTCACCTTCGTCCTGGCGAGCTTCACGAGCTCCGCGTGGAGCACCTCGATCTTGTCGCTGGCGAGGTTCGGATTTCCGCCGCGTGGAACGCACGGAAGAAGAAGACCACCACGCCGAAGACAGATGAGGGCATCCGCACGGTGACGATCCCGCCGTCCCTGATGCCGTTGCTCGAGCGCATCGCCCGCGCCAGCAAGCCCGCGGATCGAGTGGTGCCGATCATCGCGGACACGAACCACAAGACACACGCGCGGCTCTATCGTCAGTTCCTCACGGTCGCCGAGATCGACGCACCGGAGTTTTTCGTGGAGACCGCGACGCACATCGAGATCGACTGGCGCAGCCTCAGGGACACGGGGATCACGTGGCGATTCCTCGCTGGCGACCGCGCCGAGGCCGTGCAGCGTGAGGCCGGACATTTGTCGATTGCGACAACTTTGGACTACGCGAAAGAGGTCCAGGATCGCCGCGGGCGATTCGGCACACCCTTCCCCGCACTGCCCTTCGATGGCCCCGCAGACCCGTCGCCATTCCCGGACGACGGGTCCACTTTGGGGTCCACTTCACAGTCAACTAGTGGGAATGATTGTGGAGGCGCCGGGAATCGAACCCGGGTCCGAAAACCTCTTCCACCTGCGTCTACGTGCGTATCTAACCTTTTATTTCACCCGCTGGCGCGATGGCTAGCGACCTAGTCAACGGGTTAGTCACCTGTTTGATCTCGCCTTGCCCCCGGTGATCCGAGGTTCGGCTATCCAGTTTGGTCACGCCCGCAGGAGGGTACTGGCGGACCCTTCCCTTGGACGGTTCTACAGTTTTTTAGGCTGCGAGAACGATTGCGTTGTCGTTCGCAATTAACGTCCCGCGAGTTTTGCATGGGCTCGCGGATCCATGGCACGCAGCAAAATGGTCGAGTGTCTCCGTCGAAACCGATCGCCCCCGAGTGGGAGAAAGGTCACCTCAAACCTAGGTCGAAGTGCGCGCCGCCGCAACCCCGTCTGCGCGAGCGCGAGCGCGACCGTGGAGGCCGGATGGTCAAAACCTTCTGGACTGGCCCTGTCTTCCGGTAGAGTCATCCTGTGAACGAGGAGCAGGGGTCCGGAGAGGCCACGCCGTCGCAGCGCGGTGCTTCCCGCGTCGGTGAGTTCGTCGCTGGCGCCTACAAGATCGAGAAGATCATCGCGGAAGGGCGGCTCGGCGTGGTCGCGCGGGCGCAACGCGTCGCCTCCAACACGCGCGTCGCCCTCAAGCTGCTGAAGCCGGAGATCCGAGACGACCCCGACGCGTTCGGTCGCTTCGTGGACGACGCCGACGCGGTCCGCAAGCTCACCAGCCCGCACATCGCGAAGGTGCTCGCCGTGTCCCCGAAGGACGGCCCGGAGCCGTTCCTGGCGATGGAGTGGCTGGACGGCGTGGACCTGGATGCGCTCTTGCAGCTGAAGGAGAAGGTCGCACCTGCGATCGCCGCCGACTTCGTGCGCCAGGCGTGCGAGGGCATGGCGGTCGCGCACGCCGCGGGCGTCCTCCATCGCGATCTGAAGCTCACGAACCTGTTCCTGGCGCGTGACGCGAACGGCAAGGCGACCATCAAGGTGCTCGACTTCGGGCTCGCTCGCGTGAAGCCGCTGCCGGTCGATGGTGCCGCGCAGTTCGCGGAGGGCACGGGTTCCCCCGCGTTCCTCGCTCCCGAGCAGCTGTCCGGCGAGCTCCTGGACGAACGCACCGACATCTGGTCGCTCGGCGCCGTCCTCTACGAGCTCGTGACCGGGCGCAGCGCGTTTCGCGCCGAGACCGCGGCGCAGACGCTGGTCAACATCACCATCCATCAGCCCCCGCCCATGTCCACGTTCGCGGAGGACGTGCCGGAAGGGCTGCAGGCGATCGTCGACCGGTGCCTCTCGAAGGACCGCGCCGACCGCCACGACTCGGTAAAAGAGCTGGCCGCAGACCTCCTGGCCTTCGCAAAGGCCGACGCGGACGTCGCGCCGCTGCTCCCCGACCGCCCCGTGAGCATCATGCCGCCGGCCCCGGTCGTGTCCGCGCCCATCCGGATCGAGAACTCGCTGCGCATCACCAGCTCGGACCGCGACGGCTCGCAGTTCGGGCGCAGGGTGACGGCTCCGCCCGACAGTGGGGGCAAGACGAAGCGTACGGTGTTCATCATGATCGCCGTCGGTGCGCTGATCGGTACCGTCCTGGCGATCATCTTCGCGTCCCGTTGACGTCAAAAAGCGCCATCCGCGCTCATCTGCGCTGATCCGCGCACGAAGTGTTCGAGTATGTCGTGGGCCAGAGCACGATCCCGACCGTGACGTCTTGGGCTAGAGCCGCATGGCCTGTGGAGAAATCGACGAATCGTTCGTGGTTCTGCGTTGCGTGCGGTCGGCTTTGACTCATAGTCAACATTAGTTCGTTGTGTCGTTCGCGAACTTCGCATTCATTCGGATGCGTCGATATGCAGTTGAGTGCCGGAGAGAGGGGACGCCGTTTGGCTCCGCCTGCCGCTGGAGCACTGCAGTCGCTATTGGCCACTCGTTGTGCGCAGAGGAGTCAGCACCACATGAGTCAAGCACCGGTAGGCGTTCCATGGACGCCGGACCAGGACACGTCCGAGATCCGCAGGTCGCCACTCTCCAAGCAGATCTGGGGACTGGATTGGCGGGAGATCTTGCCGTGGCAGTTCGACGAAACGGAGGTCGTCAGCGGGACGCTCGCCGACGCCATGCCGTTCATCGCCGAGCACTACGGGAAGATCTTCGGGGCCGCCGATCAACAGGTCAGGTTCTTCCATGAGCCGATGACGGACGCCAAGAGGCGTTTCACGGAGATGTCCGACGTATTCTTGTTTCGTGCCGAGGGTCGGCCCTTCGGTGTGATGATCGCCCATCCAACGGACTGGTCAACGTACTACGTGCGGACCACTGCGTTCCTGCCCGAACAGCGGAACAGGCACATCATGACCAGGTTCGTGCAACGCATCTACGAGCCCTTGATTGCGGCGGGGGTATCGAGGATGGAGGCCGACACCGCGCCTTCGAACCTGGCAGTACAGAAGATCCTCCACGGGCTGGAGTGGATGGTGACGGGCACCACCAACTCCGAGCGCTGGGGGCTCATGCTCCGTCAGACGAAGCTCTTTCGTGAGGATGCGAAGAGTGCATTTTTGCAGCAGTTCTGTGTGACGCCACGATGACCGAAACCGCAATTTCATACCACAGGAGGACCACATGAAGAAGTTCGCCACCGGCTGTTTTTGATACTGCGTTGATCTCGTCGAGATCGGCGTTTCCCTAGCATTCGAGGAGCCCTGTCGCTCCCGCTGAACCCTGAATGGCGGGCGTGGTCCTCTACCGGACCCGCCCGCTGATTCGGCCCTATTTGCTGAGCTGTCGCGCTGTCGAGCCGTCGAGCTGTCGGAGGAATCTATGATTGGCGAAGCGTTGAGCGATCGAATCCTGGGCTACGCGTCCGAGTGTCGCGTGGCTAATCCGTTGTTCACGAAGGCGATGGATGGAACGATGTCTCCTCCACTGATTGCCAAATATCTCGCCAATGTCCACCAGCTGGTCATTCACACGCCCATTCATCTCGTGAAGGCTCGTCAGGCGGCGGAGGCCCGGGGAGACCTCGCCCTCGCCAGGCACTTCGATCACAAGCTTGCAGAGGAAGCGGGGCACGATGCATGGGCCGCGCGCGACCGGGAGGGGCTCGCGAAGAAGACCGGCGTGGTCGCTCCGGATGCTGTCGTCCCATCCATGGCGGGGCTCATCCTCCACATCGAGGCGCTCATCGAAAAAGATCCGGCGCTCTATCTCGCCTACATCCTCTTTGCGGAGCAGCTCATCGTCCTCATGGGAACCGAGTGGCTCGGGCTCCTGGAGACGCGCTGTGGAATACCGAAGACCGTCATGTCGGTAGTCGGTAATCACGCGGAGCTCGACAAGGACCACGTCGCCGAGGCGCTCGACGAGATCGACAGCCTCGTGGGCGATCCCTCGAAGCTACCCGCGATGCGCGATGCGCTGACGAGCTCGATGCTCAAGTTCGACGCTTTCTGTCTCGAGGTCACCTCCACTCCCGCGGTGCAAGATGTCGAGCAAAGCGCCGGCAGCGAAAAACATATCGCAGCTGCCTGACGGCTTCGGCGAGCCGGAGTGGGTCCGTGACCTCGTCGTGGCGGACGGCATGGCGCTCCATCGTGCAGGCGTGTCCGTCGTCGCACCGTCCGGCGAGACGATCACGGGGTCTGCGGCTGGCACCGACCCCACGCAAGCGGAGCGCGCACATTTCGAGCTGCTGGAGCGCGTCGCCACGCTCGACGCGATCAAGAGCGGTGCAGCACGTCCGCTGCTCACAGCGGGAGGGCGTGTCGTCTCCGAGATCTCGCCCGAGCGCCTGTTCCTCGAGAGCGCCGAGCCACTCCGCTTTCGCTATGCGCGGTCGAATGGCGTCGCGCTCCATGAGAGCTTCCGTCGAGCAGCACTTCGCGCCCGCTGGGAGCTCTCGGAGCGCGACTGCGTCCTTCGCTCGTGGTGCGGGGAGAGTCGGCCAGCGCCGATCCCTATCGACAAGGACGCGTGCGTCTTGCGTCAGAGCGCTGGATATTCATGGCAAGCACATCACTTGGGTCGCGCGCCGTTCGCGCCAGAGGCCGACGTGATCGGGGTGTTTGGTTTTCCGGTTCGCGAGGACGAGCCGCTGGCGATGGGCTTCGCCGCAAGGCCGGGGATCGCAGACGCGTTCGCCGCCGCACTCACCGAAGCGCTTCAGTCGCTCTCCTTCCTGTGGGGTGAGACCGTGCCGTCGTCGCCGCCGCCCGTCGGGCCCACGCCGATGCACCATCTGGAGCACTTCCAGTATCGCCCTCACCACGAGCACCTTCGTGCCTGGCTGAGCGGCCAGCACTTCGATCCTGCTGCCGCGCGAGCGCGCGCCTCTCTCGCGAGCAACGAGGTACGGTTCGTCTCGCTCACGCCGGACTGGCTGCCCGCAGGCCTCGCGGTGGTGAAGGCGGTGTGTGACGCGGCCTTGCCGCTCGCGTTTGGTGATGTTCCGTTCTTGCGACCAGCTCATCCGGTGGCCTGACCCTGACCTGAAGAGCGGTAGGGCGGACTGACGAACGATCGAAACCGGCGTACCATGGACGGTCCGTTGCATTCACCTCCGCGCATACCTGGCGTCGAGCTCGGCGAGGAGCTCGGTCACGGAGCTCACTCCACCGTCTATCGAGCCCGCATCCGTGATCTGCCCTGCGCGGTCAAGGTTCCGCGCACCCGCGGCCGATGGGTGAGATGGGTCTACCGCGAGGCCGTTGCGCTCGCGCGTGTCCGCCACTCGGCGCTGCCTGCCGTGCTGGAGGTGGGGGAGGCCAGTGATGTCCCCTACCTGGCGCTGGAGCTCGTGGAGGGCGAGACCCTCGCGGAGCGTGTTGCGCTCCGTCCCCTCGGCGACGCGGCCGCGATCGAGCTGGCGCTGACGCTCGCGAACGCGCTCGCCGCCGTGCACGACGCCGGGCTCGTCCATCGCGACGTGAAGCCGCGCAACATCATCGTGGAGCGCAGCGGCGCGGTGCGCCTCGTCGATTTCGGCTTCGCGGCTCCCGTGGAGCTTCTCGCGCGTGGGTCGGAGAGCCCCGCCGGAACCCCGCGCTACGCAGCGCCCGAGCAGTTCCGCAGTCCGCCGCGTGTGGATGGCCGCACCGATCTCTACGCTCTCGGCATGGTGCTACTGGAGTGCCTCGGCAACGACAAGAGCGCGCTCACGCCCGGCATGGCGCGGGTCATCGCTGACCTCACGGCGGATTCTCCCGACGCGCGCTATCCCGACGCGCGCGCGCTCGAGGAAGACCTCCACCTCCTCAGCGCCGAGAACGCGCCGCTTGGCGCCAGCGCATATGTCGCCACGCCACGCGAGCCATTGCGTGCGGTCCGCGAGCGGCAGCTCGGCGCGCTGCAGAAGCTCGCCACTGCCACCGAAAAGAAGGGCGGCTCCGTTGCGCTCGTCCGCGGGGCTCCGGGCTCCGGCAAGTCGCATCTGCTCGCGTCGTTCGCGGCCCGCCTCCGCAATCACGGAGCGCAGGTGGTGGCTGTGCGCTGCCGCCCTGGAGACGCAGCGCTCGCAACGGCGCAGAACGTCCTCGTCTCGATCGCATCCGAGCCCGCCGGACTCGCGGCGCTGCGGACGGCTGCCGCGGGTGAGCTCGCGGCGTTCGTCGCGCTGTGCGCGCCGAGTCTGGACGAGATCCAGACAAGCGGCTCGCGCGCGAGCGACCTGGTCTCCAGCCCCGATGCGTTCGCGGAAGCGATGGCGGAGGTGCTGGTGCGCGTGTGCCGCATCCGCGGCGCCATGCACCTCGTAGTGGACGATCTGCAATGGATCGATCCGGTGAGCCGCGAGCTCCTCGCACGCTTCGCATATCGGGTGCACGAGACGAGCTCGCTCCTGGTCTTCGGCGCGCGGCCCGAGATCGACGGAAGCGCGGCAGCGGAGCTCATACGGACGCTCCCGCCGGCGCGCATGACGGGCATGGAGCTCGATGCGCTCTCGCTCGGTCAGGTAGGCGCGCTCGTGGCAACACACCTGGGCATCGTGATATCCGACGAGACCCTCGTCAGCCGGGTCTCCTCGCTCGCGGACGGCACGCCGCTCGGGGTCCTCCAGCTGCTCGGCGGGCTCCTCGACGTGGGCGCCGTGCGACCGCAGGCAGGAGGATGGCAGTTCGATGCCGAGCGGGTCGACAGGATCGAGCTAGGGGACGGGTCGATATCGCTGCTCCAGCGTCGCCTCTCCGCACTGCCGGCGGCATCGCGCAAGGTGATGGACGCCGCTGCGGCCCTCGGGTCCACGTTCGACGACGCCATGCTCGCTCGCTTGTTCGGGCTCTCGCTCGCCGATCTCGACTACGCGCTCGACGACGGACGCCGCAACGGGCTGCTCGAGCGCGAGAGCGTCGGGCGTCATCGCTTCGTCCACGACACGCTGCGCGAGCTCCTGATCTCCGGGCTCCCGCCTGCTGCGCTTCGTGCGCTCCACCAGCAGATCGCCGAGACGTACGATGCCGGGCCATGCACGGATCTTCATGCCCTCTGCGCGCGCGCCGACCACTATCGTCAGGGCGAGCTCGAACGCGCGCCGGCTGCGGTCTTCAACGCCGCCGCCAGGGCCGCGGATGCCGTTCTTCAGCGCTTCGACAACGAGATGGCGCTTCGCTATCTCGACCTCCAGGAGAGCGTCGCTGCCCAGGCCGGACTCACGCTCGACGCCACATTTCATACGCGCCGCGGTGATGCCGCGCTCCGGGTTGGGGCGTTCGACGCGAGCGCCCGCGCGTTCGCCGCGGCACTGGAGATCGCGGACGATCGCCTGACGCGTGCGACGCTGCATGGGCGGATCGCCTGGGTCCATCAGACTCGTGGGGAGCCCGATTGCGAGCGGGCCGCCCAGGAAGCGCTCGATCGCGCGTTCGCCACACTCTCCGCGCGCAGCCCGTCCGAGACGCCGGTCGGCGCCGCCATCGGCTTTGCGGCGCTCGCCGTGGGCGAGCTGTCCGCGCGCGTTTCGAATGGCGACGGGGGGCGCGGCCGGTCAGAGCTCGAGCTGCTCTGCGAGCTCTACTACCAGTGCGCACGGCTCGGCATGGAGTATGGCAAGCCGCTGCTCCTGGTGCAGAGCGCCCTGTGCGCGCGCCGGCTCGCGGCCCGCCTTCCGCCTTGTCGCGCGCGCGCGAGAGCGCACGCGATGGTGGGGGTGGTGGCCACCGCGGTGGGCCGGGTGGAGTCCGGGGCGGAGCAGCTCGCGACGGCAAAGGCGATGTCGCGGGAGCTGCATGACCCCGCGACGCACACGTTCTGCCTGCAGCTGGAGGGCGTGGCAGCAAGCCTCACCGGAGACTTCGACCGAACGATGCGGCTCTTCCAGACGTGCATGGATGAGCACGGTCACTGGCTGGAGCTGAACGACTACTGCCTCATGGCGACGAGCCTCGAGACCGGCCACTGGCTCAAGGGGCGCGCGCAGGAGAGCCAATCCGCGATTTTCCTCGCCGTCGAACGCCTTCGCCGCAACCATCACGTGCCTGCCGGGTTTTCCGCGTTCATCGTGCTGCGCGCGCGCGCGACGTTGGCGGAGGCGGGCCGGCCGCTCGACGACGATCCGTGGCTCGTCTCGCGCTACGAGGCCGCATGCAAATGGGCGGAGACCGGTCGGGGATTCCTGCACATGCAATGCTGGGGGCCGCGCCTCCGGACGCTCGTCGCGATGGGCGAGGTCCCCACGCGGCTCGATGCACTCACCAGCGCGTTCGAGCGCGAGGGCTTTTCGCCCGGCTCGACGCACCTGCTCATGAGCGACTACTTCGTGTCGGCGGGCCATGCACGGATCGATGCCATGCTGCGCGCGCCTGAGGCGGAGCGCGCTCTCCGCCTGCCTGCATTGAAGAAGGCGATCGCGGATCTTCGCGCTGCCGCGAAGCTCCCTCCGCTACGCGTGCACGCGCTTCTCGCGGAAGGGCACCTTGCGCGGCTCGCCGGGCGCGAACGCAAGGCACGCAAGCTCTTCGCCGAGGCCGAAGAGCTCGCCCACGAGACGAACTGCTCGTGGGTGCTCTCGGCGCTCGCGCGGGCACGCGCCCACATGCTCAAGAAGCAGGGACGAGATGACGCGGCGCGGGATCAGGCGCGGATCGCGCTTCTTCTCGCGCCGGATCAAGGCGCGGTGGTCCGCGCGAAGATGATCCGGGAGGAGTTCCAGCTTCCCGCCGCCGACGCCACGCCGCGATCGAACGAGTCTCGCTCGAGCGTACAGTCCGCCTCCCGGCGGGCGCAGCGCCAGCTCGCGTCGCTGCTCAACGTCGTGGGCGCCGCGCAGCCGGGCATGCGCCCCAGCGAGCAAGCGGAGATCATCCTGGACAATCTGGTCCGCGATCTGGAGGCGGAGCGCGCCACGCTCTGGTTCCATGCGGATGCGGCCACGCCGGAGCTCCGCCTGGTGCGGACGCGGTCTGGCGCGAACGCTTCGCCGGCCGAGAACGGCGGACTTCGCGACGAGCTCCTGCGCCGCGTCCGCGCTACCGGCGAGCCGTGGCCGCCGCGCGCCGAGAGCCTGTATGGCGTTGGCGGCTCGGTCGACCCGAAGCGCGCGCTCGTGTTTCCTCTCTTCCTCTACGACGCGCCGGTGGGCGCGGTGTGCTTTGAGCGCCGCGGGGTCGAGGCGCCGTGGAGCCGCGACGAGCGGGAGGTGATCGAGCTCGTGTCGTTGCAGATCCCGGTCGCGATCGAGATCTGTCGTCTCCTCTCCGAGCGCGCCGAGATGCAGGCACACCTTCTCCAGGCGCAGAAGATGGAGGCCGTGGGCCAGCTGGCCGGCGGAGTCGCGCACGACTTCAACAACATGCTCACCGTGATCAAGGCCTCCACCGAGGCCATCGCCGCGATCGCCGACCGCGACCATCTCGATCGGATCACCGACGAGCTCGTGATCATCTCGCAGACGACCGGACGGGCCGCGCGCCTCACCAAGGAGCTGCTCTCGTTCTCTCGTCACCAGCCCGCCTCGTTCTCCGAGGTCGACGTCAATGTGGCGCTGAACGAGCTGTTGCCCATGTTGCAGCGCATGGTCAGCGCGAGTGTCCGCATCGACGTGCGTCTCGCCCGGCACCTTCCCACGGTCCACACGGACCGCGCGAAGTTCGATCAGGCGATCGTCAACCTGGTCCTGAACGCCCGCGACGCGATGGGGGCGCGTCGGGACCCGCAGATCTCCATCACCACGCGCGAGGTCGTCCTGGACGAAGATGCCGTGCGTCGCGGCGCTCCCAGGACGGGCGACTATGTCGCGATCGACGTCATGGACACGGGTACCGGCATGCCGCCCGAGGTGAAGGCCAAGGTGTTCGACCCGTTCTTCACGACGAAGCCTGTGGGGTCCGGCACTGGCCTTGGCCTCACCACGGTCTACGGCTTCGTGAAGCACTCCGCGGGATACATCTCCGTCGAAAGCGAGGTCGGCCGAGGCACCACGTTCCACATCCACCTGCCGCCCTCGCCGAATGCCATCCGCCACGTCAGCGAGCGACCGAGCGGGACGTCGCTCATCCACGGCTTGCCGCGCGGAGATCACGCGATCCTCGTCGTGGACGACGACAAGCTCGTGCGCGACTCCGTCATCCGCGTCCTCACGCGCGCGGGCTATCGCACGTTCGCCGCGACCGGCGGAACGGACGCGCTCGAGATCATGGAGACCAAGAAGCACGACATCGCCCTGGTCGTGCTGGACATCATGATGCCGGGCATGACGGGGCCGGAGCTGGCGCAGCGCTTTGCCGAGCGGCGCATCCCAGCGAAGGTGCTCTTCGTCTCTGGCTTCGCACCCGGCGCGCTGCCGGACGAGGCGCGCGCCATGACCCGCGAGTCCCTCCTGCAGAAGCCGTTCGAGAACGCCGATCTACTACGTCGCGTGGCGCAGCTACTCGACCACGTGGGCGACGCATAGCTTCTCGAGCTCGCGCCGATCGAAGTAGGGCGCGGTGAAGGGCTTGCCCTCGGACTCGAAGCGCGCCTTCGAGATCGTCTTCATCTGTGCGATCACGCGGTCGAGAGCGTCGCCTGCGAGGCCGATGGCATCGCGGTTCATCAGCAGCCACACGAGCGCGGACACGTCGCACTGCAGCTCCGTCATCGCTCGCTCCTCGAACGGACCATGGTTGTGGAAGTGCGCCCAGTCGTGCAGGCCCCACACGAGGGCGTTCAGGTTGTCGGCGGCCAGCCAGAGGAAGTCCTTCGGCACGAGGCGCCGTTCGAAGAAGGCGTCCGTGGCGTCGTCGATGCCGTAGGGCGCGAGCGCCCATTCGTCGCGAAGGCCCATGCCCAGCGCGTGCAGTGACGCCAGCTCACGCGGCAAAAAGGTGCACTCTGCATGCATCACGAAGACCATGCGCGCGGGATTTCCCCCGTCGATCGGCGTGGTCCCATCGAAAGCGACGAACCCTGGCTGGTGCGCGCGCTCGTCCGGGCGCCCCCACGTGAGGGTCGAGAGGGGTGCATGGCCGAAGCCGTCGAACACCCCCTCGGCCACGAAGGGACGGAGCTCTGGAATCGATGGCGTAGCGAGGAGCGTGCAAAACACTTTTTTTTGGTATGCTCGGATTCGAAGCGCCGACGATGTCACAGATCCTGCCGCCGAAGAAAGATGTCGCGCTGGCGCTCCTCGAGCGCGCCAGTGTCTTCGTGCACCTCGACCCACGAGGCTTGGGCGTCGTCGTGCCGATGCATTTCAAGAAGCAGCCGCGGCTGGTCCTGCAGATCGGCTTGAACATGGCGGTGCCCATTCCGGACCTGCGTCTGGATGACCAGGGCCTGTCGTGCACGCTCAGCTTCAACCGCTCGCTCTTCCACTGCGTGGTGCCGTGGTCCGGAATCTTCGCGCTCGTCGGCGAGGACGGTCGCGGCATGGTCTGGCCGGACGACGTGCCGCAAGAGATCGCGCGCGAGATGTCTCCTCAGAAGGACGACGGCAAGACCGACGGCAGTCCCGCGGCGCCCCCGCCGGGTGGAACGGGCGGTCCTACTGGCATCGCTGGTGGTCGCAAGCGACCGCAGATGTCGCTCGTGTCGAGCCCGAGCGCCGATCCGAAGCGCCCGAGCAAGCGCGCGGGCGGCGGGAACAGCAAGTCGCCAGCCCGAAAGCGCGACGACAGCGACAAGCCCACGCTCTTCAAGGTGGGTGACGGTGATGGGCACGGGAAGCCGAGCAAGCCCAGCAAGCCCACGCAGATCGGGCGCCACAACGCGCCGGCACCCGGCAAAGATGCACGCGGTCGGTCCGCCGCCGACGACCGCCGCACCGAAGAGAAGCCAAGCGAAAAATCCAAGGGTGAGGACCACCATGGAAGCGCGAAGCCCGCAGCCGCAGGCCAACCCAGCGCTCCCACGGGTGCTGGCCCCCGCACGCCGGGGAGCTCGCCGCCGGGCAAGCGCTCACCGAAGCGCGAGCTGCCGCCGTATCTCCGCGTCGTGAAATAGGTTCGTCAGGACAGCTCGCTCCAGCAGCCGCGCGCCGCTTCGTTCATCACTTCCACTGCGTGAGGATGCCCTGCTGGTTGCCCTGGACCTGCTTGGTCAGCACACCATGAACGACACCACCGGCGTAGTAAGTTCCATTCGGAGCTGCGGCGACGGACAGGATGTCCATTTTGAGGGGCATCTTCCAGCGCAGCTTGCCATCGAATCCCACGAGGGCGAGTGAGTTGTTGTCGAGCGTCGAGGCAGGCGTCAGGCCGACGACGATGCCGTTGGGCCCCACCGAGAACGACTCGGCGTCGATCCTGCAAGACCCGGCATCGGTACGCGTGACCCACCTGACGTCGCCCTGCCCGGAGAAGGCCGCAATGAACGGTGCGCTGCCACCAAGATCAGTGCCGAATGCTTGGCCGCCCTCGAGGTCGCCAGAGAACACTTCCCCGCCGGCAGCGATCGAGCCATCGGGGAGAAAAGCGAGCGCCTCGATCACGAGATGAAGGTCACCGCCTTCAGAGACGGCCCAGGTGATGCCTCCGCTCGCGTCGACGCTCGCGACATAGTGGTCGACGTTTCCCGCCGGTGACTGGCCGGTTGCGGCGATCGGTGCAGTAAAGTCCCCCGCGAACGCCATGCTGCCGTCGGTGGCGATAGCGAAGGCGGTTGCGTGAGGCAGCGCTATCGCGACCGCCGAGACCTTCGCGCCACTCCCGGCTGACAGATGCATCGCGACAGGTTCTGACGTGCCTCCGATCTGCTGGACGATGATCGCGATGTCTCCGTTCGGAAGCTCGCGCACTGCGCGGATGGACTTGCCGGACGCAGGTGTCACGGACCACGCCACCTTACCTGACGCATCGAGCTTCACGAGTTGCTCCCAGAGCGCCGTCCCATCGATGGTGGCGTAGGTGGCTCCGCCGCTCGCAGCGAAGATGCTCCTGACGTAGCCGGAATGCGGGAGCGCTACCGTCACGTCGAAGGTCGTGCCGTTGGAGCTGTCATAGCGCGCGACCTCCGTTACGCCCGTGTTGCGCGACACTCCGATGACGACGTTGCCCGCTGCATCCACGGATGTCGCGGTGGTAACGACGTCTCGGCTCGTGGAGTCCTCGATCCACCAGCTCAGTGCGGGTGGTGGGGCCTCCGAGCTCGCGCTCTGGGTCGCGCAAGCGGAGAGGCAAAGAACACTGGCGACGCCCAGGCGAGCCATGAGCGAGCGAGAATGCTTGATGGTCATCCTCCCCTATCGACCGCGAGCGCAAAGGGTAGCCAAAAAAAACCAAGAAATCGTTCGGCGGTGTCGCGTGGCGCCTCGGGTCTGGGCGGGGAGACCTACTGACGGACGTTCTTGCAGGCATTTTCGATCGTGTCCTGCGCGCGCTCGCGCGTGCGGTTGTCGCCGCCGCGCGTGGCAAGGGGGAGCGTCTTGCACGTCTCCTTGAGCTCCGTGGTCTCCGCGCCGATCGGATCAATTGCTTGTACTATACATGCACGCGCCGCCGGCGCCTGGAAGAGCAACGCGGAGAGCGCGGGGTCGAGCTCGTGTGCGCAGCGCTTCAGCGCGAATGACAGCGGGACGGCGAGCGCGCCGTAGGTCTCTTTCGGTCGCTCCGCGAGCGCGCGCTGCCACACGGTGGTGAGCCGGGGGCAGGGGAGATCTCCCTTTGCCGCCACGGAGAGGAGGCCCGGCTCGGCGGCGGTCGCGAGCCAACCGAGCACGACCTCGTCGGTCTTCGCGAGCGCGGTGACGGTCGAGACGCAGGACGCGTTGTCGCGTGCCTCACTGGGGACTGCGAGCAACGTGGACTTTGCGTCGCCCGATGCGTCGGGGCTGGAGAGGCCCTGGCACATCGCGCCGCGTGTGTGCGGATCCACGAGGCGGCGCTCGACTGCGGCGTGTGCACTTGGCCCGATGCTGGAGAGCACCGCGGCGATCACCGCGCCCTGCAGCGACGACGAGAGGCGCACCATCGACTGCTCCAGGTCCGTGACGAACGGCGCGACACGAATGTCCCGGCGCGGCAGCGCGGATGCTGCGAGCCCAGCTCTGGCCGGATCGGCCAGGCCCTGACGGAGCATCTCCGCACCCCATGGCGCGCCGCGAAGCGTGGCCGCCCAGGCCGCCAGGTAGACGTTCATGTCGGACTCCGCGCGCTTCGCGAGGGCGGCACGCGCCGCCGGGTTTGTGTCCGCGAGGCGCCCAAGCGCAGCAACTGCGTCTCCCGAGCTTGCCTCATCCAGGAAAGCCACGTCCCCCTTCTGCTCTGCCTCCTGGACCGTGGGCGCGTGGCAGCCCGTGGAGATTGCGGCGGAAACAGTGCCGATCAGAACCAGGGTGAACAGCAAAGCGCGTGCGCGAGTCACCCGAGGATGGTACCTGACCCACAACGGTGGGACAACCACGTGCATCAGAGTTGCTGTGAAAGTCGTCATCACAGGCGGAACGGGCTTCATCGGACAGGCGCTCTCGCGCGCTCTGGCCGCGCGAGGCGACGACGTCACGGTGCTGACGCGAGGGGGCCACAGCGACTCCCGCGACTCGCGCCAGCCCCGCAACGTGGGCCCGGCGGAGACCCGCGTTCGCTTCGCGGAGTGGACGCCGGAGCACGACGGCAGCTGGACGCGCGAGCTCGACGGCGCGGATGCGGTCGTTCATCTCGCGGGAGCAGGCGTGGTCGACAAGAGCTGGACGCCGGAGCGACTGCGCGAGATCGAGCGCAGCCGCGTCGTGCCCGCCGACATCCTTGCTCGCACCATGGCCAGGTCGAAGGAGAAGCCGAAGGTGTTCGTGAGCGGCTCCGCCGTTGGCTACTACGGGATGCGGGCCGACGACACGCCGTGCACCGAGTCCACCGCGTCAGGCACCGACGAGCTCGGGCGCATCTGCGTGGAGTGGGAGCGCGCGGCGAACCCTGCGGCCGACGCGGGCGTGCGTGTGGTGCATCCGCGCACCGGGCTCGTCCTGGGGCGCGCCGGCGGCATGCTCGCGAAGATGCTTCCCGCGTTCAAGGCGTACCTCGGCGGTCCGATCGGATCGGGGCGCCAGTACATGCCGTGGATCCACCTCGAGGACGCGGTGCGCACGCTTCTCTTCGCGATCGACAGCGACACGCTCTCCGGCCCCGTGAACGTGGTCGCACCAAACCCCGTCACGATGGACGAGTTCTGCCAGACCCTTGGCTGCGCGCTGCACCGGCCCTGTCTGTTTCGCGTGCCGTCGTTTGCGGCGAAGCTCGCGCTGGGAGAGCGGAGCGGAGCAGTGCTCACCGGCCAGCGCGCGCTGCCCGCGAAGCTCGACGCGGCGAACTTCGCCTTTCTGTTTCCCACGCTTCGGTGCGCGCTCGATGATCTCTTCGGCGAAGCTGCCCACTGAGTTACGCTCGCGGCTTGAACGCTTCAGTCAAGCGCCTGCTGTACGCGCTCCTCGTGCTCATGAGCCTCGTGTGCGCGGGGTCGCTTGGCTACTACATCGTCGGGCACGGGCGGTGGACGCTCGCCGATTGCGCCTACATGACGGTGATCACGCTCTCCACGGTGGGCTTCCAGGAGCTCTCCAAGATGAACGAGGTGCCCGGCGCGCGGCCGATCACGATCGCACTCATCGTGAGCGGCGTTGGAACGCTGGCGTACGTCCAAGGTAACCTCACGGCCCTCCTCGTCGAGGGCGTCATCGGCCAAGCGCTACGGAGAAGTCGAATGCGAAAACAGGTCGAGAACCTGAAGGATCATGTCGTGGTCGCGGGCGCTGGCGCCACTGGGCGGCACGTCATCGAAGAGCTCTATGCCACGAAGACCCCGTTCGTGGTGATCGACACCAACATGGCGCACCTGAACAAGATCTCCGAGGAGATCACGGAGGGGAAGCTCCTCTACGTGCACGGCGACGCGACCGATGATCACACGCTCATCGCCGCGAACATCGTCGCCGCGAAAGGCGTGGTCGCAGCGCTCACGCACGACAAGGACAACCTCTTCGTGACGCTGAGCGTGCGGTCGCTCAATGCGCGTGCGCGGATCGTGGCGAAGATCATCGACGACCACTCCGGCCCGAAGATGCTCAAGGCCGGCGCGACCTCCACCGTCAACCCGACGATGATCGGCGGGCGCCGCATGGTGAGCGAGCTCATTCGCCCCGAGGTGACCGAGTTCATGGATCAGATGCTGCGCGACAAGGACAAGGCCTTACGCCTCTCCGAGGTCGTCGTCCGCGAGGGCTCGAAGTTCGCCGGAGTGCAGCTGAAAGACGCCCCGATCCGGCGCGAAACAAGGCTTTTGGTCGTCGCGGTGAGGGGCGTCGATAGGAAGTTCACGTACAACCCCGAGCCCGACATGGTGATCGAAGCGGGGACCACGCTGATCGTCCTCGGGGAAGCAGAAGCCGTGAACCGGCTGCAGAAGATCGTGGACGGCGAGGAGTAGGAGACGACGACCTCGA
>JANXLV010000046.1 GCA_025355005.1 Myxococcales bacterium | reverse complement strand
GCCCTCACCATGGACACGATCTGCACGATGGAAAGGCCCGCTCGATAGAATGGAAGGACACAGTGAGAAACAAACGACACTGGGCTACATCGCAGGCGCCGAACGAGCCGCTCGCTCACACGCGACATCCCGCAGTAGTGTTAGAAGAGTCGATGCCAAGAGTACGGATGATGCCCTGCGGATTGGTGCCATCGCACGCGTGAATGTGATCCAGCAGTTGCTGATACGTGACTGTCATCGAACGCCGATATTGGCAGATCCACACGTGATCGACAACGTGGTCGCGTGGCCGACCGCTGAGGCAAAATTGCCATCGCCATAAGCCGAGTACCTGCTCCATCACGACTGCACCGGGGTGCGCTTCGGGCCCAACGGAGAGCGTGGGCCTGGGAGCTGGAGCGCGGAAAGAAGGCGTGGCGCATCCGCTACTCCGCTACGAGCCTCCTGCGCCACGCGCCGGGCGCTACTCCGGACCACTGGCGGAACGCGTGGCTGAACGAGGCCTCTGATGCGTAGCCCGTCAGGTGCGAGGCCCTTGCGAGCGTCGCTCCTCGCGCAGCAGGATCGCGGCCTTCTGCATGCGTAGACGCGTCAGGTAGCCGAGTGGTGGCTCGCCGACGCGCTGCCTGGAGGCCGGGCCCAAGGGGTGCTCTCGATGGACGCTCTGAGCGCAGTTCTCGCCCCGGTCCGGCTGCAGCAGACGTGCTGGGCCTTCACGAGCGGACGCGCGCCGTGGGGCCTCACGTTCGCGGGAAGACCGAGCTGCGTCCGCTTCCACTACGTGGTGCGCGGCAGTGCATGGCTCGGTGTGGACGGTACGAACGAGCCGGACATGGCGCTCTCCGGCGGCGATCTCGCGGTCGTGCCGCTTGGCCACACGCACGTGCTACGCGACGACCCCCCAAGCGAAGATGGCGAAGACGATCAGCGTGGATGCGCGGCGGGAGCTGGTGCGGGCGATCGGTGAGCGCTACCGCGCAGCTGACAGAGCCGGCAAGCTCGGGATCCTGGACGAGTTCGTCGCGGTAACCGGCTATCACCGGAAGCATTCGATTCGGCTTTTGAGAGCGACACCTGCGTCGTTGGAGCGGCTACGCCGTCTGCGCCTTCGCGCCTACGACGAAGCCGTGCGCGAGGCACTGGTTGTACTCTGGGAGGCCTGCGACCGCATCTGCGGGAAGAGACTCAAGCCACTCCTTCCGCTGCTTCTGTCGGCGCTGGAGCGACACGATCATCTTCGCCTGACGACCGCGTAGTGCGTCGACCACCGACGTCGATGGCCTCGCTTGGCCATCCCGACGTCGCGTCTTCGGATAGCCGAGGGTCTCGCCAATCTCCGTGGCGGTCGTCGCTCCGTTGCGTAGGCAAGCGAGAGCGTCGTCGCAGGAACGGCCGCTACAGCAGGTTGGTCGGGAGAGGTTAGCCTGGTCCGTTGGGAATACGATTGTCAGACAAACGTATGACAGTTGTGCGAGCAGTCGCTCGCCTGCCGGAGACTCTATTCCTCGCCCGCTGGCGAGCGAACCGATTGGTTTCCCGACGGTTGCGCACGATTGTGGCGCCGCTAGAGGTTCCCGGAAACAGTCCCTTTCCAAATCTCTTGACGCGTCAAAGGCGCATCGAAAACCTCAAGAGATGATTCGATTCAGGCGCACGGCGCGCTCCCGCGGCAAGCTCGGTGACATTGCTGGCGCGCGCTCAGACCAGGCCACTGCGGAGGGTTGCCGTGCCTCCCCAGTCGAGCGTCCAGGCCGGATTTTTTTCGGGTGCGAGCGCCGCTTTCAGGTTCGTCGGCAACGCGCGCTCGACTCCACGGCCATCCGTTGTGGCGATGCCGCCCATATGGCGGCGGCGCCCTCGCAGGCTGCTCCCCAAAGGCGCGAAGCGGGGGAGGCAACGCGGTGACGTCACCCACCGTCGTCCTGATCCCCATGACGCTCGATGAGCTTCGCTCTCTGATGGAGCAGGCCGTAACGGCCGCGCTCGCCACACATGCGCCACCCACGGCACCAGCACAGCTGCTGGACAAGCGACGTCTCGCAGAGGCGCTTGGCGTGAGCCCTGCGACCGTCACGCGGATAAGTCCTCCGGTCGCATGTTTCGTGGGCGCCAGCCCGCGCTATTCGCTGGACGAGTGTCGTGCTTGGCTGGACCAACGCGGGAAGTTTGCGACGAAGACCGCGCCGCCAAAGCGCGAAGTGGTCCCTGGCGTCCGTCTTCTGTCACGAGGGCGACCGTGAATCTCCGCAAAAAACGGTTCGGCGGAGCCTCCTGCAGGGGGAGTTCATTCGCTCGCGACGTGGCACCGGAGGCAGTGTGAAGCTAGAACGTGGTGAGCACATGCACACGAGGAACACGATGCAACCGGAGATGGTGTAGCTATGGCGCGCGCGCGGACAGGAACGCTCGTCCCGCCTGGTGCGGACGGCATCTGGCGCGCGCGCGTCACCAAGACCAAAGCCGACGGGACCACGTGGCGCCCCCTCTATTCCTTGGGCACGACGGATAAGGCGCTGGCGAAGCGGAAACTCGCACGCGTGAATGAGCTACTCGCTCGCGGAATCGATCCGTTCGATGCTGCCGAAGCGGCGGGGGCGCCGGAGCGTGTCGGTGAATTCGCCGATGCATGGTTCGCGAAGCGGACGGCGCAAGGCGTAGGCATGGCGAAGAAGGAGTGGGGCGACCTTCAAACATATGCGCTCGACGCGATCGGCCGGCTTCCTCTTTGCGACGTTCGTCCGGCGCACGTGCGAAGAATCCTTGACGACGTGGTCGAACTTGGGCGCAGCCGCGCCACCGTTCGACACGTGCGTGGGGCGCTCCGCCGTCTATTTGCAGCTGCGGTCTCAGACGAACTGATCGAGCACAACCCCGTGGACGCGGTCCGGATGCCACGGATGCGGGAAGTCCAAAAGGAGCGGGTGATCCTCTCGGACGAAGAGTTCGCGATCTTCATCGCATGCCCCGTCGTCGATCTGGAGCTGCGCATGCTCGCCCTCGTTGCGCGCTGCGAGGGCGGGATGCGGACCGGCGATTTGCACCGGTGGGACTGGACGATGATCGACCGCGCGCGGTTTGCCGAATGCTTCATTCCGCGGGCGAAGACGGGCAGGCCGCAGGCGCTCGCGATCCCGCCTGTGCTCGCACCGTTTCTTCGCGCTTGGTGGGAGCGCGCGGGCAAGCCCACGGGTGGCCCCGTGTTCCCCGTCCGCGCAGGAAAGCGCGCGGGGGAGGAGAAGAAGCCCCTGAACAGTTACGCGAAGCGCCTTAGGCGCGAGCTGTTCGTCGCTGGCGTCATGCGCGCTGATCCCATCGATGTCCCCGCAACCGGCCGAGGCGTACGGAGCGATCTCGGAAGGAAGGCTCTAGGAACGAAACTCGCCCCGAACCCACACGATCCGCTGTACTTCGAAACGGCCGTTTCGCTCCCCGTCGACTTCCACTCGTTCCGACGTGCATTCAACACAGCGCTCGCGGAAGCCGGCGTGAACGTCCAGCACGCCATGCACCTCGCCGCTCACTCGGACCCGAAGACGCACATGCGATACGTGATGAACACCGCCGCCATGCGGAACGTGCCGGAGGCCGCGCTGCCGCGCCTGTCCGTGACCGCGCTGGTCGTCCGCGAGCGTGACGTTTCATCCACGAAGACCGGTCCAATCGACCCGCCAATCGTCACGAGCTGTGACGATTTGTCCGTCCGTCCGAGACGTTTCGCCCGCGCTGCCATCGCAACTGCGCGGGCTTCCGAGGAAACTCTGGCTCCGACTGCAGGACTCGAACCTGCGACCCGGCGGTTAACAGCCGCCTGCTCTACCAACTGAGCTAAGTCGGAAAGTGAGCCCGCTTCCTTAACAAGGCCTGCCCTCCCGCGTCAAGCGACTCTGACGGAGCCAGGCGGCCCGTGGTCACGACGCACGCCTCAGCGAAGGCTCCGCGCGCGTGCGGGCCCCGCGATTCCTCGCGTAGACCAGCATCGTGTCGCCCAGCTCGTGGGAGCGGAAGCCATCTTGCTCGGCCCGCTCGCACGCGGCGCCAAGGACGTCGCGCGGCTGGAACGCAGCGAGCAGCTCGTGGTGGCTCTCACCAGGCACGTGCACGCCCGTGAGCACGACATCGACCACGCCGAGCGCGCGCTCCTCACCCACGAGCAGCGACGTGAGCCCCGCGCGCGCCGCGAGGATCGCAGGGCCCGAGACCGCCGCGCCCTCCAGCGCACGCACCACCGTCGTGCCGACGGCGAAGACGCGTCCGCCACGAGCCTTCGTACGACGCACGGCCTCCGCCGTCGCCTCCGTCACGCGCGACAGCTCCGCGAACGGCAAGAGCGCGTCGAGCGCCGGCTCCCCCAGCGACGAGAGCCCCGCGGCATGCGTCACCACCGCAAGCTCCGCGCCCTTCGCACGAAGCCGCGCGAGCGTCCGGAAATCGAGCGTGAGCCCAGCCGAAGCGGGCTCGAACGCCCACGGCTCCGCCGCAAATGCAGGCGTCACATGGAAGAGCGAGAGCGGTCGCGAAACATATGCATACTGCACGGGTATCCCGAAGCGAAAGATCGCCTCCTCCGCGCGGCCAGAGAAGCGCAGCGTGACCAAGCGGGGATGATCGACGTCGACAGACACAACCTCGACCTCGACCTCGACCTCGACCTCGACCTTCCCCTTCCCCCTCGACCTCGACCTCAACCTCACCGTCTCCCCTTCCTTCACCCTCGGCGCTTCCGCTCTCTCCTCCGTTCGCATCGACGTGTCGCCCTCTCCGAACAGCACCGCGACGAACGCTCCGTCACCGGCGTGCGCTGCGAGCCTCACTTCGACCTCCTCACCGCGCGCAGTTCGTCCGCGGAGGAGCGCGGGCATCGTGGCAGCGTCGTTGAGGACGATGAGATCTCCTGCGTGCACCTCGCTGTCGAGATCCCCCACGCGGAGGGAGGCCGTGCGTGTGCCGTCGACCACGAGCATCTTTGCGTCGCGGCCTCTTCCTTCTCTCCAGGTCGCCTCTCTCATGACGCGCCTCCCAGCTCCACGCGCGTGAAGGTGGCCTCGTCGCTCATCGCCTTCTCCATCGCCCGCGCGAGGCGCTCGGCAGCGACGCGCGGCGGCGTGAGCGTGCTCCTGTCCGCGGCGGGCAGTGCGTCTGCGTGCATGCGTGTGTCCATCTCGCCCGGGTCCACCACCAAGAACCGCAATCCGGAGCCCTCGCTCTCTGCCGCGAAGGTTCGCATCGTGTGCTCGAGCGCCGCCTTGGTGGCGCCGTAAGCGCCCCAGGTCGGGTACGCGTTCACCGCTGCGTCGGACGACACCGCGACCGTGAGCCCGCGCCCCATCAGCGTCATGTGTCCGAGCACCGCCTTGGTGAGCCGGAACGGGCCGAGAACATTCACTGCGAACGCGCGCTCAAGGTCCTCGCAGTCCGTGTCGAGCATCAGCTCCAGCGGCGACGGGCCGAGCGTGCCCGCGTTGTGAATGAGGACATCCACGCCTCCAGGCTTCCCATCCGACACGAATGCAGCGGCGGCCTGCGCCGCGACGCGATGCACCGCCTCCATGTCCGCCACGTCCGCCGTGATCGCGACGGCGCTGCCCCCTTCCGACGCGATGCGCGCACGGACCCGCGCGAGCTCCTTCTCTCCGCGCGCAACCAGCACGAGCTTTGCTCCGCGCCGCGCGAGCGCCACTGCAAGCTCTTCGCCGAGCCCGCGGCTCGCTCCCGTCAACAAGACCCGTGCGTTCGTCAAGGTGCTCATGGTCTTCATGGTGGAGCCGCCGCTCCAATCCTGCATCACCGTTGCCAATACATTGGCAAGCTGCCACCCTGGGCGCATGGGCGATGAAAAAACCGCGCTCGGGAGCAACGGGGGTCCACTCGCGGAGCGCCTCGCAAGCAACGTGAAGACCCTGCGCGAGCTGCGCGGCGCCACGCAGGCCGAAATGTCGAAGCTCGCGAAGATCCCTCGCGCCACCTGGGCAAACCTGGAGTCGTACGGCGCGAACCCCACGCTGTCCGTGCTCCACAAGGTTGCGCAGGCGCTGAATGTCAGCATCGAAGAGCTGCTCGCCGAGCCGCGCGCGACGTGTCGCCTCTATCCGAAGGACTCGCTGCGCGAGAAGGTGCGCGGCCTCGCCAGGGTGAAGAAGCTCCTCCCCGACCCCCTCCCTGGCATGGAGATCGACCGCATGGACCTCCCAGCCCGCGCGCGCCTGATCGGCGTGCCGCACACGCAGGGCACGCGCGAGTACCTGACGGTGGAGGACGGAGAGATCACGCTCGTCGTCTCCGGTCAGACGTTCCGCGTGAAGGAGGGTGACGTGGCCGTCTTCCAGGGCGACCAGAAGCACTCGTACGCGAACGAAGGCGCGAAGCGGGCGATCGGCTACAGCGTCGTGCTGATCACGCCTTAGCTAGAGGCGGCGCGAGCGCGGACCCTTCGACGCGCCGTTGCTCTTCTCGCTGCTGCCGCGGGCGTGCGTGGTGATCTGCGCAGTCATGACAGCTCCGCGAGCGTCGCGAACAACCGCTGGCCGCCCATCAGCTGCCAGCCATACTTTGCGCCCTCGAAGAACCGCGCCTGCCCCTTGTCTTGCCGGAAGCCCGAGTGCTCGAGATGAAGGAGCGTGCCGCCGTTCTCCGTCGGCGTGAGCGTCCACGTGACGACCGTGCCCGCGAGGCCGCCGCCGCCCCACGAGTAGCGGATTCGCTTCTCCACCTCTACCTCCTGGATCTCGCAGTTCACGGTCCCGTCCCACGACGGCCCCGCCGCGGCCTTGAACGTGAATGCGTTCCCGACCACGGGCACGAGGTCCGTTGCCATGAGCCACTTCGCGAGCAGCGCAGGCTCGGTGAGGCAACGCCAGACCTTCGCCGGAGCATGCGGGAGATCGAAGTTCATGGAGATGGTCTGCGTCTCGTGGGTCTCGTCGTTCTGCGTGGTCATTCGTCCATCTCCTTCAACAATGCTTGAAGTCGCTCCATCCGGTCCGTCCAGAAGGCCTGGTAGTGCGTGAGCCAGTCGACGAGCGGGCGGAGGCCCTTGGGCTCGACGCGGTAGTAGACATGTCGCCCCTCGCGCCGCTCGAGCACGAGCCCCGCCTTCCGGAGCGCGGCGAGGTGCTGCGAGACCGCGGGCTGCGAGATCGAGAACCGCGCCGTCAGATCGTTCACGGCGGACTCCCCGCGCGTGAGCTGCTCGAACACCGCACGCCGGCTTGGATCGGCGAGCGCACGGAAGACTGCGTCCTGGGAGTGCACACTCAACATATAAGCCACGCCTTATATGTCGTCAAGCCGCCGTTGCTCGCAATCCTCCTTCCCCTTCGGTTCAATGCGTGATGATCACGACGCGTGAGCCTCACTCTCATACTGCTGCTGCAGACCGGAGATCTGATCCCGGCGACGACACCGACTTCGACTTCGACTTCGACTTCGACACCGACTTCGACTTCGACCTCGACCTCGACCTCGACCTCCACCCCAACCCCGACCTCCCCTCCCAAGCCTCTCGACGTTCTCGAGCCTCCCTTTGGCGAGTTTGATTTTTCGTGGATGAACGGTGGGAACACGCAGCCGGCCTCTCTGCTCACGCAAGGGCCCATCACGTGGTCGCTCTATGTCGATACGTACTTTGCGTTGCAGGGCCACGGTCCGCGCGACCACACGATCTTCCCGACGACGACGGCGCCGCGTCACAACGAGATCTCGCTGAACCTCGCGCACCTTGGCGTGGACGTGACGGGCCTGGATGGTCCGACTGGCCGCCTCTACATCCAGTATGGCTCCACGGTCGAGACGATCGCCGGGCAGGATCAGACCACCACGCGTGGGTTCTTCCTCACGAACCGCCTTCTCCAGTACGTGCAGCAGGCCGCGGCTGGTTGGCACTTCCACTGGCTGCACGGCGTGAACACGGAGCTCGGCATCTTCCCGTCGTACATCGGTCTCGAGAGCTACCTGCCCGAGGAGAACTGGGCCTACACGCACACGTTCAGCGCCGACGCGACTCCCTATTATTTCTTCGGCTCGCGCACGCAGGTCTTCCCGACGCAGAAGCAGAAGATCGAGCTGTGGCTCGTCAACGGCTGGCAGTCCTTCGGACAGTGGCACGAGGGCCGCGCGGGTGGCTACCTCTGGAACTACCGGCCCACCGAGTGGCTCTCACTCGTGAACTCCACGTACGCGGGACAGGAGGCGCAGAACGATCCGCGCTCGCTCCGCATCTTCTCGGATAACAACGTCCAGGTCCGCTACTACCAGAACAAGGACGCCTCGTTCCTGCGCTCGCTGGCGTTCTCACTCACCGGTGACTTCGGCTACGAGCAGCGGAGCAACGCGCCCTCTGGTGCGATCGCGGGCGCCGCGCTCACCAACCGCTGGGACCTCACCGAGAAATGGAAGGCCTCCGCGCGAGGCGACTTCCTCTACGACGAGACGCAGGCGATCTCCCCGAAATTCCCTGTAGGTTCCCCGTATCCGTGGAACGGCACGAGCCCGTTCTGGGGCGTCGGCGGCACCACCACGCTCGACTTCTGGCCCAGCCCCTGGCTGCTCACGCGCCTGGAGTACTCGCACCGCTGGGCGAATCAGCCGCTCTTCTCGGGCGCCGGTGGCATCACGGGGCCCGGCGGTCAGCTGCCGGCCGCGGGCGCGCTCGGCATGTTCACTCCCGATCTCCGGCGCACCGACGATCGCATCGTGCTCAACGTGACGCTGCGGCTCTGACAGGTCAGGCTGCGCGACGGCGACGGCGACGACGATGCGTGGCGAGCACGAGCGCGAATGCGACGAGCCCACCCCACGCGCGCGACGCGCTCGACGTGCCTGATGCGCCGAGCGACACGCCCGAGACCGAGCAGTCGCTGCTCTTCTTCGGCGCTGCGGAGGTCACGCCGGGCTTGATGCACTCGTGGTTCTGCGTGCACGTGAGACCGCTCGCGCACGCGAGCACGGCGCAGTCCGCGACACACGTCTTGCCGCTGTAGCAATGCCCGGACTGGCAGGCGGCGTCCTGTGTGCATGCCGCGCCGTCGGGCGTGAGGGTGGCTGGATCGGGCTGGCCCTCGATCCACACGTGCTCTCCCTGCCCCTTCGCGGACTTGATCAAGAAGTCCTTGAACGGCGCGGGGCTCGTGAAGAGGTTTAGCGTGCCCGTGCCTTCGCACGCAGCGGCTGGATTTCCCGCGGGGTCCATCCCGTTGCCGCCGCGCGACGCCACGCCGACGAGCGCTCCCGTGGCGGCGAGCGCAGGGCCGCCGCTGTCGCCCTGGCAGAAGGACTCCCCCACTTCGAACTCGTTCGGCGACACGTTGCCGGTGGACTCTGCTTGTGGCCCCACGCTGAGCACGGCCACGCCGGGACGCTGCTGTCGCACGGTCGCGAGCTTGCCGGAGTCCGTGTAGCCCCACCCGACCGCGTTTACCTGATCGCCCTTCGCGACGCCGGAGTCCAGGCGTACCTGCGCGGGCTTGATCTTCGTCACGGCGTGGTTGAGAGCGATGAGCGCGACGTCGTGGTTGCAGAAGTTCGGCGTGTTGTCCGAGATGATCTTCGTGGCCCTCGCGTCCGCCACGAACGTGGGGGCGCTGAGGTCGGGCGCGTTTTGGCCCGTGAAGATGAAGAACTGGGATACGGCGCGATCGGAGAACACCCGCCCGCCGCTGATGGCCTTGCCGCTCACGTCACACGCCGCGCCCTCGTCGGTGACGGACACGCAGTGGCGGGCCGTGAGCACGAGGCTCGGTGTGATCAGCGTACCCGAACAGAACGCGGTCCGCGGGATGGTCGGATCGTAGATCATGATGAGCACGACCGAGTCCTGCGACGCGTCGGAGTCCTTGCCCTTCACGATGGACGCGGACGTCTCGCCCAGGTTCTCCACTGGTGGGCCGGAGCACGACGTGGCGCCGGCGACCAACGCGCCCACCATGCCGAGAAGGAGAAGCCGCATCACCATTCCAGACAAACGGTGACACGGATCGGGCCGATCGTCACGCGCGGCTCGGCGCGCGGCGACGACGCGCAGACAACACGAGGCCAAACGCGACGAGACCACCGAAGAGAGCGGTATTCCCCGCGTCATTCGAGTCGTTCGCGCCAGGCGCAAGCGCCAGAGAGCAGCCGGATTTGGTCGTGGTCGTGGCGGAGGCCTTGATGCAAAGCTTGTCGCCGTTGCACGTGTAGCCGCTCTCGCACGCGTTGACCGAGCAGTCCGCTGCGCATGTCTTGCCGCCGTAGCAGTGGGTCGACTGACAGTCCGTGTCTGCGGTGCACGCCGTGCCGTCAGGGCCGAGGCGCGGATCGGGCTGACCCTCGATCCACACCTGCTGTCCGAGCTCCGCAGCGGCGTTGACGATGAGATCCTTGAACGGTGATGGCTCCGTGTAGAGGTTCGTTGCGGACGAGCCCTCGCATGCGAGCGCAGGGTTGCTCATGGATGGCATCTGCCCGTTGCCGCCGCGTGACACCACGCCGACGAGCGCGCCGCTTGCAGCAACGGCGGGACCGCCGCTGTCACCGGAGCAGATGGATTCGCCGACCTGGAACTCGTTCGGGGAGACCACTAGCTGGCCATCGACGGGACCCACGGCCTGCACGATCACGCCCGCGCGCTGCTGGCGGGTGGTCGGCATGGAGGTGGTCGCGGTCACGCCCCAGCCGATCGACGTCACTGCCTCACCCTTGGTCACGGCGCTATCGAGACGGATCGGCATGATGGTGGCGCTCGGGATCTCCTTGTCGAGCTCGATCAGCGCCACGTCGTGGTTGCAGAGGTTCTTGCTTCCATCCGTGACGATCTTCGACGCGCCGGCGGCCGCCGTGGGGAGCATGCCCGAGTTGAAGTCCGGCGACTTCACGCCCGTGTAGATGTTGAACTGCGCGACTGCGCGGTTGCTGCGGACCGTGCCGCCGGAGATGGGGGTGCCGTTGACGGCGCAGATGGCGGTGTCGTCGGTGTCGGAGACGCAGTGCCTCGCGGTGAGCACCAGCTTCGATGTGAGCAGCGTGCCCGTGCACGACGCGGCGAAGCCACTGTTCGGGTCGTAGATGAAGATGAGGACAACGGCGTCCTGCGCTGCGGTCGAGGCCTTGCCCTTGATGATCGACTCACCGGTCTCGCCCAGGTTCTCCCTGGGAGTCCCGCTTCCCGAGGCGCACGCCACGAGCCCACCAAGACATGCTGCGAGAAGGGTCTTCTTGATCATTCGCGTCTCCGCCCCACCACCTTCGAACGATTGCACGATTCCGTCCCCCCGTCGATCGCGGACCAGCGTCCCTCGATCGAACACCGAAATAACCGCATGCGATTCGACTCCGCGATCGGGACAAGAGGTGCCTTCGGAGTGAGGAAGCCCGCCGTGAACGCCTCGAGCCACGCCTCGGGAGGGCCGCGCCGCGTGACGCCGCCCAGATCGAACAACGTGAGCTTGTGGACCCCCGCCTTGCGCGCGACCACCACGTCCGCAAGCAGCTCGTCGGGCGAGCGGTAGATCGGCTCGTCCTCGAACGCGCCCGTGCCCACCGTGCCTAGCGAGATCCCCGCGCGGGGGCCATACGCCTCCACGGTCCGGCGCGCAGTTGTGGCCAGCAGCGTGAGCGCGTCGCTGCGCGAGAACACGCCGCGCGACCAGCCTTCGTAGATCGTCGTGTACGCCATGACGCTCGGGAGGTCCGCATTCACCGCCGTCACTGGCGTACCGAGGACGCGCTCCCACCGCGGTGAGAACACGCAGAGCGGCACGATCGCCGCGGACACGATGATCCCGCGCGCTTTCAAGGACTGGCGGAACGACACGAGCGCCGCGCGACCGTGCGCATGCGGATCGCGCTTGGCCATGCGCATGAGCGCCGCGGGCGAGAAATGACCCGGCGTGAGCGCGCGCACGCTCCCGAACGGCGGCTCCAGATCGAAGAGCACCTCTCGCAACGGAGCGCGCGCCTTCTCGAGCACGCGCAGCACCTCCTCCGCGAACCAGATCCATGCGTCGGCGTTCTTCACGCTGGGCCAGCGGCCCTTCGCGTCCTCGATCATGGGCCACAGCGCCACGCGCACGCCAAGGTCCTCGAGCGTGCGAACCGCAGGAGCGATCTCGGTGAGGTGGAACGGGCGCACGGCCAGCACGAGATCGCAGCCAAAACGCCGCAGCAAACCCCCGTGATGCGCCACCTCCGCCGGGGAGAGCGTCTCCGCGTAGACGCGAAGGCTGCTTTCGTTATGCTCGTCCGGCATGAAAATACTCTATGGCGTGGTGGGCGAAGGCATGGGGCACGCGATGCGATCGCGCGTGGTGCTCGAGCACTTGGTAGCGCAAAAGCACGATGTTGAGATCATGGCGTCGGGCCGCGCGACGGATTTCTTGAAGAAGCGCTTCCAGGGCGTGAACAAGATCCACGGCCTCCACATGATCTACGACGACAACCGCGTACGCCTCGGCAAGACGCTCTGGTCGAACGTGTCCACGGGCGCCACGGGGCTGCCCGGAAACATCGCGGCGTACTTCGACCTCATCCGCGAGTTCAAGCCGGACCTGGTCATCAGCGACTTCGAGTCGTGGACGTACCTCTACGGCCAGATGCATCGCATTCCGATCCTGTCGATCGACAACATGCAGATCATCAACCGCGCCACGCACACGCCGGACATCCTGGCAGGCGCCGAGGCCGAGTTCCAGCTCACGCGCGCGTTCATCAAGACGAAGCTGCCGTGGTGCGAGGAGTATTTCATCACCACGTTCTTCCGCCCGGAGGTCCGGCGGAAGAAGACGCGGCTCTTCCCGCCGATCCTGCGCCCCGAGATCCTCGCAGCCAAGCGCGAGGACGGGGAGCACGTGCTGGTCTACCAGACCGCGGAGGGCAACGAGGGCCTCTCCGAGACGCTCAAGAAGACCGGCGTGGAGATGCGCATCTATGGCATGAAGCGCGGCATCACGGCGGAGGAGCGGCAGGACAACCTTCGCTTCATGCCCTTCTCGGAGGACGGGTTCATCAAGGACCTGGCCACGTCACGCGCGGTGATCGCCGGCGGTGGCTTCACGCTCATGGGTGAGGCCGTGTACCTGCAGAAGCCCATGCTTGCGGTCCCGCTCGACCGCCAGTTCGAGCAGGTGCTCAACGCGCGCTACCTCACGAAGCTCGGCTACGGCCGCGGCGCCGTGGACCTGCGCGAGCCGAAGACGGTGCACGACTTCCTGGAGGTCGTCCCCGAGTGCCGGAAGAACCTTGCATCATACACGCAAAATGGGAACCAGGACCTGTTCGTCGCGGTCGATGAGTTCATCGACAAAGTCGCAGCCGGCGTGATCTGAACCTGGGGATTCAGAGTAAGAGTCCTGCATGCACACCGAAACGGACGACCTCGTCGCCAAGATCGAGCGCCTTCACGCCAAGAAGGACGCATGGACGAAGGTCGGCGTGGACGCGCGCGTCACCCTGCTGGAGAAGGTGCAAGGTGGGCTCGAGAAGGTCGCGCACGCGTGGGTCGCTGCTGTCTGCAAGGTGAAGGGCATCGAGCCGGACAGCCAGCTCGTGGGTGAGGAGTGGCTCGCCGGGCCCGTCACCACGCAGCGCAACATTCGCCTCTTGCTCGAGACGCTGCGGTCGCAGGGCGAGCGGCGCGTGAAGACCACGAAGCGCCCTGACGGTCAGTGGGTCGCCACCGTGTTCCCGCTCTCCACGATGGATCGCCTGATGCTCGGCGGCGTGCGTGCAGAGGTGTGGATGACCCCGGGGGAGACGCCTGCGCGCGGACGTATCTACCGCGGCGGCGACACGGAGGCGGGGCGCGTGGCGCTGGGCGAGGGACGCGTGTCGCTCGTGCTCGGCGGCGGCAACGTGTCATCCATTCCCCCAATGGATGTACTCTACAAGTTGTTTGCGGAGAACGAGGTCGTGCTCCTCAAGATGAACCCCGTGAACGAGGTCGTAGGCCCGTTCCTCGAGGAGGCGTTCGCTCCGCTCATCACGGAGGGCTACCTGGAGATCGTCTACGGCGGCGCGGACGTCGGTGCGGCAGCCGCGAAGAGCGAGCACGTGGGCTCGCTCCACGTCACGGGCTCGGACCGCACGTACGACGCGATCGTGTGGGGCGCACCGGAAGGGCGCGAGGAGCGGAAGCAGAAGAACGAGAAGGCGAACGACAAGCCGTTCTCCGCGGAGCTCGGCTGCGTGACGCCCATCCTGGTCGTGCCGGGGCCCTGGAGCGACCGCGACATCCGTTACCAGGCACGCCACATCGCGGCGATGGTCACGCAGAACGGCAGCTTCAACTGCAACGCTGCGAAGGTGCTCGTGGTCGCGCGCGGCTGGCTCCAGCGCGAGCTCTTCCTGGAAGAGGTGGAGCGCGCGCTCGCGAAGGCGGCCCCGCGCAAGGCGTACTATCCGGGCGCCCAGGACCGCTTCATGAAATTCCGCGACGCCTACCCGAACGCGAAGGAGCTCGGCGAGACCGGCGACGGCGTCGTGCCGTGGACGCTCATCCACGACGTGCCCGCGAAGAAGGGCGAGTACGCGCTCACGAACGAGGCGTTCTGCGGCGTGCTCGCAGTGGTAACGCTGGACCTCCAGGACACCGTCGTCGGCAAGACGGTGGACCCGGTGTTCGTCACACCCGCGCACTTCCTTGCGCACGCGGTGCCGTTCGCGAACGACTCGTGCTGGGGCACACTGTCGTGCACGCTGCTCGTCCACCCAGAGACGCAGCGCGTGAACGCGGCCGCGGTGGACAAGGCAGTCGCGGACCTGCGCTACGGAGGCATCGGCGTGAACTGCTGGCCGGGCCTCATCTACGGCCTCGCCTCACCGACATGGGGCGCGTTCCCGGGCGCCGACCCGAAGGACATCACCAGCGGTGAGGGCGTGGTCCACAACACGTTCCTCTTCGATCACCCGCAAAAATCAGTGGTTTACGCGCCGTTCAGGCCGCCGGTCATCCCGCCGTACTTTTCGGATCACCGCCGCTTGAAGGACGTCGGGGAGCGCCTCTTCGCGTTCGAGCGAGAGCCGACGTGGGGCCGCCTCCTGTCAGTCGCCGCAGCAGCCGCGCGCGGCTGAGCGTTCTGTCGTGAGCCGGGCCTCGCGCTCAGAACGAGTCGGTCGAGAAGCGGAAGACGAAGAAGTGGGGCTCCGCTCCGAGCGGATTGGCGATGATGGCGCCGTCGTTGCCGTTGCCCTTTCGGTGGACGAGGTGCGCACCCGTCGGGCCGTAGCCGGTCGCAAAGACGGAGATGTGGTTCACGTTCGCGAGCGCGCTCATCAGTGACTTGGCGCTGGTCGTGGTGAAGGCCGCAGAGTGGATCCCGAGCGCCGTCGGGTAGTCCAGCCCGTCGCCTGTCGTGTGCCAGCCCTCCGTCCACGGACCGTCGACCATCGCGTGCGAGAGGTCGGCCGCGAGCCCGTCGACGTTCACGGCCACATCGTAGACCGCGTTGCTCACGAGCACTTGCAGGTGGACGTGGGTGGAGTCACCGTTGCAGCCCTGCGCCGACGGCGCCACGATCGCGACCAGGAGGCCGTCCATGCGGCCATGGAACGTGCTGAGCGCGCTTCCGAATGTGTTCGTGCACGCCTTTCGCGTGGGCGTGCCGTCGACCGGATCGCTCGCCGCGTCGAACGTGCTTCCGCCCGCGGCGTCCGTGGTGGCGCTCGCGTCGGGCGTGCTGGTCGCGCCG
This sequence comes from Myxococcales bacterium, assembly GCA_025355005.1. Lineage (GTDB taxonomy): Bacteria > Myxococcota_A > Polyangia > Polyangiales > Polyangiaceae > JANXLV01. The sequence goes on along the minus strand of JANXLV010000046.1, from coordinate 63,927 downwards.
CCGTCAGCGGTCGTCGCTCCGCCTGCGTCGTTCGCCGCTCCATCGCCGACGTGCGTGGAGCTGCCGCTGCACGCGATCAGGACCGCGACAGAGGCCGCGCCCAGGAGAATGCGTACTGTTCCGTGTGTGCGTTCCATGAAGCTCCCTGACCCGCCCGCTCGAAGATGTCCGGTGCGCCCTCTGTTGATCATTCTAGATCCGGATGACGCCGTTGACGATGGGCGCGGACAGCGCACGCCGGGTCTTCTCCCGGGCCACGCGTAGGGCGGCGCGTCCCGCATCGAGGCTGAACGGCCCCGAGCGCGGCAGATCCGTGAGCACGAGCGTGACCACGTTGTCGCGACGCGGAATGGTCATCGCCTCGGAGTCCTTCGCGCGCCAGGGCGAGCGCGACTCGATGTGGTGGAAGAGGACGCGACCGCCGCTTGCCTCGTGCTCCTTGAGGCCGAGGAGGCCCGGGCGATCCAGGACGCCGCCGTCCCAGTAGCGCGTGCCGTTCACGCGGATGGGATGAAAGAGCCCAGGCACCGCGCACGAAGCGCAGAGCGCGGGCGCGAGCTCACCCCGATCGATCACGTGCGTCTTCCGCGTGCGCAGATGAAAGACGCTCACCGATACGGGTATTCTACATGCTTCGAACGTGGCGTTTTGCAGCAGCTCTGCGACGCGGGACTGGAAGCGCTCGCCGCGCAAGAGGCCGGGGCCGAGCGACACGTCCCAGAAGTCGTCGCGGCGGAGGCGCAGGAGCTCCTCCTCCAGCGTCCTGGTGGAGAGCCCGGACGCGAAGAGCCCGGCCACGAGCGCGCCCGCTGAAGATCCCGCAAGCCGCGTGGGCAGAAGCTCTTCCTCTTCCAGCACAGAGAGAAACCCAGTGTGAGCAAAGAATGAGAAGAAGCCGCTGGACATGCCGAGCGCGAAACGCCCGGAACCTTCCGCACGGAGCCAGTCGAAAAGCGTGCGGGCTGGCACGAGGTGACGGTATCATGGGAGGGTTATGGCCAACCGCACCATCGCGATCGGCGACATCCACGGGGACTACGAGGCGCTCGTTCGCGTGCTCCAGCGGCTCCCGTCGATGGACTCGAAGGACACCCTGGTTCTGCTCGGCGACTACGTGGACCGCGGCCCCGGCTCAGCGCGCGTGATCGAGTTCATCCGCAACGGCCTGCCGAAGGCCATGCAGTGCAAGGTCGTCGCCCTGCGCGGCAACCACGAGGACGGCTGGCTGCGTGTCGCCTCGGGTGGGTGGCCGGAGTTCATCATCCCCGCTTCGAACGGCTGCCTTGCGACGCTGCGCAGCTTCACGGGCGCCGGCTTCACGGAGGGGGACATGCCCTCGCGCGAGGAGCTCATGCTGATGAAGGCCGGTGAGTTCTTCCCGCCCGACGTGATCGACTGGATGAACTCGCTGCCGTACTACTACGAGGACGATCACGCGATCTACGTCCACGCCGGCCTGCTCGAGAAGGACGGCAAGTGGCAGCACCCGTCCGAGACCGAGAACCAGACGCTGCTGCTCTGGGTGCGCACGATGCGCTTCTTCGAAGGCTATCGCGGCAAGCGCGTCGTCTGCGGGCACACCTCCACGGACAACCTCCCGCCGGAGATGTCGTCGTTCACGCCAGAAGATCCGCTCGACATGTGGGTCGGTGAGAACGTCTGCGTGATCGACACGGGCTGCGGAAAAGGCGGCTTCCTGACCGCCCTCGAGCTCCCGACGATGCGCACCTACGAATCACGCTGAACGCTGAAGCTCCCAAGCGCGCCCGCGCGATCGCGGTCACTGCCGTCACTGCGGCGCGACGGGCGTCGTGGCGTCGCTCTGGATGCACGACGTCAGATCGAGGAGCATGAACTCCAGCGCCTTCTGCTGCGCAGTGAGGGGCGCGCCCGGCGCGGGCATGCAGCCCGAAGGAAACGTCTCGCCGCCGGCGCCAGCGACGTGGAGGTCCGTGTAGACTGCACGTCCGCACTGGTTCTTCGGCTGCACACCAAGGGGCGTGTTGAAGGAGAAGAGCTTGACGTTGTTCGCGTCGACGTCGATCCAGGCCTGGCTCGCGGGCATGCTCACCGTGGTGAGGTCGCTGGCCACGCCGGTGAGCGGCACCAACCCGAGCGTCGTCGACGCGTTGACGTTCATCAGCCACTGCGCGTACGCGTGGCCCTTGGGGAAGCCCTGCTCGATGGTGTAGCTCGGTCCACCGGCGCCGCCGCCGTTGGGCAGCCATGCCGCGATGCCCTTGAAGTCGGCCTGCGGCCCATGCAGGAACCAGGTGTAGTGGTAGTGCGTCGCAAGCACGCGCCCGCCTGCCCCGAGGTAGTCATGCAGGGCCTGCATGTTCGTCTTGTTCTCGTTGTGCTCGTCGCACTCGCACGAGAGCAGCGTGGTGTCGTACTTGCCGAGCAAGCTGGCGTCGTTCCAGAGCAGCGTCTGTGCATCGGCGCCGGTGGTGCCGCCGTTCCCCTTGTACATGTGGACGTGGCCGCTCGGATCGTTGCCCTGGACGAACTCCGATTGATCGATTCCCATCCCGATCAGCAAGCACTCGAGCGCGTCGCATCCGCCGGTCGTGACGGCGATCTGGGGCATGTCGCCCTCACTCGATTTCTTGGGCAGCGTCACCTTCGCGGGCAGCGCGTTCGGCTGGCACTTCTGCGTGACGTCGATCGTGGTCTTCGTGCGCCACTTGCCGACCTGTACGACGACGGGAACGTTGTTCATCACGGGCACGTCGGGGAGCGTGAACTTTCCGTTCTCGTCGGTGAGGGCGGAGGACACGCTTCCGAGAGGAATCTCTCCGCAGCGGTCGCACGACGCGCCCTTCTTGAACGCGGGAAGCGGCGCCTTTGGATCGGCCGGAATGTAGACGACGACGTTGTAGAGCGGGTTCAGTCCCGCAGGGTCGAAGACCTGTCCGGTGATGCTGGTGGGCGTGCCGTTGCCGCAGTCGACCTTGTTGCAGCCGATACCCTTGCACGGGCCGGTAGAGCCATCCTTCGCGCTGCCGTCGCTGCCGCCGCCGCTCATGGCGTCCGTGGAAGCGGAGCCATCACCAACGTTGTTGATGCTGCCGTCAGCCTCAGCCCCACCACTGTTCGGCGAACCGACGATATCGGAGGCGGACGAGCCACCGCACGCGACCGCAAGGCCGACGATGCCAGCGATCGCCACGCACGCGGCCACCACCCCCGCATATTCCATCGGCGCACCGAGCTCACTTCACGGGCGTGGGCGGGATGGCGTCGCTCTGCACGCAGGCCGAGAGGTCGAAGAGCATGAACTCGAGCGCCTTCTGCTGCGGCGTGAGGTCCTTGCCGGGCGCCGGGTTGCAGCCGGAGGGGAACGACTCCATGCCGCTGCCCGACACATGGAGATCGCTGTACACCGCACGGCCGCACTGGTCCTCGGGCTTCGTGCCGATGGGTGCGTTGAAGGTGAAGTACTTCACGCCTGATGCGTTGACGTCGATCCAGGCCTGGCTGCCGGGCGTCGTCACGCTCGTGAGATCGCCCGCCACGCTGGTGAGCGGGATCTGGCCGAGCGTCGTGGATGCCTTCACGTTCATGAGCCACTGCGCGAAAGCCTTGCCCTTGGGGAAGGTCTGCTCGACGTTGTAGTTCGGTCCGCCACCGCCGCCGCCGTTCGGCGTCCATTTGGCGACGCCCTTGAAGTCGGCCTGGGGCGAGTTCGAGAACCATGTGTAGTGGTAGTGCGTGGCGAACACGCGGCCGCCCGCGTTGATGTAGTCATGCATCGCCTGCATGTTCGTCTTGTTCTCGTTGTGCTCGTCGCACTCGCACGAGAGCGCCACGAGATCGTTCTTGGCGAGCTGCGTGGCGTCGTTCCACAGCAGCGTCTTCGCGTCGACACCCGTGGAGCCGCCGGAGCCCTTGTACATGTGGACGTGGCCCTTCGGATCGTCTCCCTGGACGAACTCCGACTGGTCGATGCCCATGCCGGCGAGCAAGCACTCGAGCGCGTCGCAGCCGCCCGTGGTCACGGCGATCTGGGGCATGTCGCCTTCGGTGCCGTTCTTCGGCAGCGTGATCTTGTCGGTGATCTTGTTCTCACCGCAGCTGTTCGTGATGTCGAACGTGATCTTCTTGCGCCACTTGCCGACCTGGATGACGAGCGGCATCGCCTTCATCGTGGGCACGCCCTTGAGCGTGAACATTCCGTTCTCGTCCGTGAGACCGCTGACGACGGGGTTCACGACCGTGGCGCCGCACTTGTCGCACGACGAGCCCTGCGAGAGCGCGGGGAGCGGAGCGCTGGGATCGGTGGGAACGTAGACGCTGATGTTGTAGAGCGGGTTCTTGCCGGCGGGGTCGAACACCTGACCGGTGAGCGACGTGGGTGTGCCGTTCTGGCAGACCGCGACCTGACAGCCGATGCCCTGACAGCCGCCGCCCGCTTCGGGGTTCTTGCCGCCGCCGAGCCCGAGGCCGTTGCCACCTTCGTCGCCCAGGCCGCTGTCGGCGCCGTTGGTGCCGTCATCGAAGCCAGAATGGTTCGAGCCGCCGCTACACGCAGCGACCAGCGCAGCCACGCCAAACATCGTCGCCACAACCCCGGCAAACCCAGCCATTCGCATGGCCGTGTTCTTACAAAGTTCCGGACTTTCGCAAGGACGTTCGCCGTCCCACGGCAAACAAGAGAGCCTGTTTCCCTACATCACGTGCCATCACGTGGGGGCCCGGCGCACTGTGTCATTCGGGGCCCAGTGGCGCAAAAGGCCCATGCAATCCAGGGTAGGGTACTGGAGGGCCTTCGCGTTGCGCGTCACTTCGGGGGCGGCAGGGTGCCGACGCAGACTCCCACTTCGAGGAGCACGTAGAGGAGCGCCTTCTCTTGCGAGAGCAGCTGCGAGCTGCCGGACTCCGTGTGGTACGTGCTGAAGAGCACGCGGCCGCAGCCGTTCTGGAAGCTCACGGTCATGGGCTTGTTGTTGCCGCTCATCCAGACCTTGGGCGTGATCGTCGCGGGCTTGCCGTCCTGGTCCGTGCCCATCTGCGGGTTCACGCTCGAGATCGCCGTCCAGCTCTGTTTCAGCGTGGGCGTCGGATCGCCAAGCGCCGTGAGCCACGCGGAGAGCCCCGGATCGCCGACCTGCGCGGTCGCGTCATAGGCGTTGCCGGCGCACGCGGAGCCGAGCGTCGCGCTCTCGCCGTCCCAGTGGACGAAGCCGGGCCACGGCTGACGAACGAGCTCGTAGCTGTAGTCGCTCGTGTACAGCTTGCCGCCCGCCTTCACGTAGTCCTGCAGGTTCTTCTGCACCTTGGAGTCGCCCGCGGGCTGGGACGTGTCGCACGTGGTGCTCTGGGAGAAGGAGCAGCCCGCGAACACAATGTTGTATTGTGCAAGCTTCGTGGCGTCGCTCAAGAGCGTCGTGTCGACGATGTCGAACGATGCGTCGCCCTTCTTCACGACCGGGATGCCGAATGCGTCCTTGGTCACGGTGCCGAGCCCGAGCCGCGCGAGCGAGACCTCGATGGCGTCCCACTGCGCCTGCACGATCGCCATCTTTGGGATGTCATCACCCGCGGTGGGATTGCTCTTGCCCGGGAGCGTGGTCGACATCTGCGGGACCACCTGCGTGGGGCCCGTCACTTGTAGCGGCCACGCGCGACGGAACTGGCCCTTCTGCACGACCAGCGTCTGCGGGCCCACGGAGAACGCGCCGAGATCGAACGTGCCGTCCGCCTTCGAGTACGTGTAGGGCGTGGTCGCCGTGATCTCCACGCACTTGTCGCAGTAGACGCCGGTGGGGATGGGCGGAGGCGTGGTGGCCGCAAGGTAGACGAGCGCGCCGGAGATCGGGATCGTGCCCTCTGGCGCGACGACCTTGCCGGTGAGGTGCGCGACGACCGCCGGCATGCCAACGGCCGCGTCCACGGTGCCGGTGCCGAAGCCGTTGCCGCCGTCACCATCGCCGCCGCCACCACCGCCGCTTCCATCGCCGGTGCCGAAGCCAGAGCGCGACGACGAGCCGCACGCCGCGATCACGGCGACCACGCTGGTTACAAGAAGCCCGCCCAACAATGCCTTGCTACGCATGGGTACTCTCCACTGCTCGTATCCGATCACGTCACTTCATGCACGCCTGCCACTTGTCCGCGGACGTGGCTTTCATGGCGCACTTGTACTGGTTTCGTGAGACGCCGTCACCTTCGCACGGGTTCGCGGACTGCGACGCGGCCTGCGCGAACGCCTGCTTGATCACGTCGGGCGGAAGCCCCGCGAGGTTGGGGTCGGCGGCGATCGCAAGGTCGACGTACTTGTCGAGGACCTTCTTGCACTCGGCCTTCGTCACCTTTGGTCCGCCTGCACCAGGTGGAGTCGCGCTCGTCGCGCCCGTCGGGACGCTGCCGGGAGTGGGAGTGGGAGTGGCCGGATCACCGCCGATCTTCTCGGGCATCGCTCCGCCACCACTGCTACCTGCGGCGCCACCTGCGCCAGCACCTGCTCCGCCACCTGCGCCGCCGCTCGGATCGTTCGCTGCGCTCGTGGTCGTGGAGTCCTGCTTCGGAGCCGGCTCGTTCGAGGAGTTCGCGGGAACCATCTCCTGGGATTTCGGAGCGGGAGGGCTTCCGCCACAGCCAACGCCACAGCCCAAGAGGACGAATAGCAGCGACGATCGAGCCGTTTTCCCCATCGGCGCGAACTATAGCGCAGCCACCAGCGACGTCGACTCCGACGACGACCTCGACCTCGACCTCAACCCGTGGCCTAGGCCTTTTTTCGGTTCTTCCATGATGGATCGTCATCCGCGAACCACCACGTGAAGGCCGTGAACGCGAAGAACAGCGCTGCCAGGTGGTAGATCATCGCCGGTCCCGAGCCCTTCGCGAAGACCACGCTCGAGATGGGCGGCCCGACCAGCATGCCGGCGGCGTAGAACGCGTTGTAGAAGGCGTTCGCTCGCGAGAGATCGCGGGTGCGCGTGACGACTCCCTGCAGCGCCAGGCTCACGGGTGAGATCGTCGCGAGCGTGGCGCCCGCCATGAAGACCGCCGCGCACATGAGCCAGAACTGGTTGAAGAGCACGAAGCTCGCGATGGTGCACGCGCCCACGAAGGAGAGCACGCGCATCACGATGAGGTGCCCGAACTTGTCGCCCACGCGCGCTGCCACGTTCGAGAAGAGGAGCATGCCGGCCGCGAAGAACGCGGTGATGTAGATCGTCTTCGACTTCTCGATGCCCTTGTTCTCGATGAGGAACAGCGGAAGGAAGATGACGACGGAGGCCTGGAAATACCCGTACGCAAACGTCGCGAAGCAAGACGTGCGGATGCGTGTGAGGACAGTCGCGAGCGGCGTCTGCGCGAGGCCTGCCTCGTGCGGGAGCTCCGTGATGTGGTCCTCTTCGCCGACGGCGAGCTCCTTGTGGTTCTCGTCGCTGATCTCCTCCAGCGGCAGCCCGAAGCCCGCGATGATGGCTGCGACCACGGCGAGCGCGGCCGCGGTGACGAACGCCGCAGAGGTACCTGCGAGCGGCACCACGAGCACCTTGGAGATGATCGGGCCGAGGATGTAACCGCAGGCGATCGCCATCGCATACAGGCTCATGATGAACGCCTTGTGGGCGCGGTCGGCGTGGAAGAGGAGGATGGTCTCGCAGCTCACCCACACGCCGACCGAGAACGCGCCGTCGAAGAAGCGCGCGACGGCGACGCCCGGGAAGTGCTCGAAGTACGGGAACACCAGCACACACACGGCGTAGCCGAGCAGGCAGCCGAGCAAGGTGCGCTTGGGTGTGAGCTTGCGATTCACCCAACCCGCGGGGAGCGAGAGCAGGATGATCCCCGACGCGAACACGGACGCGAGGGCGCCCATCGACTCCTTCGTGAAGTAGAGCGCATCCAGGTGGATCGAGATGACACTGATCGTGAGGCCGTACGCGATGCCGATCACCAGGATCACGGCGTAGATCACGATGATCGCGCGATCGAACTTCAGCGCGGGTTTTGCGGCCTTCTCCACGGGCGACCTCACTAGCCCGACCGCAGCCCCGCACGGAAAATAATCCTCAAGTGTTCGCCGGGATGACCGCTCTAGAAGGGCATGACCCCCGCCAAGAAGTCCCTGGTCGCCCTCCCCAGCAGGGAAACGTACGTGTTCGACGCTATTCTTGCGCAAGGCCCGATGCGCCTCGTCGTTCTGGATGGCGTGGCACGCGTGAGCAATCACGACCCGGAGCTCGCGGCGATGGAGGCTCCCATCACCGTGCCGCCGATGAGCGGTGAACGCCTGGCATCGCACCTCCGCCAGGAGATCGCGCCCCGCCCCGCACGCATTCCCCGGGCCGCCTGATTTGAAGGTGGGCCATCGCCCTCACTCGTGCAACATTAGAAGGGCATGAATTGGAAACAGCTTTTCGCGGGTTCGGTCGCGGTCCTCGGCGTCTTGGGCGGTGCGGCCTCCGGCTGCGGGGGCGGCGATAACGGCGGCGGAGACCAGTTCTTCCCAGGACAGAAGGAAGGCGGCACGGGCGCGGACGGCCAGGGCGGCGGCGGCGGCGGAGACACCATCTGCCTGCTGAACGACTGCGACCTCGATCGCGACTGCAAGGACTGCACGGGCGCGCGGAACATCTGCAATCAGAAGGAGCACCGCTGCATCGCGTGCGGCCCGAACGCCGCTGGCGCGCAGTGTGGCCAGGGTCAGTACTGCACGCAGTACGGTGACTGCGTCGCGAACGGCGTCACATGCCCCGTTGACGGCAGCGGCAACCCCACGCTCGCGTGCAAGACCGGCGCGGATTGCGGCGCGTGCGATCCGAAGCACCAGGTGTGCGCGAACGGCAAGTGCTCCGGTTGCACCCCCGACGACGTCACCAACTGCCAGTCCACAGACATCTGCAATGACCAGGGTGCGTGCGTACCCGCGTGCCCGTCCGCCTGCGTGACCGACGGCGACTGTTCGTCGTGCAACACCAAGGGCAAGGCGCCTGCGACCGCGTGCAACAAGCACCAGTGCTCGCAGTGCTCCGCCACCAAGGCCTGCGCCGGTGGAAGCGCGTGCGATCTCGATCACGGCACGTGCAGCCCCACCTGCGGGACCAACGGTCGCCAGGCCGTGGGCGACGCGGACTGCCAGGCCGACGCGGACTGCAAGGGCTGCAAGACCACCACCAGCTGCGCGAAGCCGATCAACGGCGGCACGGGCAAGTGCGTGGTGCCGGCAACCGGCTGCTCTGATCTCGGCAAGGGCGTCGCGGTGCTTCCGGCGCCGTTCAACACCGTCACCAACCTCTGCTCGGGCGACCCGGACTGCAAGAACATCAGCGCGAAGCTGAACGTCGGCGGCATCCTGCGCGACATCACGGGCATCAGCGGCATCAAGGACGCGAACATCGACTACTCGATGCACGCGTGCGCGGACGTCACCATCAAGGGCCTCGGCGGCAGCGGCGACGGCGGCTCTGGCGGAATCTCGTGCGGCGTGTGCGTGCCGTGCAAGGTCGACACCGACTGCACCGACATCGACATCGACAAGGTGGCGGGCGACGCGTTCGGCCCCCTTGGCAGCATCGCCGCGGCGATCCTCCTCGACAAGGTGTTCGGCCCCAGCGACCACAAGATCCACATGTACTGCGACCAGGTCGCGGGCGCCTATGGCGTGTGTTTGCCGTGCTCGAACGTGCTCTCCGCGTGCGGCAACGGCAAGAACACGACGCCCACCAGCGGCAAGTGCGAGCACAACGCCTGCGACAAGGGCACGCCGCTCGACCCCACCTGCGACACGTCCGCGAAGGACGTGTGCAGCCACGACTCCTACTGCTGCACCGACACCTGGGACGACCTCTGCGTCATCGAGGTGGACCAGTACGCAAAGCAGCAGGCATGCACGGCCATCTCGTGCGCCTACAAAGACGACGGCACGTACTGCACGCCCGCGGGCACCGGCAAGATGCCGGGCTTCACGAACAGCGGGTTCGTCTGCCAGAACCACTCGATCCTCGGCGGCACCGTCGGCTGCGGAATGGCCGCGCAGAAGTGCACCAACACGGACGCGAGCAACATCAAGGCCCCCGCCAAGACGGTCATGGGCGGAGGCATCGTCTGCCAGTAGGGCGCCGGGGAATCAGGCGGGGCGCGAAACGTCCGCGCCGAAGATGCTTGCGAGCTCTGCGTCGGTGAGCACCACACCGATCTCCGCTAGCGGTGCGACTACCTTCGTGAGCGCTGCGTCGAGCGCGACGTGAGCCAGCTCCGAACGCTGCAAGAAACCGAGTCTGTGCTCGGGAACGGTGGCTCCCACCGGGGTGCGACGAGGCACGTCCCAGAGCCCTCGAAACTTTCCGAGCTGGTCTCTGAGCACGTGCCCGAGGCGCTCACGCTCGAGGTCCGACCACGACTCGTACGCGTATTCAATGTATAGTACACCTAACTGCTTGTGGTGCACCTCGTCGCGCAGGATGTCGGCGTAGAGCGCGCGCGGAAGGGGCTCGGTGCACGCAGCGTAGGTGCGCGCTGCTGCGGCTTCGGCGAGGACCTCTGAGACGCAGCTCACGCGGAGCACGCGCTCGTTCGCCCATTGGGCCGGCGTGAGGTCGGCGGGAGGCGTGTGCACTGCCTGACGGAAGTCCACCGTCCTTGGCGCCGCGCCCCCGAGCGCCATGGCGGCGCGCGCACCGAGCTCGACGTGCGCGCATTCGTCGGCAAGAAAGTCACTACACATCCCGAGCAGGTCGAGCGGCGCCTGCGCCACCGCCAGCGCCGACAGCACGCTGGAGAACTCGATGACCGCGGCGAGCTCATTCGCAGCGAGCTCCGTCCACCAGGCGCGCGCATCAACCACCGCCGCCTCCGGGTAGTCGTCCGGTCGAAACGAATCCCACGGCAACGTCGCGTCCTCTGGCCGGGCCCGGCGAAACCGCTTCTCTGCGGCCCCACCAAGCCAGTCGAGCACGAAGTCGCGGGTCACTTCGCGTCGGCCTTGGTGCCGGCGTCGCTCGCGCCGCCAGCCTCCGAAGCCTGCCCGGTGATGCATCGCCCTGCCTCGTCAGTGGCCGCGTCCCCGCCGCAACGCTGCTGGTGCGACGCGGGAACGCAGCCAGCGCCGAGCTGGGTGATCGCGAGCGTCGCGCCGACGCCGAACGTGAGAATGCTGCGAGTAGCGGTGCGTCGCGTTCGGTAGGTCATGCGCCCCGAAGGCTAGCCGCGCTCCGGAATATCTGCCAGCAGTAGAACCGTTCGGCTCCTGCTAGACATCCGGGCATGAGCGCTTTCGATCCCAACGCACCCGCGGCCCCAGCCTCCGGTGTCTTCGGCCTGCCTTTCACCGAGGCCGAGGCGGGCCTCGTGCTCCTGCCCGTTCCGTGGGAGGCGACCACCTCGTACGGCGGCGGTACGAGCCGCGGACCCGCGGCGATCCTGAAGGCGAGCCACCAGGTGGACCTCTTCGACCTGGATTTCGAGACCCCCTACAGGCCCGGCATCTTCATGCGCCCCGAGTCCGCGGAGGTGATCGCGTGGAACGCGCGCGCGTGCTCGGCAGCAGAGCGCGTGATCGAGGTCGGTGGCGAGGTCGCCGGCGACCGTGAGCTCGAGGAGGCGCTCGCCGAGGTGAACGAGCTCTCGCACAAGGTGAACGGATGGGTGAAGAAGGAGACCGCGTCGCTGCTCGCCAGGGGAAAGCTCGTTGGCCTGGTTGGTGGCGATCACTCCACGCCGTTCGGTGCGTTCGCGGCCGTGGGCGACGTGGTCGGGAGCTTCGGCATCCTCCATTTCGACGCGCACTCGGACACGCGCATCGCATACGAGGGCTTCATCCATTCGCACGCGAGCATCATGTACAACGCGCTCGAGAACCTGAAGGCCGTGGAGAAGCTCGTGCAGGTGGGCATCCGCGACGTGTGCGAGCAAGAGATCTCCTACACCCGAGGTCAGGGCGCCCGCGTGCGCATGTTCACCGATCGCGAGCTCGCGCGCCGCGCGTTCGGAGGCGAGACGTTCGCGAAGATCGCGCAAGAGATCGTCGCGGCCCTTCCGGATCGCGTGTGGGTGTCCTTCGACATCGACGGACTGGACCCGCGCTTCTGTCCGCACACGGGCACGCCCGTCCCCGGCGGCCTGGACTTCCGCGAAGCAAGCTACGTCATCGCGGAGCTGGCGAAGAGCGGCAAGAAGATCGTCGGCTTCGACGTGAACGAGGTCGCGCCAAACCTCGCCGACCCCGAAGACGAGTGGGACGCCAACGTCGGCGCACGCCTCCTCTACAAGCTCTGCGGAGCCACCTTCGCGAGCCATAACAAGGTCAAGAGTTCGATCTGAGGCTTCGTCAGTGGACGACGGAGGCGCAGAAGCCGGCGATGCAGTGGTTGCCATCGCAGCAGTCGGCGTCCTTCACGCACTTGTCTTGCGCACCGGCGCAGGTGTTGTTCGGAGGCGCGTTCGCGCAGATGAGCGCGCCGCCGGCGCCGGGTTCGCAATAGCCGCCGCAGCATTCGTCGCCGGCATCGCACGTGGCGCCATCGGCGCGACACGGGTCGAGCGTCCAGAAGCCGCGTGAATTTCCGGCGAGGATCTCCTGCGCTGGCAGATAGAACGCGGGGAAGCTCGGATCGGTGCCAGCGGGGGCAGTGAGATCGATCGCGGCGACCCACAGCTTCTTCACCGGGGCCTGCACGAGGCTCGTGGTGTCGTAGTCCGGCGGCCAGCTCTGCCACGGCACCGCCGTGAGCTGGTTGCCGTACACGCGACGCGCCGTGAAGACGACCCACGCGTAGCCGCCTTCGACGAGCGGCAAGAGCGTCGGCTCGTAGTTGAGCGTCGTGTCGTCCTGGCCCACTTCGCTGTAGCTGCTGCGCGGATCCGCTGCGCCTGCGATGCCATGATTGTTTGCCACGCTCGGCAGATAGGACGTGCCTGCGCGAATGCCGTTCAGCGCGCTCAGACGGAACGGAGCGGGCGCGCCCTTCAGGTTCACCATCCACAGCTCGGAGCGCGCGCCGTTGCGCGTGACCATGACGCTGTCGCTCTGGCTATTGCGGAGCTGCGTCTCGAAGATGAGAGCGCTGTTGTCCGGCAGGAAGACCGGATAACCGATGCGCGTGTTTGCAGCGGGCGTTGCGACCTTCGTGATCGCAGACAGCGTATGCGTGGTCGCATCGTAGTTTGCCACGTAGAGCGGACCCATGACGTTGCTGGTGGCGCCGGTCACGTCGACCCAGGCGATCATCTTGTCGTCGGGTGAGTAGGACGGATAGCCAGCGGCGAGACCGGCGGGCAACCCGGTGAGCGTGGCGGCTGTGGGGGCTGCGCCGAAGTTCCAGAAGGAGCTCGTCGCGGTGTTGCTGGAAGAGTTCGTGATAGCCGGGTTGGTGGAGGACGGGTTGATCGTGTTGCTGAGGCCGTAGGTCGCGTCACCCGTCATCGCGATCCAGCCAAAAACGCCCTCTTGCGCGATCTGGACGCCGGATGCCGGAATGCTCGCGGCCTGCAGATCGTAGAGGAAGCTGCGTCCGTTGTTGGGCGAGCCTTGCTCGGCCTGCGTGACCAGCCAGCGACCCTTGGAGGCCACGACGTGACAGACGCGACAGCCGCTGTCATCCGAAGGATTCCCCGCGCCATTGACGGGGCTGTTCTGACCCACGATGAGCTTCGGATTGTTGTCACCGCTGCGCACGCCGAGGATGGCCGCGCCGACGGAGTGACCCTGCTTGTCGAGCGCGGTCCAGTTCTTCACCAGCTGCGTGCCGTACGAGTTGTAATAGACGGTGCCCGAAAGGCGCGCCGGCGCGATGCGCCACGTTTCCGAGATGGGACCGTAGCCGACGCCGCCGCTTGCAACGGTGAGCGAGACCTTCAACGTGTCGCGCGTGCCGTCCGGCGCGATTCCGCCTGCGGTGTTGGTCGCCGTGTCCCAGACGTCCTGCGGAATGGGATGGCGGATGAACTTGCCGAGCGTGGTGGCGAGGATCGCGGGACGACCGAACGTGCCGCTCCACGCGTACGAGCCGCTCGAGGTCGCGATGTCGATCTTGATCCCATCCGCGTCACCGGTGGTCCAGCTCCACATGAGAAGCGGCGCGCGCTGGCCGCGCGGGAAGATCGTCTGGTCGTAGGGGTAGAGGAGCCCGAGGCTCTGCGCGCTGCCGTTGGTCGTGGGCGCACCGAGCGCCGCCACATCCGCGGGCGCCGCCGCACCACCGAGGCCCTCGCCACCAACACCGCCTACGCCACCGCCGGCGGACAGCGCCGCCACGTTCGCCGGGATCTGTCCGGCCTCTGCCGCGTTGCCCGCGGTGACGCCGTTCTGCGGGTCTGCCTTTATCTTCACGAAGACCTGGCGCTTCACGATCTTGCCGTTCTTGCCCGCGCTGATCGTGACGACACCACCGGTCTTGCCGCTGGGCGTGAACACACCCGCGGCAGTGGGACCAGCGCCGATGGAGCCGATGTCCCCGCGGTCCACGGTCCAACCAACGGCCGTGGGCGCGCCGCCCTGCGTGGCGTTGAACGTCACCGTGGGCGACATGGCGCCGGGCGCGATCGTGATGGTCTGCAGTGTGGAAGGAGCAACGTCGAACGTCTGCGAGGCGGCAGCGTCCACGCCGCCACCACCACCAAACGGCGAGCTTCCTTCCGTGGAACCGTCGCCGCTGCCATTGTCGCCGGCGTCATCGCCGCTGCCAAAGGTGGAGGGATCAGTTCCCCCGCAACGCGTCTGACTGAGGCCGAGAAAGAAGACGAACCCAAGAGCCACCGGCCAGGCGCGTACCGTCATCGGTAGATACTAGCACGAAGACCGTTTCAGAGATGGCCCTGGGTCAGGAGCACCTTGATACCGGACGCGTGGTCGCGTGTATGATACACATTATGCGTGGCGGGCTTGAAATCAGCCTCTTTCGCCTTGTAGATGTCCACGAAGGTCTGCGGGTTGCGATCGATGAGCGGGAACATCGAGCTTTGCACCTGCACCATGAGCCGGTGCCCTGCGCGGAACGTGTGCGCCACGTCCGGCAATGTGAGCACTATGTGCGTGGGCTCGCCGGGCGTCATCGCCTGCGGCGTCTCGAAGGAATTGCGGAAGCGCCCGCGCATGATCTCGAAGCGCACGAGCTCCTGGTAGCCCGCCATCTTCACGGCAAGCGGGTTGGGCTGCGGATCCTCCGCGTCGTCCGGCCACACGTCCACGAGCTTCACGATGAAGTCAGCGTCCGTGCCGGTGGTGTCGACCCACAGGTCGGCGGTGATCGGCCCGGCGAGCTCCGCGACGCCCGTGAGCGGAGGTGTCTGGTAGACGAGCACATCCGGACGACGCGAGGCGAATCGCTGGTCGTCCGTCATGTAGTCCTCGTCGATGCTGGACGAAGCGCGCGCGCGATACGGGACGGGCTTCGCGGGATCGCTCGGATAGGCGTCGCTCCCCTCGCCCACGTCGGCGGCGCCCAGGGGCGCGGCAGAGAGAGCGCCGTGCGCGCCGAACGAGAGGAACACGGGCTTCGCTGCGCGCGGCGGCCACACGTCGTGCCCACGCCATTCGCAGAGCCCGGTGTCGTAGACCCATGCCTCCTTCGGCGGCGCAGCGTCCTTGCCCTTCAGCGCGCGCGCGAAGAACGGCGCCTCGATCTGGCTCTGGAAGAAGAGAGACGTCTTCGCGCCGAACCGGATATCGCCGAGCACATCGCCATCGCTACGGAGCCAGCCGCCGTGGCGCCATGGGCCGAGCACGATGGTGTTCTGCGTGGTCGCGGGGCTCTGCTTCTCGTAGGAGCGATAGGTCTCGAGCGCGCCCCACAGATCCTCTGCGTCGAAGAGGCCACCCACCGTCATGATCGCGGGCTTCGCGTTCTTGTAGAACGGGCGTGGGTCACGCGCCTTCCAGAAGGCGTCGCGGTTCGGGTGCGCGAAGAGGTCGTTGTAGAAGGGTATGCCGTTCTTCAGATACTTCGTCTGCGTGTTCTCGATGGGGCCGAGCGCCAGGAAGAAGTCGTATGCGTCCGAAGGCTCCCCCTCTTCCCATTTCCACTTCTTCACGGGCTCCGGACGCGGCTTGCCGAAGCTCGCTGTGAATTCGAACGAGTCGGCCAGGAAGAATGCGCCGTTGTGGTGGAAGTCATCGCCCAAGAACCATTCCGTCACCGGCGCTTGCGGCGAGACCGCCTTCACCGCGGGGTGCGCATTCACCGCTGCCTGCGCGGCATAGAAGCCCGGATACGAGATGCCCCACACGCCGACCTTGCCGTTGTTGTTCGGCACGTTCTTCACGAGGTAGTCGACGGTGTCGTACGCGTCGGTGCTCTCGTCCGTGCCGCCGGTGGTGGACATGGGTCGCACGTCCACGAAGTCACCCTCGGACATCATACGACCGCGCACATCCTGGTGAACCCACACGTATCCGTCCTTCACCATCTCGCGCGCGGGCGCAAAGCGGGGCAGCGGGCGCGTGCCGGGCTGCGGGACATTGTCCACCCCGTACGGCGCAAGTCCGTACGGAGTGCGCAGCATGATGATCGGATATGTGTGCGAGTGATCCTTGGGGACGTACGCGTCCGTGAAGAGCAGCTTGCCATCGCGCATGGGAATGCGAAACTCGTACTTCGTATAGAACTCGCGAAGGGCGCGCGTGTAGTCGGCATCTTCCTTCAGGTCATACGGGACCAGCGGATGTTCGTCTGGAGGCGGCGCCCGCTTCGTGTCTGCGGTGGCGACGGTCGGACGCGACGCGCCACTGCACGCGAGGAGCAACGCAAGTAGGACCACCGGGACGGAGCGTCGTGCGAATCGCATGGTTCTGGGTTCTATCCGAAGGACGGCCTCGCCGTCACAGTGGTCAAACGCCTGGCGTGAGCGTATGACGCTGAAATGCTCCACAGCGGACCTTACCGCGAAGGCCAAGAAGCCCGAGCAGCGGTTCGCAGACGAGCTCGTGTACATCGCAGCTCATCGAGGGAAGTAGCTCGCGGGCTTCGCCTGGTCTCGAGTGACGTCAGCGATTGCTCATTCGTTGTTGAGCCAGGTCGTGATCGCGGTCGTGTACGCGGCAGTGTCTGCGACCTTGCCGCCTTGATGGGTGAGATTTCCCGCGGGGGCCTGGATGATCGGGCTCTGCGCCTTGTTCGCGAGCGTCACCTTGTTGAGCGCCTGCGCGCACGCCATGGTGTCGTTCTTGTTCAGCTGCGAGAGATCCAGCGCGCCCGTCGCTCCCGCGTTGGAGCCCGCGTGGCATGAGAGGCAGTTGTCCTTCGTGATCGCCGGCGCTGCGCTCGACGTGAACGTGGCCACCGACTTGCAGCCGCCCGCGACGCCCGCGTCGGGGTTCACGACCTTGGACTCCAGCACGTTGAACGCGATGCGCAGCTTGTTCGAGTCCTGCCAGTCGAAGAGGAACAGATCGCCCGTACCGAGCGCCGCGGATTGGCCCGCGGGCACGCTCATGTCGAGGTTCGAGAACGTGTCCACGGGATCGTTCTTCTGCGGCCCCATCGCAGGCACGACCACGAACAGAGGATGCGCGACGCGTGCACCCGAGCCACCGGGCGCCACGAACGTGATCTTCGTCAGCGTGAGGATGGTGCCGCTCTTGGCTGCGGTGAACGTTATCTTTGCGCCGGTGAGCTTCACGCCGCCGTCGGTGTCCGTCTCACCCTTCGTGACGTCCACTGTGTTCATGCCCGTGGTAACGGTGAACGGATCGGTCTCGGGCAGCTGCTTCAGCGAGAGCACGAGTGACTCCGCCGTGAGCCATGTGAGCACGCGATCACCGAGGGGCTTGTACGTGCCGGTCGCGAGCGATGGGCCAGCGTGCGGCCCCTTGGTCATGAGCTTGCTCCCGTTCGGATCGGGGACGATGGCGCCCTGAAACGCCTTGACCGAGACGTACGTGTCGGGAGGCGCGAGCCACAGCGGCGGATTGCCACCAGAGGTCGCGGCACCATGGCAGGGCCCACCGCACGTCTTCACGAGGTCCGGCTCGAGCGCGCGGTACAGGGTCTCGGCTTGCGCCGACGCGCTCGGAGATCCCGCATCCGCGCCGCCCACTCCAAATCCGCTCCCGCCTCCTCCTTGGCCGGGGCCAAGGCCACCACCCGTGTTGTCGTCGCAGGCGACTGCGAGCGTGACGGTGAGCGCGAGCATGGACGTACATGCGAGCAGGACCTTGGCGGAGCGCGTCTTTTCCAGCAGCATGGGTCAGAAGACAGTGTGAAGCGCATCGCGTTCTCGGTAAAGGAAAGACTCTGATGTCGGGCGCTGCTGAAGATCCCGCAGCTCGTCGCCGCAGGCTCCCCGAGCCAGCTCCGTTTGGGGATGCGTGGGTCCGTTACCAGGCCGCGCGCCTGCTCTTCATCGTTGCTTCCCAGGTGCAAGGCATCGCGGTGGCGTGGCAGGTCTTCGAGGACACACATCAGCCGCTCGGGCTCGGCTTCGTGGGGCTCGCGCAATTCTTGCCGATGTTCGCGCTCTCGCTGGTCACCGGAAAGGTCGCTGACACGCTCGACCGCCGCAAGATCCTGCTCGTGTGTCACGCGATCGTCGCGCTCGCCGCGGCGATCTTCCTGCTCTCGAACACGGTGCTTCATCTCTCACACGGGCGCATGACCCTCACCTACGGCGTCCTGGCGATGCTCGGCACCGCGCGCGCGTTCGGCGGTCCTGCCGGTCAGTCTCTCAGCGCGACGCTGGTGCCGAAGGAGCAGCTCGCGAAGGCCATCGCGTGGTCGTCTTCGGCCTGGCAGCTGGCGATGATCGCGGGCCCGATGGTGGGCGGGTTGCTCGTCTCGGTCGGCCGTGGACCGAACCTCGCCTACGGCACGGCGCTCCTCGCGCTGCTCGTGTCCATCGCGCTGATGGCCGGCGTGCGCACCCCTCCGCGCGCCGCGGAGCCCACGAAGGAGCGCGGCATCGGGACTCTGTTCGCAGGCATCCGCTACGTGGCGCACAACAAGGTGGTGCTCGGCGCCATTTCGCTCGACCTCTTTGCCGTGCTGCTCGGCGGTGCCACGGCGCTGCTCCCGTTCTTCGCGGGCGAGCTCGACGTCGGGCCATGGGGCTACGGGGTGCTGCGCAGCGCGCCGAGCGTGGGCGCCGCGATCTGTGCGGCGCTGGTGGGACGGTTCCCGATCGTGACCGGCGCGGGTCGTAAGATGTTTGCCTGCGTCTTCCTCTTCGGCCTGGCGACGATCGCGTTCGGTGCGTCGCGATGGTTTTTCGTCTCGCTGGTCGCGCTCTTCGTCACTGGCGCCGCGGACATGATCAGCGTGGTGGTAAGGCAGACGCTGGTGCAGATGAGCACACCGGACGCCATGCGCGGTCGCGTCAGCGCCGTCAACCAGGTGTTCATCGGCGCGTCGAATGAGCTCGGCGAGTTCGAGTCCGGCGTGACGGCGGCGTGGCTTGGCCCACGCATCGCCACGATGGTCGGAGGTGTGGGCACGTGCGTCGTGGTCGCCGTCTGGGTCCTGCTCTTCCCCAAGCTCTACCGCGCGGACAAGCTGGACGGCACCTGAAGCAAGGGGCGCTAGCCCAAAACGGCTAGGCAACGGCCAGGCGAGGGACGTGTCACACGAGCGGGGGACAACGTTCCTCCGCAAGCCCGTCGCGGACCGATATGCTCATTGTTCGCTCTGGAGAAAGCTCAGATGGAGATCATCGTGGTGGGTGGTGGACTGGCCGGCATGGTCTCCGCGCGCGAGATCGCAAAACGGGGTCACGACGTCACGATCCTCGAAGCGTCGGGTCGGCTCGGGGGCAAGGCCGGCGCGGACATGAAGGGCGGTCGCCTGGTGGAGCACGGCTATCACGTGTTCCCTGCGTGGTACCCGAACGTCCGCAAGCTGCTCGACGAAGTGGGGACCAAGCTCGTCGACTTTGATCGCTACCACTACCTGCGCGTGGGGGAGTTCCCGAAGGTCGTTACGGTGCGCGGCCCGAAGGACTTCGCGGCCACGGTCTACAACCTGACGCACGGCCTCTTGCCCTGGTACCAGACGATCCTCTTCTACTCGTTCACGCTGGAGCTGATGAGCAAGTCGCTCGACGACAAGCGGTTGCTCGATCGCGTGAGCCAGGTCGGCCTCATGCGGCAGGCCTGGTACATGACCGAAGAGGTCGCGGAGATGAACCAGGAGAACCTGCTCAAGGCGTCCGCGATCCCGGCATACGAGATGAGCGCAATGACCGCCAAGCGGATCGCAAGCTACTGGATCAAGCAGCCGTCGCCGTTCCTTTCGGTGCTGCCGGGCGACCTGCAGACCACGTACATCGAGCCCATCGCGAAGACCGTTCGCGCCGCAGGAGTGAAGGTCGAGCTGGGCAAGAGAGTCACCGCGATCCACATGACGGGAAAAGCGGTGACGTCGGTCCAGGTCGACGGCGAAGCAGCGCCGCGCAAGGCCGACGCGTTCGTGATCGCGACGCCGCTCGAGGTCACGCGCAACTTCATCGACGGGCCGGTCTTCGAAGGTGATCCGGCGCTTGGCAACATCCACGATCTCGAGTCGCGTCCCATGAGCGCGCTCCACGTGCGCCTGAAGAAGAAGCTCCCTGGCATCAAGCGCGAGCACGTGTTCTTCCACGACGGCGCGTTCGGCCTGTCGTTCATCGACGTGTCGCAGATCTGGGAGCCCGAAGACGGCGGGAGCCGGGACGACCAGGCCACGGTGCTCTCCTTCATCGCCTCGAATTTCTCGCCGCTCGTGGGCCTGTCGGAGGCGGATGCCACGAAGGCCCTCATGGGCGAGGTGATGCAGTACCTCCCGATCCTGCCCGACGACGTGGACGGCACGCCGGTGCTCAACACCAACGTCTCGGTTCCGCTCTTCATCAACACGATCGGCGCATGGGGCAACCGGCCCGAGCCACGCACCAAGATCCGAAACCTGTATATTGCAGGCGACTACGTCCAGAACAAGATCGACCTCGCCTGCATGGAGGGTGCGGTCTCCACGGCGATCCTGGCGGCCGGCGCCCTCCTCGAGGACCAGGGCGAGCGCGACGTGCCCACGCCGGACGTGCCCGCGGAGTGGCCGCGTGCTCTCCTGCTCTTCGGACGCGCCGCGCTCTTTCCGGCTCGCGTGACCGCGAGCGTGATCGCCAGGGCGAGCGCACTCCTCTCCACGCCCAAGGCCACGCAGACGCCGCTCCACGCGGTCCTCCACCGCCGCAAGCAGAAGCGAAAGGGGAACCCGTGACCGACGGCCCGCCGCACGTCATCAACGGACGACTCGTTGCCGTGGTCGTTGCGTATGCCGAGATGAAGCTCGGACGCGCGGCCGCGCTCGCCACCTTCGAGGACGCGCTTGCCGGTTCGGGCTTCTCGCGCGAGCAAGCGCTGGACCCGCGGGGGTGGGTCCCGCTGTCCGTGCTCGAGCGCACCTGCGACGCGTTCGAGAATGAGCTCGGCGCCACGTTCGTGACCGACGCGTTCACGTGGGCCGTGCCGATCCGGATCGATTTCTCCGCGATGAGCCTCTCCGCGCTCACGAACCCTACCTTCATGATGCGCAGGCTCGACCGCGCGCGCACCTTCTTTGCGCGGCACCTCCGCTACGACGTCAACGTAGAGGGCGCCGGCCGCGCCACCATTCGTCTGCTCTACACGGACGGTCGCCCCACGAAGCGGCACTCCTGCAGCGTCGCGCGCGGCGTCATCCAGGGCGTGCCCATCATCTTCGACATGCCTCCGGCGGAGCTGACCGAGACGGAGTGCGCGCTCGATGGCGCGGAGGCGTGCACCTACGACGTACGCTGGCGAACGGAGCCCGCGTACGCGTGGATAGGCTTCTTTCTGGGCATCACCGTCGCCATCATCGGTGCGCTGGTGTCCCCGACCCCGCTCTGGGCGACAGCTCCGCTCGTCGGTTGGCTCGTGGGCCGCGAGGTGCGCATGTACCGGCTTCGCCGCTACATGACGTTGGTGACGGAGGAGCAGAGGCGCGTGCTTGCAGAGCACGAACGTGACTTCCAGCGGCGCTACGAGGAAATCAAGGAGCTGAACGACAAGCTCGAGGCGCGCGTCGCCGAGCGCACGCAGGAGCTCACCGCGACCATGACGATGCTGCGCGAAGGAAATGCAGAGCTCCGCCGGACGATGGAGGAGATGCGGGTGATCCATGGTGACGTGCTGGATGCGGGCGTCCGCAGCATGCTCGGTCGCGCGGTGGAGGAGTTCGCGCACGAGCTGAAGAACCCCATGACCACCGTGCTCGCGAACATGCAGTTCCTGGAGGAGTCGGACACGACCCAGTCGGACCTGGGCGAGCTGGGCGACGTCGCCCGCGACATCCGCGACGCCGTCTATCGCATGCGCGCCGTCATCGGCTGGTTCATCGAGCTCTACGAGAAGGACTCCGCCCCCGTTGCGTGCGAGCTGCACGATCACGTGCAGAAGATGGCAGAAGCCATGCAGCGCCAGTGGCGTGGGCGCGTCGAGATCGACACCCATCTGTCGGACATCGTCGTCTCCGCACGCGGAATGCAGCTGCTGCAGGTCGTGGACAACCTGCTCAACAACGCCGTGCAAGCCGAAGGCACGAAGCGGGTCACGGTGCGCTCGAGCCGTGATGGCAACATGGCCAAGGTCGTGGTCGCAGACGACGGACCCGGCATTCCCGCGGAGATCCTTCCGAAGATCTTCGAGCGCGGCTTCACGACGAAGCACGGCCGCGGCTCCGGCCTCGGCCTCTACATCAGCCGCGCGATCGCGGAGCGCCACGGCGGCACGCTCACCGTGTCCTCGGAGCCCGGCACGGGCGCGTCCTTCGAGCTCCAGCTGCCCATCTTCGAACAGCGCGCCGCCACCTCTCACACGCAGCTCACCGCCGTCTCGCGCGAGGATGCGTCAAGCCAGCTGAAGTAGCCTCAGAACTCGGCGAGCTTGGGCGCGCGCGGATAGGGGATGGCGTCGCGGATATTGGCGATGCCCGTCACGTACACGACGAGGCGCTCGAAGCCGAGCCCGAAGCCCGCGTGCGGGACCGTGCCGTAGCGCCGGAAGTCCAGGTACCACTCGTACGACTTCTTCGGCAGCTTCATCTCGTCCATGCGCTTCTCGAGCATGTCCAGACGCTCCTCGCGCTGCGAGCCGCCGATGATCTCGCCGATGCCGGGCGCGAGCACGTCCATCGCGGCGACGGTCTTCCCGTCGTCGTTCTGGCGCATATAGAAGGCTTTGATGTCCTTCGGGTAGTTCATGACGACCACGGGGCGACCGATCTTCTCCTCCGTGAGATAGCGCTCGTGCTCGGTCTGCAGGTCCGCGCCCCACGCGACGGGGAACGCGAACTTCTTGTTGCTTGCCTCGAGGAGCTTCACGGCCTCGCCGTAGTCGATGCGCTCGAACGGCTCGGAGATGAGCTTCTCCAGGCGCGTGATCGCGGTCTTCTCTATGCGATCGACGAAGAACTTCATGTCGTCGGGGCGCTCGGCGAGCACGGCCTTGAAGATGTACTTCAGGAAGTCCTCGGCCAGGTCCGCGTCGGCGTTGAGATCGGCGAAGGCGATCTCCGGCTCGATCATCCAGAACTCTGCGAGGTGGCGCGTGGTGTTGGAGTTCTCCGCACGGAACGTGGGACCGAACGTGTACACCTTGGACAGCGCGAGGCAGTACGCCTCCACCGCGAGCTGGCCAGACACAGTGAGGAACGCCTCCTTGCCGAAGAAGTCCTGCGCGAAGTCCACCTTCCCTTCGGGCGTGCGCGGTGGGTTCACGGCATCCAGCGTGCTCACGCGGAACATCTGCCCAGCGCCTTCGCAGTCGCTCGCGGTGATGATCGGCGTGTTGATCCACACGAACCCGCGATCGTGGAAGTAGCGATGGATCGCCTGCGCGATGGTGTGGCGAACGCGCGCGACGGCGCCAAACGTGTTCGTGCGCGGACGGAGGTGGGCTACCTCGCGCAGGAACTCCATGCTGTGGGCCTTGGGCTGGATCGGATACGCCTCCGGATCGGTCACCCAGCCGACGACGCGGATGGTGTGCGCGAGGATCTCGACCTTCTGCCCCTGCCCTTGCGAGAGAACGATCTCGCCTTCCGCCTCGACCGAGCAGCTGGTCGTGATCTTCTGGATCTCGCTCGCGTAGTTCGAGAGCGTGTTCGGCGCGACGACCTGGATCGGATCGAAGCACGAGCCATCGCTCACGTGGACGAACGACAACCCGGCCTTGGAGTCGCGGCGGGTGCGGACCCAGCCTTGCACTTTGACTTTTTCGCCCGCGGCGAACGCGCCGGAGAGGGCCTGCTTGACGGTGACGGTCTGCATGACGCGGCGGATTCTAGGACGATAAGGACGCGGACGTCGACAACGACCGCGCACTTCGACCGCGCACTTCGACGGCGCACGTCAGTCCAGATGGAAGGTCTTGCCGACGGAGACTGGCGCGCCCGCGAACCGCGGGACGTTTTGCGCGCGCTTGAATTGCCCGGCGATGCAGCGTCCAACGGCGGTGTCCTTGTACGGCTCGCGGTCGACCTTCACCTCCGTCACCTCGCCCGTGGGTGCGAAGGTGACGATCACGTGGCCATCGCCCGTGGGTCCCTTCGTCTGCTTGCACGGCAGGAGCGAGACCGCACCCAGCGCCCTCCCGGCGGCCGCGGTGTCGAACACGGGACCTGCAGGCTCTGGCGGAGGCGGCGTCGGCGCCGGCTTCTTCGCGAGGGCGGAGCGCTCCGGCGTGAGGGCCGCGAGAGCGAACGCAACGCTGAGCGCAGAAACGAGGAGGAGGTTCGTGCGGGGCATGGGCAACGTTCCTACCACCCGATCTGAATCTGTCGCGTCTCCCGAGCGGCTTACTTTCTCCCGATATTTTTCGAGCGATCGTGGAGCAAATAGCAACGGTGTGTGCGACGACTCGTCAGGGACAGCTCGGTGTGAGGTCTGCTCCGCCGAAGAACTCGTCGCGGATGCGCGCCCACGCCTTCCCGTTCTCTGGCGTGGTGCACTTCCACGGCTTCTTCGGCGGCTTCCCGGCGAGCACCGCGCGGTGCTCCTTCTCGTAGCGGACGGCGAGCTCCGCGGCGTACTCGCGCACGGGCAGGCCGTTGTTCTGCTGGAAGGCGTAGTAGGTGCCGCCGCGCACGGTGGTGTCGTTCGGCGCGTACGGCGCGAGGCACGCCATGCCCGTGCCGCACTTCTTCACGATGGGATCGTAGACGTCCGCGGAGAGCGCGCCGGGCGACCAGTCGCCATGCTGCTGATCGTTCAGGTGGAAGATCTCGTGGAAGAGCGTGTCACGCACGCCGTCCTCGCTGTGCAGGAGCGACCCGGCCACGTTGTACGAGACGCGCCAGTTCTCCGCGTAGGCGGAGGGAGTGGTGCGGCCGACGGAGCGCATGAACCTGAACGAGACGTCGTTCACGCGATACGGGATCGGCTTGCCTGCGCGGGCGGCGAGCGCGATGAAGAAGGCGTCAAATTCCTTGTAGGATGCAAGTATCCATGCGATGTGCTTCCGCTCCGCGCCCTCTGGCGGCGCCGGCACGAGCGAGATGTTGCCGCGGAACCCGCCGTCCATCACGTGCGCGGGCGCGACGCCAGCCGTGACTCCGAATTTCGCAAACAGCTCCTCGGCGATCGCACGCGCGGCCGGATCCTGCGAGAAGCGGCGCGCGAAGAAGCACGTCACGCGCGGCGCCTCCGCGAGCGTGGACGGACACGCGACGCGATACGTGGTCGTCGGATCGTCCTCGAACAACCGCTGCGCGAGCTGCTCCGTATCGACCGGCTTTGGACCAGCGTCGATCGAGAGAGCTGCCGAGGGCGCGGACGCATCCGAGGGACCCGCGACAACGGCGGATGGCGCGACGGCTGGTAGCCCTGCGACTTGCGCGCTGGTCGCGGCGTCGATGATCGCGACGGGTGGATTGTTCCTGAGCGGTGACGACCCGCCGTTGCATGCAGCCGCGACGAGAGCGAGCACCGCCACGAGCGGTGTGTGGTTCACACGAAGCCGACGACCGCGCATCAGCGCATCTTCTGCTGCGCTCTTCGCGCCTCGACCTCGTCCGGCGCCTCGGCTGCGTATGCGTCGTCGAATGCGGCCTGCGTCGCGGCGTCCTTCGCTGCTTGTCCGACGCCGAGCCCCGTCTCCACGCGAACCTTGGGCAGCGGCGCGAACTTGGTGAACCGGTAGAAGATGCGACCGTACTCGTCCAGGTCGACGGCGACCATGTCGGCGGAGCGCTTGGCCAGCTCCGTGAGCTGCGCGTCAGCCTCTGCGAGCGTGATGTCCAGCGCGCGCGATACGTCGATCGCCATGATGATGCCGCCCTGGTTCTCCGCGAGGGCCCAGATGCCCTTCTCGCGCGTGCGCTTCTGCTCCTCATCCCCGGACGTGGTGAGCTTCTTCCCGCCGAAGAGCAGCGACCCGCCGATGATCGCGGTGAGCGCCGCGATGGGGCCGCCAACAGCGAGGCCGACATAGCCATCCGGGAAGATGAGATGGAAGAACCCGCCAAGCACGGCTGCAATGAGGAGGCCGACGCCGAGCACCGCCCACCCGAAGAACTTCGCGACGGTCCCGCCCACCTTCGACGGCTGCCCCGCCATGTTCACGCTGGGCGCGACGAGCGGACCGCGCACAGCGCCGCAGCCCGTGCAGTAGCCCATGATGCCGCGATACACGATCGGGGCATCCTTGCGACACGCAGGGCAAAAGCTGCCGGTTGAGGGCGATCCGTTCACGCGGTACCCAACATGCCCACATTTTCGCCCAAATCAAGGTCTGAGTTGGGTGTAAGTTGGACGATGAGCAAATGACCACCCTCTCGGGTAAGGCGGGTAAGGCGGGTAACACGGGGCGCGTCGTTCGAAGTTGGGGCCTTGGCTTTTCCAACGCGGATGGGGTGACACGGCCGCGTGAGCTCGTGCAACGCGCGTGCGACGCGCTGACTGAGGTCAGCGGCATGTCCCTCGTGCCGTACGTCGCGCAGAGCTACGACGACCTCACGAGCGCCGTGGCTGGTGGCGAGGTCGCGTTCGCGTGGCTGCCGCCCATCCCTGCGATCGAGCTGCTCGACCACGGCATCGCCGAGCCGCTCGTCGTCCCCGCGCGCGAGGGCGACTCCACGTACCGCTCGGCGATCGTCGTGCGGCCCGGCACCATCGACGGCATCGGCGCGCTGCGCGGCAGGCGTGTCGCGTGGGTGTCGCCCGACAGCGCGTCTGGCTACATCGTGCCGCGCGTCTACATCGCCGCAGAGGGACACGACGTCCTCCACTTCTTCGGCAGCGAGGTCTTCCTCCGCGACCATCGCGCTGTGGTCGACGCAGTGGCCCGCGGTGACGTCGATGCCGGCGCCACGTACTGCTCGCTCGGCCCGGATGGCAGCGTCGAATCCGGCTCCTGGATGGCAGACGAGGGCAAGCCCGGACGACCGCTCGAGGTGCTCGCGACGTTCGGTCCGATCCCGGGTGATGCCATCGTCGCAGCGAGCAGCGTGC
Source organism: Myxococcales bacterium (assembly GCA_025355005.1). Taxonomy (GTDB): domain Bacteria; phylum Myxococcota_A; class Polyangia; order Polyangiales; family Polyangiaceae; genus JANXLV01. The sequence goes on along the minus strand of JANXLV010000046.1, from coordinate 36,537 downwards.
CCGCGCACGCGCGCCTCGCCGTCACGCGCTACTTGCTCGACGTGACGAACGAGGACCAGGTCCTGACGAAGCTGCTGCGCACGAAGATGCTGAAGATCGCCACGCGCGACCACTTCGATTCGCTCAGGCATGTGCTGCGAACGGCGCGCGCGCGGGGCTATGCAGCGCTGCCGCCGCTCAGTCGCCGCGCGATCCGCGTGCTCTGAATCCTGGGACGGCCTGCGTGCTGTAGAAGCGGCGTCTCCTCTGCTAAGGTCCGCGCGCCATGGCAGAGCGCCCCTCCACCTCGTTCCCCGTCGACAAGATCAAGGTTCTCCTGCTGGAGAACATCCACAAGAGCGCGCACGAGATCTTCGGCCAGGAGGGCTACTCGGTGGAGGCGATCTCGAAGGCGCTTCCGGAAGAGGAGCTGCGCAAGAAGGTCGCGGAAGCGCACGTCCTCGGGATCCGCAGCAAGACCCAGGTCACTCCCGCAGTGCTGGAGGCAGGCACACGCCTCCTGTCGGTAGGTGCATTCTGCATCGGTACGAACCAGGTCGCGCTGGACGCAGCGAACGGGCGCGGCGTCCCCGTCTTCAACGCGCCGTTCTCCAACACGCGCTCCGTGGCGGAGCTCATCGTGTGCGAGGTCATCGCTCTGTCGCGGCAGCTCGGCGACCGCTCGCAAGAGGTCCACGCGGGAGTATGGAAGAAGGTTGCCACGAACTGCCACGAGATCCGCGGCAAGACGATCGGCATCGTCGGCTACGGGCATATCGGCTCGCAGGTCGGCGTGCTGGCGGAGGCGCTCGGCATGCGCGTCGTCTACTTCGACGTCCGCGCGACGTTGCCCATGGGCAACAACCACTCGTGCGCGACGCTGGACGCGCTGCTCGGCCAGTCCGACTTCGTCACGCTCCACGTCCCGGAGACGAAGGACACGAAGCACATGATCGGTGAGGCGCAGATCGCGCAGATGAAGCCCGGCGCGTGCCTGCTCAACATGAGCCGCGGCACCGTGGTCGTCATCGACGCGCTCGCGGCGGCCATCAAGTCCAAGCACCTTGGCGGCGCGGCCGTCGACGTGTACCCGAGCGAGCCAGAGTCCAACAGTGATGGCTTCGAGTCTCCTCTGCGCGGACTGCCGAACGTGCTCCTCACGCCGCACGTGGGCGGCTCCACGGAAGAGGCGCAGGAGGCGATCGGACGCGAGGTAGCGCGCTCGCTCGTGCGCTTCGTCTCCAGCGGCTCCACCGCGGGCGCCGTGAATTTCCCCGAGATCGACATGCCGCCCATGCGCGGCGGTCACCGCATCTTGAACGTCCACAAGAACGTGCCGGGCGTGCTCACGAACATCAACCGGATCGTCTCCGACCACAGCGCAAACATCCAGGCGCAAGTCCTGTCGACGGACGCAAACATCGGTTACCTGATCATGGACATCAACGTCGACGTGTCCGAGGGCGTGCGAAAAGGCATCGCCGCGCTCCCCACCAGCATCAAGACGCGCATCCTGTTCTGACGCTACTGGAGCGCGTGCGCGCTGGCCTCTCGGTGATGCCCAGCGTCCACTGGCTCCTCGAAGACCACCCCGCCGCCGTCGTCGGAGCACGCGGTGAGCGCCGCCGCGCACACGCCAAGGACCATGGACGTGAAGACCGCGATCGAAATCGCTCGTAGGACCGACATGCCTCTTTGAACGGCCGATCGCAGGAGGCCTTGAGGCGCCCTCGAAGCTCGAAACGCTCTAGGATCAGCCCGATGGCCTCCCACGCGCTCTGGCGCACGCGCCTACCCATCCTCGTAGTGTTCTTTCTGTCCGGCGTGAGCGGGCTCGTCTATCAGGTGCTCTGGGTGCGCCAGTTCGGCAACGTGTTCGGGCACACGGTGCCATCGGCCACGATCGTCACCAGCGTTTTCATGGGCGGGCTCGGCACGGGGAGCTGGGTGCTCGGGCGCGTTGCGGACCGGCGACACGCGAGGGATCCTCGGTGGGCGCTCGGCGCATATGGTCGTGCGGAGCTGGGGATCGCGGTGCTGGGGCTTCTGCTCGCGCTTCTCCTGCCGCGGATCTTGTCGTTCTCATCCTGGTTTGGTGGCTACACGACGGACGCACATGGCTGGCACTCGCCTTCCGCGCTCGCGCAGTGCGCGAAGTTTGCGCTCACGATCGCGTCGGTGCTGCCGCCGTCGTTCCTCATGGGCGGCACGCTCACGCTCCTGATCCGGTACGTCGTCGGAAGCGAGCTCGGTGCGACGGCGCGGACCGTCGGGGCGCTCTACGGAGCGAACACCGCCGGCGCAGCGGTGGGGGCGTTCATGAGCGACGCGTGGCTCGTGCCTTTCTTCGGTGTGTTCGGCGCGCAGCTGTTTGCCGTTGCGTTGAACGCGGCGGCTGGGTTCGTTGCGATGATGATCCTGCGGCGAGGGGGCGAGGCTCGGGGTGAGGTGAAGGGCGCGGGCGAGGGCGAGGGCGAGGGCAATGGCGAAGTGAATGGCGAGGACGAAGGCGAGAGGGGGGAGGCGCCGGGGTTGGTTGGGCTCACTTCGGGGGCCTTGTTTGCGTTCGGATTTGCGGCCATGGGGCTCGAGATACTTTGGTTTCGGTTTGTTTCCAGCGTGCTTGGTGAGCTGCGCTTCGTGTTCTCGATCTTGCTCTCCGTGATGCTCGTGGGGCTCGGGCTCGGGACGGTCATCGGTGCTGCGCTTCATCGTCGCTTCGGGAGGCCGGTGGTGCTGCTGGCGGTGTCGGAGTGTCTGCTGGGCGTCGTGGTGCTCTTCTTGCTCGGGGCGATCGACCACGCGGCGCTCGCACGCGAATACGACGCCGACCTCGTCGGCAGCTACGCCACGGCATCCGCGTCGGCACGGTGGTGGATCGAGCTGTGGGCCAACGTCCGGCCCATCGCTCTGCTCACGGGCCTGCCCAGCATGCTCATGGGCATGTCATTCCCGCTCGCCAACGCGCACGTCCAGCGCACACGGGCCGCGGTGGGTAGCCGCGCGGGCGCTCTCTACATGGCGACCACGGCGGGCAACGTCCTCGGCAGCATGCTCGTGGGTTTCGTGCTGATACCCGCGCTCGGCACGCAGGGGACCGCGATGACGCTCGTGGCCGTCATCGCGCTCGGCGTGCTGCCGCTCTACCTGTCTTCGCGCGGCCGCCCGGAAGACCACGGAGAGGCGCGAGCGCAGCAGGCGGCGCTCGGGGCCTCCGCATTTGCCGCCGTCGTCGCGCTGGGCGTGTTCGCGACGCTACCGTACGACCACATGCTGGGCGCCGCGCTGCCAGCGCCAGGCACAGAGCAGGGCATGATGCGCGTCCTGCGCACGCATGAGGGCATGAACGAGACGCTCAGCGTGACGGAGGTGCCTGGCTTTTATCGCGCGCTGTACACGAACGGTCATTCCATGTCGACAACGCACCCGAAGATGCAGCGCTACATGCGCGCGTTCGCGCACCTTCCGCTCCTGCAGATGGACCATCCGGAGCGCGCGCTCGTCATCTGCTTCGGCGTTGGCAGCACCCTCCATGCGGCGTCGCTTCATCCGCTCAGGCGCATCGACATCGCCGACCTCTCGCGGGACGTGCTGCTTACCGCCGACGACTTCGCGGAGACCAATCACGCAGTCCTCGCCGATCCACGCGTCGCCGTATACGTCAACGACGGCCGTGATCACCTGACGACCCAGCCGAGCGAGACCTACGACCTGGTCACGCTGGAGCCACCGCCCATCGGCGACGCGGGGGTGAGCTCGCTCTACTCGCGCGAGTTCTACATGCTCGCTCGCAGCCGCCTCAGGCCCGGCGGCTTCCTCACACAGTGGTTGCCGGCGCGACAGGTGGCGGAGCAAGAGGTGCGCGCCCTGGTCCGCGCGTTCGTGGACGTATTTCCGGAGTCTGTGTTGCTCTCCGGAGACGACAACGAGCTCGTGCTCATGGGCACCACGGGCCCATCCATTCGCCTGGACATGGATGCGCTCATCCGACGGCTCGGCGAGAGGCCCGACGTCGCGAAGGATCTCCGTGACGTCGACCTGGGCACACCCCTTGAGATCGCGGGGATGTTCGCGGCCTCCGCGCGAACGATGAAGCTCGCGACCGAGCACGCGCTGCCCGTGACGGACGACACGCCGTCGCCGGAGCACAGCGTCCGCTGGATCCGTGGGTACCGACGGGCCCCCGCGGACCTCTTCGACGTCCGTGATGTCGACGCGTGGTGCGCGGGCTGCACGGCGAGGGTGCCGCTCCTCGGCGACTACCTGCGCCTCCGCGGCGCCATCTACGCGAGCGACGCGTTCCTCGTCGTGAACGGCCCAACGAAGAGCGTGGATCTTCCCGACGACGCGGGAACGCAAGCGGCCCTCAGCAGCAGCAGCTATCTGCAGGTGCTGCTGGGTGGAGCGGGCGCACGTGCACGCCGGGTCGGCGAGCGCCACCTCGGCGGGCACCGCTGGCAGGCGGCCGCTCTTGCGTTGACATACGCAGTGAGAGTCGATCCGAGCGACGACGTCGCGCGCACAGAGCTCGAGCAGCTCCTCAGTGACCGTCGCCCTTGACTGCCTGGAAGAGCGCGATGAGCGTCTTCTTCGCATCGCCCAGCACCATCATGGTGTTGGGTAGATAGAAGAGCTCGTTGTCCACGCCCGAGAAGCCGGTGTTCATGCTGCGCTTGAGGACGATGACCGAGCGCGACAGCTCCACGTTGAACACCGGCATTCCGAAAATCGGGCTCTGCTTGTCCGTCTTCGCGCCCGGGTTCACGACGTCGTTTGCACCGACAACGATGACGCAGTCCGTGCGCCCGAAGTCGTCGTTGATCATGTCCAGGTCGTAGAGCACGTCGTACGGGACGTTGGCTTCCGCGAGGAGCACGTTCATGTGTCCGGGCATGCGGCCGGCCACGGGATGGATCGCGTACTTCACGTCCACGCCCTTCTTCTCCAGCGCGGCCGCGAGATCGCGCACCGCGTGCTGCGCCTGCGACACGGCCATGCCGTAGCCCGGAACGATGATGACGTTCTGCGAGGCAGCGAGCACCGCGGCCGCGTCCTCTATCGTGGCCTCGTTGTAGCCCTTTGCCGGGCCGCCCGCGGTGAGCGCGGCGGTGCCGCCGCCCGTGCCGAACGCGCCGAACACGACATTGGCGAACGAGCGGTTCATCGCCTTGCTCATCAGCAAGGAGAGGAGGAGCCCGGACGAACCGTCGAGCGCGCCAGAGATGATGAGGATGTTGCTGCCGAGCGCGAAGCCCGTCGCACACGCGGCAAGACCCGCGTACGAGTTGAGGAGCGAGATCACGACGGGCATGTCCGCGCCACCGATGGGGAGAACGGCGGTGATGCCGAGCACGAGCCCAGTGGCGAGCACGAGGAAGAACATCCACAGCGGCGCATCCGGTACGGCCACCTGGTATGCAATGAGCCCGAGCGTGGCGAGGAACGCGCCAATGTTGGTGAAGTTCTGGCCCTTGTAGGTGATGGGCGCGCCAGAGATGAAACCCTGCAATTTGCCGAACGCCATGAGGCTGCCGGTGAACGTCAGTGCGCCCAGGAACACCTCGAAGCCAAGCGCGCCGGTCTCCAGGCGCGAGAGCTCCTCGCCGAGCATGTGCCTCCGGAACTCCGCGATGCCAACGAGCGACGTGGCGAGACCGCCGAACGCATGCGAGAACGCGATTCGCTCCGGCATCTTCGTCATGGGCAGACGCGCAGAGATCGCCGTCCCGATGAGCGCGCCGATCAGGAGGCCGGCGACGATCCACTGGTAGCTGATGATCTCCGCCTTGAAGAGCGTGGCGACGACCGCGATGAGCATGCCCAGCTCACCCAGGAAGATGCCGCGCTTGCCTTGCTCTGGCGACGAGAGCCCCCGCAGGCACAGGATGAAGAGGATCGACGCGACCAGGTACGCGAGGTTGATGAGCTGTTCGCGCACGATCAGGCCTTCTTCTCGGGCAACGAGGCAGGCGCCTTCTTCGACTTGAACATGCGGAGCATGCGGTCCGTGATCATGAAGCCACCGACCACGTTGATGGTCGCGGCCGCGACGGCGATGGTGCCGAGCGCAGTGGAGATCGCGTCATGTCCGCGACCTGCCGCCACGAGAGAGCCGACGAGTGAGATGCCGCTGATGGCGTTCGTGCCGCTCATCAACGGCGTATGAAGCAGCGCTGGCACGCGCGAGATGACCTGGTAGCCGACGAACGTCGCCAGGGCGAAGATGTACAACCCGAAGATGATCTCGGAGCTCATGACAGGGCTCCCTTCTCGGACCCGGCGGCATTGGCCTTCGCGTGCACGATCTCTCCGCCGTGCGTGATGAGGCAGCCCTTCGTGATCTCTTCCTCGCGGTCGAGCGTGAGCGCGCCCTCCTTCGTGAGGTGGAAGAGGAGCTTCTCCATGTTGCGTGAGTACATCTGGCTCGCGTGAACGGCCACGTGACTGGGAAAATCGAGCGAGCCGATGATCGTCACGCCGTGCTTCACCACGGTCTTGCCCGGCTCGGTGAGCTCGCAGTTGCCCTGCTGCTCGGATGCGAGATCCACGATGACGGACCCGGGCTTCATGGAAGCGACCATCTCCTTCGTGATGAGGATGGGGGCGCGTCGGCCGGGGATGAGCGCGGTGCAGATGATCACGTCCGCCTTCGCTGCGTGCTTCGCGATCGCCTCGGCCTGCTTCTTCTTCGCGTCTTCAGAGAGCTCCTTCGCGTAGCCGCCAGCGGCGGCAGCGTCCTCGGCGCCCTCCACCTCGACGAATTTTGCGCCCAGGCTCTCGACCTGCTCCTTCGTGACCTTGCGTACGTCGAACGCCTCCACGCGCGCGCCAAGACGCTTCGCCGTGCCGATCGCGGAGAGGCCAGCGACGCCAGCGCCCATGATGAGCGCCGTGGCGGGGGCGATGGTGCCAGCCGCCGTGATGAACATGGGAAAGAAGCGGGGGAGCGCCGACGCTGCCATGAGCACGGCGTGATAGCCGGAGCACGTGGCCTGCGAGGACAGCACGTCCATCATCTGGGCGATCGTGGTGCGCGGGATCGCGTCGACGGAGAACGCCGTGATCTTCCGCTCCGCGAGCGCCTTCACGAGCTCCGTGTTCACGAGCGGCAAGAGCGGAGCTATGAGGGCCTGCCCTTCCTTCATCTCGTTCACTTCTTCGAGCGAAGGCACGCGAATGCGCATGACGAGATCCGCGGCGGCGATCGCGTCCTTGCGTGACGCAGCCACGGTCGCGCCTTCTGCGGTGTAGGTCGCGTCCGAGGAGAGCGCGCGCTCACCTGCGCCGGGCTCGACAGTGGTCTCGATCTTCTTTGCGAGCAGGCGCTTCACCGATTCCGGAACGATCGGGACGCGCCGCTCGATATCGAGCGCTTCCGTGAGGACGGCGACTTTCATGGCGCGCGCACCCTACCATCACGGCAGGGACGAGTGCAGTCAGTATCCGCCACCCGGAGGAGGACCACCGTAGCCGCCGCCTGGAGGAGGAGGACCGCCGTAGCCACCGCCAGGGGGCGGACCGTAGCCGCCGCCCGGAGGAGGACCACCGTAGCCACCTTGCGGAGGGTATCCCTGCTGCGGGTAGCCGCCTTGCTGTGGGTCCATCCCTGGCTGCATCGGCGGGGTCTTCTTGCCGAACATGCGCACGGCACCGAAAATTCCCACGGCGACGACCACGGGGACGATCAGCATCAGCGGATGGTGCGCGATGATCGAGAGGGAGATCGTGAGACCCGTGAGCACGAGAGCCATGGGGAACATCACGACGCTCGTCATCATGCGGCCGGCCTGCCCCAGGAACGGGACGATCGACAGCACCGCGTTGATCGGTGACACCGTGAGCGCAAGTCCGAACCACATCAGGAAGAAGCCGATGAAGCGAATGACCCACGTGGTGGTCTCGTACTCGCCATGCATCAACTTGATCGCCTCCGCGTGCGTGCCGGGGACGACGCGATAGAGCTTTGCGGGCAAGATTTTGTCACCGGGCTCGATCCACGGCGTGACGGTATTGCCCTTGCGAATGCCGTAGAGCGTGACCGGGCCGGGCATGGGATCCACCACGGAGAACGACACGCGGACATCACCGACGCCAGGATGCGCGATGGTGCCGCCGCCCATGTAGATGAACGTGCCATCGCGATGCGGGTGAAGCTCCGCCACGGGCCGGTTCGAATGCACGACGTCGTTGTTGTTCTCTGGCTGCGCGGCGGCGCTGCCGGATGCGGCGGGCTTCGCCGGCGCGGCGGCCTTGGGTGCGCTCGATTTCGGGGCGGGCGAGCCGGAAGCATGCGGTGCTCCCGTGGCGTGCGGCGCGACCGCGGAGCCGTGGGGCGCTGACGCGGAGCCGTGCGGCTTCACGGAAGGCGCGACGTGCGCTGGCTGCGGAGGAGGTGTTGCCTGGTGCGGCGCGTAGGAGATCATCATGGAGTCGTCGACGGGCATGGGCTTCGTGGGCGGCAGCTCGATCTCCTTGGGCGTGATCACGAACGCGCCCACCTTCGCGCTGTTCGCGAAGAGATCCTTCGAATCGACTGGGAACTCCGGGTTCTCGTGGTCCTCGGGCTCCTGGAACCCGTCGGACTTCTGCGGGTCGTCCGTCCATTGCGTCTCGTACGTGTACGTCGTGATGGTGTCGCTTCCGCCGCCGATGCGATCGCGCTCATGGCTCTCGCGCTTCTCGACCCATGCGAACATCTCGCTCTTGCGCTTGATCTGGATGTGCGTCGCGGGCTTCAGGAAGTCCGGATCACCCAGCGTCTCGTCGGTGGCGAGACCGGCGGTGACGGCGATGAGCGAGCCCTCTGCCTTGCCCCCTGCCCCGTCTGCCGTGATCACGGTAGCCGTCTTGGCGACGGTCGAGACGTCGAGGCGCCCTTCGTTCCACCAGAGGATCGGAAATGAGATCACGAAGAGGATCAGGCCGACGAAGAAGCTCTTGATGGAGCGGAGGATGTTTCCGCCGAGCGAGTGGTGCGTGACCGTCGTGTACGACATCGGCCGATGCTACGCGAAGAAGGCACGGCGCGCCCAGGTTCACGACGGATCAAGGACCTTGCCGGGGTTCATGATGCCGTTCGGATCGAGCGCGTGCTTCACGGCGCGCATGACCGCGATGTCCGCGGCGCCGCGCGTGTACGCGAGGTAGGGCTTCTTCAGGAGGCCGATGCCGTGCTCGGCCGAGATGCTGCCGTCATGCTTCTTCACCAGCGCGAACAGCTCGTGATCGGCGGGCTCCGTCTTCTCGAGGAACTCTTCCTTGGTGAGCGCCTCTGGTTTCATCACGTTGATGTGCAAGTTGCCATCACCCACGTGACCGAACAGGCAGATCTCCCAGTCCGGGTATCTTGCGGCAAAAACGGACTCGAGCTCTCCCGTGAACGCGGAGAGCGCGGCGATGGGCAGCGAGATGTCGTTCTTGTGCGGCACGCCTGTCGCGCTGAGCGACTCGCTGATGCCTTCGCGGAGCTCCCAGAGCTCACGCGCCTGCGCTGCGTGCTGGGCCAGGATGGCGTCGGCGATGATGCCGGACTCCGCGACCTTCTCCATGAACGCGAGCAGCGCGTCCTCGGTCGCGTTCTCGGTCTCCACGAGGACGCAGTGCGAGGAGGGCGCAGAGAAGGGCCAGCGCACGTTGCGATGACGTGAGAGGCGCGCGAAGCATCTGTCCGTGAAGAACTCGTACGCGGAGACCGTGAGGCCCGACTCCTTCGCGGCACGGAAGAGCGAGAGCACGGCGTCGATGCCGCTCACCGCAAAGAGCATGACGTCCGTGCGCTGCGGCAGGCGCGTGAGCTTCAGCGTGGCCTCGGTCACGATGCCGAGGATGCCCTCGCTGCCGATGAAGAGCTGCCGCAGATCCATGCCGGTGTTGTTCTTCTCGAGCGCGCCGTTCAGCGTGAGCACGTCGCCTTTGCCGGTGACGACGGTGAGCCCGAGCACCCAGGCGCGCGTGACGCCGTAGCGGATGACGCGAACGCCGCCCGCGTTCGTGGCGATGTTGCCGCCCACCTGACTCGAGCCCTTGGAGGCGAAATCCACGGGCCACGTGAGTCCATGTCTTGCTGCGTGCTCGTGCACGGCCTGCGTGACCGCGCCGGCCTGCACGTGGAGGGTCTGCCCGAGGAGATCGACGTCGGACATCGCGCGCATCTTGGAGAGGGAGACGACGAGCTCACCGTCCGTCGCGACCGCGCCAGCCGCGAGACCCGTGCGCCCGCCGGACGGGACGATCGGGACGCGCAGCTCGTTCGCGAGGCGCACGATTCGCGCGACCTCGTCCGTGTTGTGCGGGAAGACGATGGCGCGGGGAGCGGGGGAGAAGACCCTCGTCCAGTCGCGGCCGTATTCGGTGAGGTCGCCTGCATCGGTGGTGACGCCGTCAGGGCCGACGATGTCGGTGAGGCGATCGCGAAGCGCAGGTGCGAGGTCCATGGGTGCGGAAGACGGTAACAAACCTGTCTTGCTCGGCATAGATCGCTAGCACGCGCTCCCCTCCCCCCTTGCCCTCGACCCCTTCTTCGCTACCCTTCCCCCATGGACCATTCCCCTCGTTTTCTTGCGCTCTGCGAGTCAGCGCGTACCCAGGTCAAGGAATGCTCGATCGCTGACGTCGGGTCGCGCGTCGACAAGAAGGAGACCTTCAATCTCGTCGACGTCCGCGAGGAGAGCGAGTTCAACGCCGGGCACATTCCCGGCGCGCGTCATCTCGGCAAAGGGATCATCGAGCGCGACATCGAGAAGGCATTCCCCGACGCCGCGACGGAGATCGTCCTCTACTGTGGCGGCGGGTTTCGCTCCGCTCTCGCAGCCGTGGCGCTGCAGAAGATGGGCTACACGAACGTGATCTCCATGTGGGGCGGCTTCCGAGGATGGAAGGAAGCGAACGGCCCGATCGCAGGCTGAGCCCCTATTTGGGGCCGCGCCCGGTGCCGGTTCCGATCGGATCGGGCGTCCAGCGGAAGTTGTCGAGCAGCGTCGTGGAGTCCAGCACGCCGTCGCCCGCGTCCCAGATCATGAACTCGATCGTGAACGTCTCGCCGGGCACCACCGTCGCGGACGACGTGAGCCACCCGGTGGACGCGCCGCCCGTGGCCGTGTCCGTGTTGCACCACATGCCCTGATTGAAGAAGCCGGTGCCCTTCAGCTCGTCGACGGTGGTGGCGTCGCACGCGGCCGTACCCTTGACCGCGCCCGAGGCAGTGTTGCAGCCTACCGAGCCGACACCCGAGCCTGTCGTCTGACAGCGGTTCGCGAAGCCGGCGTTCACGCTGATCGGATTGCCCTTCGGGTCGACCGAGATGTTGTCCGTGGTGTTCTGGCTCGTGACGTACGCGATGAACGCGTCGTTGAACGGTGAGCACACGAAGCCGGGCCACTCGCCCGACCAGAAGTCGAGATCGAACTTGAACCCGTTCGCGTTCGGCGGGACCTTCAGCGTGAGCTTCACGTTCACGGTATCATTCACGGTGGCGTTCTGCGGGCAGCCGGTCGCCTTCTTGGGGAAGGTGGGCGGCGCGATGCCGGTGCCGGGCTTGCCGCTGTTGCCGGTGCCGTAGTTGAACCAGTCCTTGCCGGAGTTGAACGTGCCCACGCCGCCGGGGCCGTCGAACTCCTGTGCGTAGCCGGAGCTGATGACGCCGAGCATGCTGCCTTCGTGCGGCTTGATCACGTCGCCGAACTTCGGGAGGATCGAGTGCTGCTCCATCATCGGCGCGTCCGTCGACTTGTAGCCGCGCGTGAAAGCGGCGCTCACCAGGCCAAAGCCCTTCGAGCTCGCGTCGTCACAGATGCCGATCGCGTGTGCGAACGCGGTGGCGTCACCCGTGGCGGAGAGGCCGTTGTCACAGACGGGAACGTTGTCGACCTTGCCGTCGCCGTCGTCGTCGCAGTTGTTGCCGGGGATCTCCGCGAACGTGGAGCTCGGGTTGCACGGTAGACCTCCGCCGCCGGAGCCATCCGGCCCCCCGCCGTTGCCGAAGCCGCCGCCGCCGCCGCCGCCACCATCCTTGCCACCGCCGGTCGTGTCGCTTGCGCTGCTGTCCGAGCTGCACGCCCCCATGGAGGCTGAAGCGACGACGAGCGCGCACGCGAGCATCAAGCGAGTAGAGAGCACCATGGAACTAGCTTACGTAGAACCACTTACGTTGCCACCGCTTTGGCGGACGCGGCCTCTACTTCACTCCCACACGAACGCTGAATCGTACGCGACCCACCCTGCGGCGAGGTATTGCCCCTCGTCGTGTCATCCCGAGGCGACACCACACACCACGCCACACCAACGCCCGCGCCCGCGCCCGCGATTTCTCGCGTAACTACTGCGTCGCGACGTAGCAGAGGCCGTCGGCGTTGAGGTGACCTTGCGACGCCTGGCGGTCCGACATGAAGGCCGCGAGGTCGGTGAACGTGGCGCCCTTCGGATCGTAGAACTGGCTCTTCCCGACCGGCTTGGGTGCGGGCTCGCACGTGCGGCTGGGCAGCGTGACGTCGTCCACGGTGATTGGCAAATACGGGACGCCCATCAAATCTTCGAGCGTCACCACGGACAGGTTCTTCTGCTTCGCGACCAGCGCGATCGCGTCGAAGCGCAGGGGCGAGTCCTCTTGCCGTGCGTCCCAGAATGGATGGTCCGCGTGGATGGTCATCTGCGCGGTCACGTCGGCGTTGGGCTTCATGGCGAGGCCGCGCGGGTTGCCACCCTTTGCGTCGTCGCCCAGGTCCGGGTTCTGACAGTTCGAGAAGCGCGGGCGCGTCTTGAAGCCGAAGCGGAACCTGACGACGGACGGCAGCGCGTCGAGCGTCTTGTCCGCGCCGTGGGCGGGCGTGCACGTGTCACCCATCCACGTCGCGGTGCCGACGTAGAGGACCGAGTAGCCGTTCTTCGCCATGTCGGCGTACTCGACCTCGGTGGTCGCGTCGAAGTTGAGCTTCACCGCGTTCGGCTGCGCGACGACAACGTCGAACCCGAAGGCGTATTTTGCGTCGGTCGTGAAGTCGTCACCGCCGTTCTGGTTCTGTTTCTCGATCCGGCCGAGCGGGAATGCGGTGGTGTCGTCCTCCTTGCCGGGGATCGAGCCAGGCTTGTGCAGATCGATCGCGAAGGGCCCGTGAAGACTGGCGACGACAGCGCCCGTCAGCGACTGGTCCGTCGCGCTCTTGTCCGGCGACTGCGAGACGACGATGTTGTCGAAGGTGACGATCAGCTGCTCGAACGACACCGACCACCCATCCACGAAGTAGGGAGACTGCGTGGTGTCGGGTGGGAACGGGAAACCGTTCTGGCCGAGCGCCTCACCCGACGCGGTGACGACGATCGCGCCTGCCCTGCCGGGAGGTGAGCACGCGGTGCTCATCGCGCCCATCGCGCAGATCGCGACGAGCCCGGAGAACGCGAGCGCGGTGCACCTATTCAGAGACGAACGCAAAGCCGTACGCTCCCTGGTTTCCGCGGAAGCCCATGTAGAGGTTGATGTCTGGCTGCGAGGCGCTGTCGTCGCCGAACTGGAAATGCCCTGGTGAGTCCTGCGTGAGCTTCTCGAATGCGACGCCGTCGAACCATGCGCGCGGCTCGATCGTGAGGTCGAGTGTGCCGTTGTCTCCGAGGTCCAGGCTGACGGGGATGGGCGAGATGATGCGCTGCTCGCACAGCGGATTTGCGCCCGGGAGCGCGGCGTTCTCCGGCGGGATCGCGCGGTTCTTGCCGATGGTGATCGTCCCTTCGAACGGGATGATTACGCCGCTCTTCTTGGCGGTGCCTGTCACCTCCAGGAGAACCGTGTCGTCGCTCGTTCTATTGACATCGCCGGCTCCGAGCCAGATCTCGGCGGTGACCGCGTGGTCCTTCGTGCCCTCGCCGCGCACGGGAAATTTTTGGCCTGCGGGATCGAGCACGTCGACCACGACACCGTCGGTCACCTCGCCCACGTAGATGCCTGGCAGCACGCACGACGTCTCACGCTCGCTTGCGAGGGGCACGCTGCGATTCAGGTATACTGCACCGATCTGCATCTTCGCGCGCGTGAGCGTGACGTCCCATCCCGCCGTCGTGTGGAAGGCGTAGCCGCTCGTGAGGCTCGCGGTCTTCGGCCCGTGCGCCGTCACGTCGAACGTCACCACGCCACCACCGGTGGAGCCCACGCACGCGCCCAAGGCGGGCACCGCGCCCACGGAGACAGCGACGGCTGCGAAGAGCAAGAGCGTGCGCGAGGCGCGAGCGTTCATGGCGTGCCGCCCAGGTTGATCGCGAACGTGACGAAGATCTGGCGCGGTGCGCCCGCGGCAAAATGACGAACGGGCACGAGCGTCGGCCGGCTCTGCGATCGAAAGTCGGACGCGTAGTTGAACTCGCCGCTCTTGTACTGGGCGTCGGTGAGGTTCGTGCTCATCAGGCCCAGCTGGAACTGCTTCCAGTCCACCTGCGCGCTCGCGTCGAGCGTGAAGATGGTGTCGCTGCGCTGCCCGTACGGAAGCGCACGCGGGCCCACGAGCGAGGCGCCCGCGCCGATCGCGCCGTGGAAGCCGGACCCCAGCGCGGACAGGGGCAGATCGGAGTGGAGCGTGTTGTCGCTGCGGACGACCACGTCGGGCACGTACGGCACGAGCAGATGTGTGTCGTCGAACGTGGAGCGCACGAGCGTGAAGTTCGCCGCGGTGTCGAAGAAGGAGCCCGCGAAGCGCGCAGAGCCGGCCCAGCCCGTGCGCGTGGTGCCGTTCGCGAGCGTGTTGCGGCCCTCCGTCTCGCTGAAGACCAGATCCTTGTCCACGTGCGTCTGGAAGAAGACCGACTTGACGAGGAGCGCGCGGGCCTCGGTGGAGTGCGCGTAGCTGAGGCCGCCCTCGTACGCGTCCACGCTCGCGAACGGCGCGGGCGAGTCCTGCGAGACGTAGATGGGATCGATGGAGCGGATGCCCTTGCCGTAGCTCGCGGAGAGCGAGAAGTGCTCGTACGGGCCAAGGATGATGCTCGCGCGCGGAAGGAACGCGCCACCAGCCGTCGTCACGCGCTGCGTGGGCTCCCGGTACTTGCCGAAGTCGGACTGCGAGAGGCAGCTCGCGTCGCCGGGCGGATTCGATGCGTCGGGGCTGCGGACGGATTTCACGGCGCAGCGATTGAGGACGTCGAACGAGAGGATCTCACCGCGCGCGCCGCCGCGGAACGTGAGCCACTTCAGCGGGCGCAGACTGGAGTCCGCGTACATACCGACGTCGGCGACCTTCGCGTTGAGATCGATGTCGCGCTTGTACGGCGCCTGCGTGTCCGCGCTCTCACGGAGCTGCGTGCCGTCGGAGTTGTCGTAGCGCGCGAAGTAGCCGACCTCCACGTCCTGCGGCAGCCCGTACGCCGTCATGCGCTGGCGGTAAAAGCCGCGGTTGCCGACGGTGAGCGAGGAGATGTCGCGGTCGATGAGGTCGCCGCGCTGCGCGTGCGGCTGCTGCACGGGGTCCTGCACGTCGAGCAGGAACCCGGTGAAGTTCTCCTTCACGCGCATGCCGCGCGAGATGAGGAACACCTGCTCACCGATGGTGCCGGAAGAGACCTTCTGCTCGATGTCGCCGGAGACCGAGTAGCGCGAGCTCTGTCCGCCTTGGTTCGTGTCGTACGTGGAATAGAAGCCTTTTTTGCCCGCGTCGACGTCGTCCTGTCGCAAGAGACCCGCGGAGTGATAGCTCGACGCGTAGGCCTGGCCGAGCACGCGGAAGCTGCCCTTGTCGCCTAGCTTGCCCTCGTACTGGGCCATGGCGCTGCCGCGCTGCGCGTCGCGGTTCGCGCCGAAGCCATCCGTCTTGTAAAGCTCACCGCCGCCGAACGTGTGCTGGCTGGTGTTCGCGGGCCCCCACGTGAGGAGCATGCGCTGCGTGTTGAACGAGCCATAGGTGGTCTTTGCGGTGATGCCGCGCTGGGCGAGCCCGAGCTCGTAGTCGGCGCTGCCGGCGACGGCGTAGTTGCCCTGCCGCGGATCGAACGGGCCCTCGAGCACGCGGAGCGACGTGACGAGCTCGGGGATGATGAAGTGCGTGTCCGCATAGCCGTTTGCGTGCAGATTCCCCGTTTCGTTGATCGGCACGCCGTTGACGGAGAACTCGATGTCTTGCCCTTCGCGCGCGTCGAAGCCGCGAAGGAAGACCTGCTCGGCGTGGCCCTCGCCGCCCTCGTTCTGCAGGTAGATGCCAGGCGCGAGCGTGAGCAGCGCTGCGGCGTTCTTGCGCGGCACACGCGCGAGCTCCCCCACGTGCAGATCGTAGTCGGACGTTCCACGCGACAGGTGCGGCGCGCGAGCGTGGACGTTGACGACGTCTTCCTCATGGGCCTTGGGCGCGTCGGGTGAGGGGCTCTCCTTCGGTGTGACCTCCGGCGCGAGCGGCGGCGCGAAATGGATCGGCACACGGATGCGCGTGGGGAGCGGCTTGCCACCACGCGTGCCCGGCTGGAACAGCCACAGGCGTGCCGCGACAGTCGCTGCTTCGTCGAAGGCGGGGCCGCCGGAGTCGAGCACGTCGACCTTGGAGACATGCCCGCTGGTGTCGACGGTCACCGCGAGCACGACGAGCACGTCCTTACCGCTCGTGAGCTCCGACGTCGGATAGACCGCCTCCACGTCCCGCACGCGAACGGGAGGCGCGACGTCATCGTTCGCGTGATCGTGCTGCGAGCTGGTCTCCGGAGCTGGCTTATCCCGATCGCCGCCATTGCCCTGCGCCCGCGCAACGCCCGAGAGCGTGAGAAGCGGGAGCGCCGCAGTCAGACATCGGTATAACCGGAGACGGTTCATGGGAGCACAGCGGATCAAAACCCGGGCATAATCTGACCCACGACAACCAATTCGTCAAACATAATTTTACCGAAACGACCCAGACCAAGCTCTCAGATCGAGCCTGACCTCGACCAAAGTCAATGGCCTCTACAGATCCACCTGCGTGCCGACCTCGATCACCCTCCCGGGCGGCACGTGGAAGTACCCCGTCGCTGGCGGCGCGTTCCTCGCGAGGTACGCGAAGATGCTCTCGGCGACGGTTCCCATCTCACCCTTCGGTCCGGCGAGGAACGTCTCGCGGCCGAGGTAGTAGGTCGCGTCGTCCTCCTTCACGTCGATGAGGCCGCGCTTCTCGGCCGCGCGCAAGAGCTCGGGGACGTCCGGTCGCTCCATGAAGCCGTACCTGCCGACGACGCGGTAGACACCCTTCCCGAGCTTCTCACCCGTGAGGCGATCCTCCGAGGCGACCTCCGGGACGTGCTCCGCCACGATCGTGAGAAAGACGATGTGCTCGGGCACGACATGCATGCGCGCCGCGAGCTGCGACAACGCGGGCGGCACGCCGTCCGGGTTCGACGCCATGAAGACGCCCACGCCAGGCGCTCGCGCGAGCTTGCCGTCGCTGACGACGCCGCGAAATGGAGCTCCGGTCGCGCGCGGCTCGTCGAGGCTCTCCACGAACGCATCGGTCTTCGTCATGTTGCGCACGATGAGCTCGTTGAGGAGGCGACGACCGCGCTTCCAGATGAGCATGGCCGTGAAGAACGCGGCGCCCACCGCGATGGGCACGTAGCCGCCGTCCATGAACTTCAGGATGTTCGAACCGAAGAACGGAATGTCGAACGCGAGGAAGAGACCGGTCACCGCGGCGCTCTTCCATAGGGGCCATTTCCACACGTTCTTCGTGACGGAGTAGAAAGCGATGGAGGTGATGCCCATCGTGCCCGTGACCGCGATCCCGTATGCCGCGGCCAGCTTGCCCGACTCCTTGAACGTGATGACGAGCGCGAGGCAGACAACGGCGAGCAGCCAGTTGATCTGCGGAACGTAGATCTGGCCCTCCGCCTCGCTCGCGGTGTGCTTGATGGTCACGCGCGGGAAGAACCCAAGCTGCACGGCCTGATGCGTGAGCGAGAATGCACCCGAGATGAGCGCCTGCGACGCGATGATCGTGGCGAGCGTGGCCAGGAGCACGAAGAAGTACGTGAACCCTGCGGACGGTGACATCGCGAAGAACGGGTTGTCGAGAGCCTTCGGATCGGAGAGCACGAGCGCGCCCTGGCCCAGGTAGCAGAGCGCGAGCGCCGGGAACACGAGGACCATCCACGCGATCCGGATGGGCCGCGCGCCGAAGTGACCCATGTCAGCGTAGAGCGCCTCGCCGCCAGTGACGGCCAGGACGACGGAGCCGAGGATCGCGATGCCCGTGAGGCCGTGCGCCTGGAAATAATATGCACCATGCACGGGATTCAGCGCGTGCATGATGTGCGGGTTCTTCGAGATGTGGAGCAGGCCAAGGCCACCGATGGCGAAGAACCACGCCACCATGACGGGGCCAAACAGCTTGCCGACGAGCTCCGTGCCGTACTTCTGGATGAAGAAGAGGCCGAACAAGATCACGCACGTCACGGGCACGAACGCGCTCTTCAGCACGAACGAGAACAGCCCGACGTCGACGATCGTGTCCGCAGGTACGGCGACACCGACGCCTTCAACCGCGCTCAGCACGCTGATGGCTGGCGTGATCATGCCGTCGCCATAGAGGAGCGCTGCGCCTGCAAGGACCAGGATGGCCATCAGCGCGGTGCCACCGGCCTTCGTCTTGCGCACCGACTCCGGCAGCAGCGCGAGGAGCGCGAAGATGCCGCCCTCACCGCGGTTGTTCGCGCGCATGATGAAGATCAGGTACTTCACCGTCACGACGAGCGTCAGCGACCAGACGATGAGGGAGATCACGCCGAGCACGTCGGCCTCGACCGGAGGTCCGGCGTGACCGCTGAGGCACTCCTTCAATGTGTAGAGAGGGCTCGTGCCGATGTCGCCGAAGACAACGCCGATCGCAGAGAGGATGAGACCGCCGGTGCGACCCGTGGGGCCGTGGGAGTGCTTGGCCTCGACCTTGGCCTCGACCTTGGCCTTCGCCTCTTCCTCGGCCTTCCCATTCTCGTTCGCCATCGCCGCTCCCGCCCCCCTTTGTTGTCACGGGATCCGTGACGTCCAGCGCCTTTCTATCGTGTTTTCGCCAACATTTCGCGATAGACGTGTGGACAAATTCTGACAGAGCCGTGACAATCGCGGCCGTATGGTCAGGCCCATGAGCCAAGGGCCTCCCCCCACCCTCCTTCGTAGCGCCGTTGGTCAGTTTCCATTCTGGGGCGTGCACGTTGCGGCGGTCGTGTTCGTCGCGCTCTACGGCTTCTCCTGGAAGGGGCTCGGCATCGCGATCGCCGGCTACTACTTCCGGATGTTCTTCGTGACGGGCGCGTACCACCGGTACTTCTCGCACCGCACCTACAAGACCAGCCGCTGGTTCCAGTTCGTCCTCGCGTTCTTCTCGGAGACCACGTTCCAGAAGGGCGTGCTCTGGTGGGCCTCGCACCACCGCGTGCATCACAAGCTGTCGGACAAGCCGGGCGATCTTCACTCGATGAAGCTCGATGGCTTCTACAGCTCGCACGTCGGCTGGATCCTGAACCCCGTGAACGACTCGACCGACCTGAAGAAGGTCGCGGACCTCGCGAAATATCCGGAGCTCGTGTGGCTCAACACGTACTGGTACGTGCCCGCGCTCATGTGGGCCGTCGGGTCGTATCTGATCGGCGGCGTCTTCGGCCTCACGTGGGGGATGTTCGTGTCCACCACGCTGCTCTGGCACGGCACGTTCACCATCAACTCGATCACGCACTGGATGGGTCGCGTTCGCTACAAGTCCGGCGACGAGAGCAAGAACAGCTTCATCCTCGCCATCGTCACCATGGGCGAGGGCTGGCACAACAACCACCACTACTACCAGCGCGCGACCAACCAGGGCTTCTTCTGGTGGGAGATCGACCCGACCTATTACATCCTTCGCATCCTGCAGGCCGTGGGTCTGGTCTGGGACATCCATGTTCCGCCCGCGCATGTCCGCGACGGCGGTCGCATCGACGCACCCCAGAGCAAGACGGCAGCGCCCACCGCAGAGCCGATAGCAGAGGAGGCGTCGCTCGCTCTTCCCCTGCCTGCCGACGCGGAGTGAGATCGCTCCTCGCGTGTGCAGCCCTCTGCATGCTGGCAGCGTGCAACAAGAGGAGCGAGACCGTGGTCGCGGATCTCGCGCCGCCGCCTGCGAACGTGATCGACGCGACCGCGCCTCCAGCCCGCGGACCCGAGCCACGGATTCGATGCAGAATACAAGCGTTCTGGAAAGAACGACCTCTATCTTGTGGCGCTCGCCGAGGCCGTGAAGCGCGCGCGCGCAGACGCAGGCCACCCGGATGAGGCGGCGCGTGTCGAGCTGGGTCCGGTCGTGACGTATCGCTTGCTGACGGAGATCCTGTTCACGCTCGGCCAGAGTGAGATCGTTCGCTTCAACCTCGTGGCTCCCTCCGCGGGTGGAAGTGTCCCCGCCGGGCAGCTCGCGGAGATCCGCACCATTCCTCCGAAGCTCTCCCCGCGATCGCTAGCGCCGCCGCCGGCGCCGTCCAAGCCAACGCTGGGCCTCACCATCCTTGCCGTGCAGGACGGCATCACCATCAAGGCGCGCGCGGGCAACGTTGCGCCGGGATGCAACGACGTGGGCCCGGGGCTGACGCTGAAGAACGAAGCGGGCGGCCACTACAGGCTGGCAGAGCTGGGCCCGTGCCTGCGGAGACTCAAGGCTGCGAGCCCGGATTTCGAAGGCGAGACCGGCGTGACCTTCAGTGCCAATCCGGGCGTCACCCTCGCGGAGGTCTTCGCGCTCCTGGACGTGGCGCGCGGCGACAACCGCGACCTCTTCCCCGACGTGTTGTTCGGCATCGCGCACTGACCTCAGCTACCTCGGGAGCGCGCCGCGCGTTTCGTACCGAGGGAGCGCGACGCTGTCCTTTTCGGAGCGCTCCGAGCGCACGAGGAGCCTGGTCGCACCGCACACGCCCGCTGGAAGCACGATGAAGCCGATCCCCGGGATGAGCAGCACCAGCGCGGAGAGCAATCCGAAGACGAAGACGCTGCCGAAGTTCTTGCCCACGAACTCGAGCCGATCGCGCACGCGCGCGCCGCGCACGCCCAGCGGATAGTCCAGGAAATCCCAGGCCACCATCATCGAGACGACCAGGAACTTGAGCGGCACCGTCACCACCGCCGCTGGCGGGAAGAGCACCGTGAGCAGCGCAAGCAGCGCAAGCACCGGGAGCCCGCACGCAAGGCTCACGAGCGTGACCCGCAGCGATCGGAAGAACGACGCCCAGAGCGGCTCGTTCACCGTCCGAGGCTCCTGGCCCAGCGCGCGCTCCTGCTTCTTCGCGAGCGCCTCGAGCGCGAACCCGCTGATCGGCTGCGCAAGCGCGCACGCGACCACGAACGCGAGCACGACCGCGACGGCAATCATGAGAACGTACAGCACGCCCGCGCCGATGGCCCCGAGCGTGCCCTGCGTACCTGCGACGACGTGATGGTAGAGCGCCGTGGCCCCCCAGACGCCGAGCGAGCCGGTGCCGGCGAAAAGGACGCCGGCGACGGCCATGGGCACGAGCGCCCAGCCCCACGCGCTCGGTGTCACGATGATGAAGCCGAACCCACCGAAGAACGAGCTGACGCCCGTGAAGATGTCGACCTTGCCGAGCCGCACGACGGGGTGCATCATGGTGAGCGTGCGCACGGAACCCTCGCGTGTCACGCGAAAGTTGAGCATCGTCGTCGCCGCCACCGCGATCGTGTGGGCGGCATGCACACCCAAGGACGACAAATCGAAGGGGGATCCCGCGGCGGCGTCCTCAGGCGGCGCAGCGTCGTCCGGCTCCGGGCCGTTCGCGGTCGGCAGTCCGCCTGACGCGCTGCTCGAAGCCGTGAAGACGACGGACCTCACGAAGCCAGAGGTTCGCGCCGCCCTCCCCGCGCGCCTGAAGGAGCTCGCGCCGGATGGAAAGCAACCACGCGCAGCGAGCGTGATGCTCCGCGCGGTAGCGAACGGCGACGCGAAGGCCGGCGCCGCGCTTGGCTGTGAGCTCCTCGACCGGCTGCCCACGCTCCCCGCGAAGGATCCAGACCTCCAGCTCTTCGTGGACTCCGCGTTGCTCGCCGTCGCCAACGGCAAGGGCACCTGCGTGGAGGCGGTGAAGAAACGCCTCGGCATAGATCGCTGTCTGCAGAGCATCCGCTGCACCAAGGACGGCGCACGCATCGGGCTCGGCGCCGCGACGGACCAGCGTGAGCCGCTCTGCACGGCAGAGGACATGGCGAAAGAGGTCACGCGCGATCTCGCGCGCACGAAGGAGCAGCTCCTGGAGGACAAACCCACCTACCAGACCGAGCGCTTCGCGTTCGCCGCCTTGCGCGCCGCAAACGCCGTCCCCGACGAGATGGATAAGGCACACGCGCGCCGCCAGTACGTCCTCAAGCAGGCCGACAAACCAGAGTGCGGCATGGGCGTCCCACTGGGCACGCCCTGCCACTGCGACGAAGCCGCGCTCCGAGATCAAGTCTGCCGCAACGACACCACCACCATCGCGTTCTCCTTCTGCCGCATCGAGGTCAACGACGCGAAGAAGGAGCTAGGCAACGTGGTGATGAGCACGCCGCCCTGAACTCTCACGGAGCGTATGCCCACTAGCTAGAGTCGAAACCCGAGCGTGGCGGACGGGCCCCAGGAGCTGGTTGGGTAACGCAACGTATCAAGCGAGTCGCCATGAATTCTTACATCGACGAAGAGCGCGTGGCCGGCAAACGGCACCATGTCGAAGCGCACGAATGCTACTAGCCCGACGCCCCAAGTGGAGACAGCCCCTGCCTCCTGACTAATGAGCTTCAGATCGAAGTACATGAGCTCCGGTCCGCCACCGAAGTGGAACCTGCTCCACTGATATTCGGCAGCTGAAGCGAGCCGAAATGTCTGCATGCGCAGCCCCATGGGCGTCGAGCCCCTGAAGTACTCGCCATCCACATACGCGCCAATCCGTCGCTGAGTAACGCCGAAAGCCGTTGCCACGGCTCCACCAGTCGCCGCGATCGCGAACACTTCCTCATGGCCCACGCCTGCGCGGAGCTCTCCGTGCCACTCTCGTTCTCGAGGCTCGCTGCTCGGCGGTGACGACTCCTGCGCGACCGCGGACGCGACCACGCACGACGCGGCTACTCCGCATAAGGTGGCGACGAACGGAATGGCCTTCATGGACAGACTCGTACATATGGGTCTACGCGCCCATTGTCATCGTTGACCTGCTTCTGGGCCTGCGCCCGGGAGCAGATCGAACCATCCAGAGTCTCCTCTCCAGCGGTGAGTGCTTCACACGTCGCACCCAGAATGCACTTGCTATCCCTGACGCTGAAGGCGGGATAGATGGTGAGCGGCACCTCGCAGCCCGCGTAGTGGTGGTACTCACATCCGATCTTCGAGGCGTCGAATCCGGGACAGCATTTTTGCAGGTGCGCCAGCGCCTCGTCGCAGTCGATGACGTCTTCGCGAAACTCGGGAGAGTCGGCTGCAAAGCTCAGACGCACCGCGAGCAAGGCAGCGACAACGAAGAAGGATGACCACGGCTGACGGAACCCCATTCGTGAACGATAGCTCCCCACCGTCGCCGTGGAAAAGCGCGTCAGGTCGACGGCGTCCTCTTCCTGGCGACGGAGGAAGCGCGCTTCTTGGCGGACGGTCTTGGCGCTTTCGGGACCACGACGGCATCCGCGCGGTCTTCCACCACGGCTCTTGCGCTGGCCTTCCGCAGCTCGAGCTCCTCTAGCGATCGCGGGAAGTCCTTTCCCAGAAGGCGCGAGAGGGAGCGATCCGCCAGCAGGCGGCCTTCGGTCTGGCAGCGCGCGCAGTAGTTTGCTTCGTTCGATGCATAGACGATGTGCTGCACCGGATCGCCGCAGCGCCTGCACGGCTTTCCGAAGCGCCCGTGGACGGTCATCTCTTCGCGGAACGCGGTGACCTTCTCCGGAAACGCGTCGGACTCGGAGATGAGCTTGTCGCGCCACCACGTGAGGATCTTCTTGGTCGCGGTGAGCAGCGTCCGGGCCTCGTCCGGCGTCAGCGTCTTCGTGAGCTTGATCGGGCTCATCTGCGCCTCGAACAGGATCTCGTCGGAGTATGCGTTGCCGATGCCGGAGAGGATCGTCGGATCCGTCATCGAGCGCTTGAGCGTGTGGCTCTCGCGCGTGAGCGCCTCGAAGAACGACTTTGGCGTGGCTGTGAGCGGCTCGATGCCGCCGGGATCCAGCGTTCGGTACGAGTCCTTACCGACGAAGAAGTGGAGCTGGGCGCGCTTCTGCGTGCTTGCTTCGGTGAACAGCAGCGAGCCGTTCGGGAAGTCGAAGGCGGCCATGCCGAGCTTTCCGGGGATCTTCGCGCCGGGATCACCCCAGCGGAAGCGGCCGGAGATCATCAGGTGGATGACGATGTAGTGGTGCGCCTCGAGCTCGATCACGATGCGCTTGGCCATGCGTGACACCGCGACGACCTTGCGATTCAGCAGGTCCTTGACTGCGGGGGTCACCGTCCGGAGCAGGAATGGGCTCGCGAAACGCACGCCCGTGAGCGGCTGTCCGCGGGTGCGGCGCGCGATGTGCTCGACGTAGAGCTCGACGTCGGGTAGCTCCGGCATGACGCCATGAGAATGTACCGCATTGCCCCGCTCGCCGGTTGTCTGCTCTTGCTGGCCTTCTGTGCTGCCGCGTGCGGCCCGAAAGAGGGGCCGGGAGCGCCGGCGCGGCTTCCGCTGGCGAAGCGCGCGTGGAAGACGGACATCGCGACGGACCATCCGCTCGTGGGTCGCTTCTACGAGGCAGCCACGTTCCGCGAGGTGACGGAGGACGTCGTGGCCGACAGCTGCGCGCAGGCGACCTACGTGCTGCTCGGCGAGAAGCACGACAACGCGGACCACCACACGGAGCAGGCGCGGCTCCTGGGCGCGATGATCACGCGGAAGCGGAGCCCTGCGGTGGTCCTCGAGATGATCGAGACCGACATGGGTGACCAGGTCGCGCAGTACATGGACCGTCAGACTGCCTCATCGGCGGATTTCGGCGAGGCGATGAACTGGGAGAAGCGCGGCTGGGGACCGTGGGAGCGCTACAAGCCGATCATGGACGTCACGTTCGCGGCGAAGCTGCCCATCGTGGCCGGCGGCATCCCGCAGGTGCGCGCGTCCGCCATCGCGCACCACGGTGAGTCCGCGGTGGATGCGGAGGACCGGAAGGCGTTCCTGCTCGACGAGACGATGGATCCGAACCTGGAGAGCTCGCTGCACACCGAGCTCGTGCAAGCGCACTGCGGGCACCTGCCGTCGTCGATGGTGCGCGGGATGCTGCTCGCTGAGCGCGCGCGCGACGCGGGAATGGCGAACGCGATGGCACCCTTCGAATCACGCGGCGCGGTGCTCATCGCTGGCAACGGGCACACCCGCACCGACCGCGGTGTGCCGTGGGCGCTCGCACGAAAGGCGCCGAATGCCAGGATGGTGAGCGTATCCATGATCGAGGTCGCGGATGGCCGCACGGACCCGAAGGCGTACGACGTGCACGCGGACTTCGTGTTCTTCACGCCGCGCGCCACGGACCTTGACCCGTGCATCGCGTTCAAGATGGAGCTGCAGAGGCGGAGGAGGCAGTGATGCAGGTCCGGCGCGCGACGAAGGAAGATCTCCACGCGGTCGGCAAGCTGGCGCTCGGCCTGGTGCAGCTGCACGAGTCGTTCGACCCCGATCGCTTCATGCACCTCCCGAACGCAGACAAGGGCTACGAGCGGTTCCTTGCGCGGGAGATCGAAAACCCCGAGGCGTGCGTCCTGGTGCTCACACAGCCCGAAGCCGACGGCGCGCAAGAAAAGATTGCAGGATACACGTACTCCACCATGGAGCCGCGCGACTACAATGCGCTGCTGGATGCGTGCGCGAAGCTGCACGACATCTTCGTCACGGACGACCTGCGCGGCAAAGGCGGGGGCGAGCTGCTCCTCCAGAGAACGCTGGAGGAGCTCGAGAAGATGGGCGCGCCACGCGTCGTGCTGCTGGCCTCGGTGAAGAACGATGTCGCGCAGCGCCTGTTCACGCGCGCGGGTTTTCGCCCGACGATGATGGAGATGACGCGCACGTCGCAGAAGTAGCCGGGCCGATCAGTCGATCGCGAGGGCCACATCGAACGCGGCCGTCTGGTGTCCGGATTTCGTGTCGCGACGGGGCGACGCGGCGGCGTCCATCACGCCGACGAGCGTGGAGTATGGCAGCTCGTTCGAGGCGTGGATCACTGCGCGGTCGAACGCGACGTCGTCCTTGGCGCGGTGGGTGCCGCTTGTCTGCCACTCCTTCTTGAGAGCCTCCGAGAGCGCCGGAAACTTCGCGATGCCGGCGGTGCCGCCAGAGGCGGGGGACGTGGCGTCGACCTCGGTCGTGGAGAGCACGTTCTTGCCCTCGCGCCATTCCAGCTTGAACTTCTGACCGTCGGTGGTGATGACGTGGAGCTTCCGCTCGACCTTCTCTTCGCAGCCGCCCGCGCAAGGCTGCGCCGGCCCGGGCACCTGCGCGTCTGCCTGCAGGCGGCTCATGTTCGACCAGACTGCCGTGATCAGGAGGAAGGAGATCGTCACCATCAGGAGATCGATCATCGGGATCATGTTGACCTCGAAGTTGCCTGTCCTGCGACCGCTGCTGCCACCACCGCCGACGTCAACACCTGCCATCTGCTCTCCTCCTCTGGTTTGCGCTTCGTGGTCCCCGGTCGGGGACACTCCGGACCGTCCAGTGTGGGAACGGGAGAGCGCGCGGAAGTTCCGCGACTCGAGCGTTTTGTGGAGGCTGAAAGGCGCTTTTTTTCAGCAAATTACGAGTGGGACGTCTTTTTCAGCACCTGCTGTACGAGATCGCCTGCACACCCTGGAAGCATCCGCGCGTCGGGGGCCTGGGAGTCGAACGCGCCCTTCGCGGCGTCGGGTACGAGCTGGCGCAGCTGCCACGCGGTGAGGTGCATGCGCTCCTCGGCGCGGAGGAAGGCCTCGCGGTAGCGCCGCACGAAGATGGAGGCGATGACGATGATCGACACCTGTGACACCACCAGGAAGATGGGCGTCCACAGCGGGTGGAACGCGAACACGCGAGGAAGCACGGTGATGACGCCGTCGTGCACGCGCAGCGAAGGAGGCAGCACCCCTGTGAGCTCCAGCGCGTATGGCACCACGATGGAGAGGATGCCCGCGAGGACGGCGAGCTTGCGGTGCTCGCGCTGGCCGCTGATCACGTAACAGACCGTGCCGGCGGCGGCGACCGCGGGGACCACGATGAGCGGGCCGAACAGCATGGACGTCATACCGGTCGCGATGGCGGCGAGGATGGACACCACCGGGAGGCGCGTGTCCGCCGGGCGGAAGTAGAAGTAGAGGCTCGCCAGGGAGACGACGGTCCACGCGATGTCGGTGGCGATGGCGATGGGCCAGTTGCGCACGCCCATCGCGAGCGCGAACGGGACCCACGTAGCAACGGAGCCGAAGAAGAAGAGACCGGCACCCACGAGCATGCCGCTCTTCCGGGACGCGCGCTCCGTCTCCTTGATCTTCTCGGTCACCTCGACCGGCGTCGTCTTCGGCGGGTCGGTCAGCATCTCCACGAGCACGGCGATGGCCGGCGCGTGGTTGGGATCCAGCGCGAGCGCACGACCAAGATCGTAGAGCGCAGCCTTGCGCTGCTCCTCGCTCTCCTGCGCGCCGCGCGCGGCCTCGCGGGCGCGCTCGGTGTGCTCTGCCGCGAGCTCACGGCGACGCGCGAAGTCACGATCGCCCGACAAATACCGGTCGATCGCGTCATGCATGTGGCGTGCGGATGCGAAGCGCTCGCGTGGGACGGCCATCGTCGCCTTCACGCACACCTGGTCGAGCTCGGGCGGGACGTCGCGGTGGGGCGCGCGCGACTGGGGGCTTGCGTCCAGGCCCTTCACCGCGCGCATGAGCACCTCGGTAGCGCCGCCCGTGCCGCAGAGCGGTTCGAGCGCGAGCAGCTCGAAGAGGATCGAGCCGAGCGCATAGATGTCGGCGCGGGGCCCGACCTCCGCGGTCTGCGCGAGGATCTGCTCCGGCGCCATGTAGCCGGGCGTGCCCATCACCTGGCCCACGTCCGTGGCGCTCACACCGGAGCTCGAGACACGGACCTGCTCTTCTTCTTCGAGCGTGGCTTGCTCCTCGGGCGTGAGCAGCTTGGCGAGGCCCCAGTCCAGCACGTAGACCTCGCCATAGGCGCCGACCATGATGTTGCCGGGCTTGAGGTCGCGATGGATGACGCCCTTCTTGTGCGCGTAGTCCACCGCAAGGCAGACGCGCAGGAACACGGAGAGGAGCTTGTGGCGTGCGTACTCGCCGTCCTCGGCGCCGCCCGCGCGCAGCCTCTCGATCACGGCCTCGAGCGTCTGTCCCTTGATGCGGCGCATCGTGAAGAACGCGTTTCCGGCCGCGTCGCGCCCGAGATCGTAGACCGGGACGATGGCCGGGTGCTCGAGCTGCCCCTGCACGCGCGCCTCGCGCAGGAAGCGTGCGCGGAGATCCCTGCGCTGCTCGGCGGCGGACCGCATCACCTTCATCGCGACGTCGCGCGAGATGTGCTTGTCGCGCACCAGTCGCACCTCGCCCATGCCGCCCTCGCCCAGGAGCGTCTTCTGCTCGTAGCGGCGCAGCGGGTCGGCCGTTGCGATCTCTGCCTCGACGTCCGTGACCACGCCAGGGTCGGAGCTCACGAGCGGAGACGTGGCGAGGGTGGGGCCGCTCGCGAACGTGTCGGCGCGCGCCATGGTGTCGGCGCTGGCCAGCGTGTCGAGCTTGTCCGGGTCGGTGCCTCTGGACATGGGCACGGTCTGCGGCGCAGAGTCCGCGGGGACCAGACGCAGCGTCTTCTGATCTTCCGACATGGCTTGGAGCGTATCAGATCAAATCTGCGGCGCCTTCGAAGCGATGACGACGAGCTCGTCCCCCTGATGGAGGACCAGATTCGTTGGATTCACGCGCACGCCGCCGTGGCTGTCCGACACACCGATCAGCAGCGCATCCTGCTCTTTTTTCAGGTGAACGAGCAGCTCCTCGAACGACTTGCCGTCCCACGCGGCGCTCACCTTGCACTTGAGGAACTTGTTTGCATGCTTCTCGTACGAGAGGAGCTCCTCGAAGATGCGCATCACGCCACGCGTGATGGCAGCCTGCGCGAGGAGGTAGGCGCTGTGCTCGCCGCCGACGACGTAGTCGTTGACGTTGCCCATCTCGAGGTGCTGCGCGTACTCGCGGCGGTTGATCTCCGCGCAGGTGTACACGTCGTGATTGAGCTTCTCGATCGTGAGCGCGGCGAGGATGGTCCGCGCGTCTGCATCGCGATCCTTGCGGCCCTTGCTGGTGTCGCTGAGGATGATGCATTTCGCGGCGCGATGGACACCGGCCTTCTCCAGCGCCTCGACCTTGGTGAAGTCCTCGTTCAGGAACTGGACGTGCGCGCGGAGCGCCTGGTCAGAGAACTGGGGCGGCCCATCGCACTCTGCGATGACCACGATAGGCATGTGCGGCGTGCACTCGGAGTCCTTGTACTGCTTGACGATGATCTCCGCCTTGCGGTTCCAGCCGCAGATCATCAGGTGACCTTCGAGCTTCTGCCAGTCGACAATGGGTTTTTCCACGCGCAACCTCTCCGATACGAACGCGGACACGGTACCAGTGATGGTCGCGAACGCGACCAGGCCGATGAAGATGATGCCCGCCGACACGACCTTGCCACCGGTGGTGACGGGCATGGTCCCCACGGGCTCGTTGCCCATGAGCGAGAACAGGCTGAACCAGAACGTCTTGCCGAACGACGACAGCTCCGGGTTCCGCGCGCCTTCGAACATGAGGACGCCAAAAGCGCCGGCCGACAGCGCGAGCCCCACGGCGAAGCACACCACCACTGTCTCGCGCACCCGGCGGACGCGAACGCGGAGATCCTTCTTCGGCTTCGACTTGTCGAGGGGCAAGGCAACCCCAGAGGTTAGGCCATTTCTGCTAGCCTTGGGGCTATGACCGAGACGGGCAGCCCGCTCGCCTGCAAGACGGGCTGCATCACGGTGCGGACCTCCGCGGAGGGGATGCTCGCGCGCCTCGCGCACGATCTGGAGCTCGAATGGCGCGTCGCCGAGGGCACGGCGACGATCGAGGCGGAGCAGGTGACGGCGCGGCTGCGCATCACCGCCGACGCGCTCACGGTGGTGGGCGTCCGGAAGAACGGCGCGCTCTGCCGCGACGTGCTGAGCACGGGCGAGCGCGCGGACATCAAAAAGAAGCTCCTGTCGTCGATCGGCGCGGATCGCGAGGACGCCGTGATCAGGGCGGAGATCACCATGGAGGGCGCGCCGCCGAGCGACCGCCCGATCACCGCGCCGGTCGCAGCCAAGGTCCTCGTCGAGTTGCCGTGCGGGCGCGCGACGACGACCGCGGACGTGCGCATCACGATGTCCGAGGGCGTGACGCATGCCACGGGGACGCTGAACCTGTCGCTGCGCGCGCTCGACATTCCGGAGATCAAGGGCCCGCTGGGCGCGTTTCGTTTGAAGGACAAGATCGAGCTCGCGTTCAAGGCGGAGTTTTGCTGAGGATGCGACGTCTCTCCCCTTCCGCGTTCATTCGCGTCGCCGCGCTGCTCGTCATTGCCTCGTGCGTCTCGTGCGGTGACGATCCGCCGAAGGAAAGCGCGAACGCCGACAGCGGGACGCCCGAGGTCGAGGGCCCGCTGCCCGGCGACGACGTGATCGCTGACGGCGGTGTGCAAGAAGGCGGCACCGTCAATCCACCGGGCGAGGTCGACGCAGGTCCGATATCCGCGAACGGTTGTCCCGTGCTCACGTTCCCGTCGGGCATTCATTTGCAGACGGTCCCGGACGCGACGCTCTCGCAGAGCTACGCAAGCATCTCGGACACCACGAACTACCCGAAGCCGCTGTGCTTCATCGATACGGCGGCCCTGCAGGACCCCGTGGCGAAGAAGACGTACGACACGAGCGTGCAGCTCTCACCGCACTTCCAGCTGGTGGAGCTGGTGTCTACCGAGCTCTCGTACTCGAAGCGCGTCCTGCTGAACCCCACGCTGATCGCCAAGCTCGAGGCGTTTCGCGCGGCGCTGGGCGGTGAGTCAGTGAGCATCTCGAGCGGGTATCGCTCGCCCGCGCACCAGCGCGCGGTGTGTCAGTCGATCTGTAACAAGGACGTGTGCCCGGGCATCTGCGCGGCGAGGTCGCGGCACAGCTGGGGAGACGCCGCGGACATCGGAGTCGTGCCGACGAACCGATACGGCGACGCGGGCTGCGCAGCGAAGTTCAACTTCGTGTACCAGGAAGGCAATCACCTGCACCTGGACCTGAACCCAGAGCACCCGATCTGCACGAAGCAAATCCTCTGAGCGACACCGCCCTGCGGGCTCACTGACACGTTCAGGCGTAGCCCTCTT
This sequence comes from Myxococcales bacterium, assembly GCA_025355005.1. Lineage (GTDB taxonomy): Bacteria > Myxococcota_A > Polyangia > Polyangiales > Polyangiaceae > JANXLV01. Next base: position 5,196 of record JANXLV010000046.1, on the reverse strand, counting down.
CTCCGTGTTGGGTCGTGTCGAGGCCTTCTCTTTCGTCGGCCGCGGTGACGCGTAGGCCGATCAGCTTGTCGATTGCCTTGAGGATGATGGCGGTCATCACCACGGCGTACACGACCGAGACCAGGCACGCGATCGCCTGGATTCCTAGCTGCTTCAGACCTCCTCCATGGACCAGGCCGTCGGCTCCTGTCGCGGTGTCACCGTACCTGTGCGCGACGCAGAAGACGCCCGTGAGGAGCGCGCCGGTCACTCCGCCCACGCCGTGCACGCCGAACGCGTCGAGCGAGTCGTCGTAGTTGTACTTGTACTTGAAGAGCACCGCCCCGTAGCAGGCCACGCCGGCGATGGCGCCGATCGCGATCGCCGCGAGGGGCGAGACGAAGCCTGCGGCTGGCGTGATTGCGACCAGGCCTGCAACGAGACCGGAGGCGACACCGAGCGCCGTGGGCTTCTTGCGATGCCACGACTCGATCGCGATCCAGCCCACTGCTCCGCCCGCCGCGCCCAGGTGGGTCGTGGTGAACGCCAGGGCGGCCTGCGCGCCGGACGAGAGCGCGCTTCCCGCGTTGAAGCCGAACCACCCGAACCAGAGGATGCCGGCGCCCGTGAGCGTCATGGTGAGGTTGTGAGGAAGCGCGCGCTCCTCCGGATATTTGAGGCGCTTTCCGATCATGATCGCGCATACCAGCGCGGAGGCGCCTGCTGTCGCGTGGACGACCGTGCCGCCGGCGAAGTCCAGCGCGCCCATCGTGTAGAGGAAGCCGCCCTCTGCCCACACCCAGTGCGCCACAGGATCGTAGACCAACGTGGACCAGAGCAGCACGAACGCGATGTACGCCGTGAACTTCATGCGTTCGGCGAAGGCGCCGGAGATCAACGCCGGCGTGATCACCGCGAACATCATCTGGAACGCGCAGAACGCGAGCTCCGGCACCGTGCCGTGGAGCTTGTCGTTGAGACCGCCGAGGCCCACGTAGTCCAGCCTGCCGATCACGCCGTGCCAGGTGGGCCCGAACGCGAGCGAGTAGCCGAAGAGCGCCCACTTGATGCTCAGGATCGGGATCGCCGACATCGAGTGCATGATCGTGGAGAGCACGTTCTTCTTCCGGACCATGCCGCCGTAGAACAGCGCCAGCGCCGGGGTCATCAAGAGCACGAGCGCCGTGCTCACGAGGAGCCACGCCGTGTCGCCTGCATCGAGCTTCGGTTGCATCGCCTACGTTGGTACGGCGCGTCATGTTTCGCGCTTGTTTCGGGCCCGTTGCGCGAGCGCACCAGGCCGAGCGGCTCGAGCGAGAGAGCGTCACGCCAGTTGTTTCGTTTCCAGAGTCGGGGGGCTCCCCGCGGCCGTCGCCCGCGAGCGCGAGGACCTCCGTCCATTTCCAATGCGCGCCGGGCGACAGATCCGCCTCACGAAGCAGACGCGCGTGCTCTCCCCCATCCATGAAGTCGATCGTTCGCGCGTGGCGGTCCCGTGTCAACGGCCCCGACGCTGCTCATGCTGCGTTCACGGAAGATCGAGCTCGTGCCCCAACACGCTGGTCAAGGTTCCGCACATGGAGCGCGTCATCATGCGCCGCATCCAGGGAACGCGCATCATCATCGGCATGCCGAGATCGCGCAGGATGCCGAACCACGGCTCGTCGCCCTGGAAGAACGGCGTGAGCAGGCGCGTGGCCCACGAGTAGAACTGCAGATGCGAACGCCGAGTGCGCGAGTAGGCGTCCAGCGCGTCCGGCAGATAGGTGTATGTTGCAATCTTTTCTGCAAGCACCATCGCGTCCATCAACGCGAGATTGCATCCTTGCCCCAGCTGCGGGCTCATCGCATGCGCGGCGTCACCGATGTAGACCACGTTGCCCGTGTTCCACGGGTACATCGTGACGTCGTGGTACTGCGTGAAGACCATCTGGTCCATGGGCGGTAGCTGCGCGAGCACAGGCTCCGCAGTCGGCGAGAGCCGCGCGTATTCGTCCTGAAAGGCGGCGAGCCCGCGCGCACGAATGCGGGCGACCTCCGTAGCGCGCACGCTGACGAAGAGGCTCACGTGTGCACCGTCCTCGCCCACGCTGAGCGGTCCCTTTCCCGTTGGAAGCAGGCCGATCATGCGCTGGTTCCCGTCCACCACCTGGTGGAGCACCTTCGACAGCTCGCCCGACGGATCCTTGCCCACGAACCAGAGCGCGCCCCACGGATACTGCGCGACGTGCTTCGGGATCACGGTCTCGTCGCGCAGCTGACTCCGCGCGCCGTCCGCGACGACGACGAGCTGGTGCGTGCCCAGCGGGCGCCCGTCCGCGCCCATGATCTCGAGCCTGCCCTTGCCACGAGGCGGGCGAACCAGATCCTCGCATGTGACGCCCAGCACGAAGCGCGCCCCGGCCTCACGCGCGGCGCGATAGACCGCCTCGAAGATCACGCCACGGTGGATGCCCAGGCCGAACGCAGCCGCAGAGGCATCGTCGTAGGACAGGGAGAGCAGCGCGCGGCCCGTGCCGGTCGTGCAGAGCAACGTCTTGAACGGCGCCCCGCGCGCGATGACCTCGTCGGCCACACCGAGCGCGCGCAAGACGGCGAGCCCCGAAGGTTGCAGCGTGATGCCTGCGCCCACGGGGCCTGGATTCTCCACGCGCTCGTAGACGGTGACGGCGTGGCCTTGCCGCGCCAGGAAGGCGGCCGCGGCACAACCAGCGGTGCCACCACCGACCACCCCGACATCGAGCATCGCGATCTTCTTACTTCACGGACTCGAAGAGGCCGGCCGCGCCCTGTCCACCGCCGATGCACATCGTCACGATGGCGTACTTGCCGTTGCGACGACGGAGCTCGTGCAGCGCGGTGGCGACGAGCTTGCTGCCCGTGCACCCGAGCGGGTGGCCGAGCGCGATCGCGCCGCCGTTCACGTTGAGCCGATCCTCCGGAAGCCCGAGCTCCTTCCGGCAATAGACCGACTGGCTCGCGAACGCCTCGTTCATCTCGAAGAGGTCGATGTCCTTGATGGAGAGACCTGTCTGCTTCAAGAGCTTCTGCACGGCGGGGAGCGGCCCGATACCCATGATCGCCGGATCGACGCCCACCGTCGCGAACGCCTTGAAGAGGCCAAGAGGCTTCTTTCCAAGCTTCTCCGCCTTCGCGCGCGTGGTCATGAGCGTGGCAGCGGCACCGTCCGACAGCGGCGACGAGTTGCCCGCGGTGACGGAGCCCTTCATCGTGAACACCGGCTTGAGGCCCGCGAGGCCCTCCATCGTGGTGTCGGGGCGAATGAGCTCGTCCTGGTTGAAGGTGAAGGTCACCTTCTCGTTGCCGTTGTACTTGATGGCCGTTACCGGGACGATCTCCTGGTCGAACTTCTTCGACTCGCGCGCGGCAGCCGCCTTCTTGTGGCTCTCGAACGCGAACTTGTCCTGCTCCTCGCGCGAGACGTTGAACCTGTTCGCCACGTTCTCCGCCGTGATTCCCATGGGCGTGTAGACGCTGGCCGCGCGCTCCATGGCCTCGGGCGACGCAGAGAGCTTGTTGCCCGTCATGGGCACCATGCTCATGGATTCCACGCCGCCGGCGATCACCATCTCGTAGCTGCCGATGGCGAGGGCACCGGCCGCCATTGCGATCGACTGCAGCCCGGAAGCGCAGAAGCGATTGATCGTCACGCCGCCCGACGCCTGATCGAGCCCGCCGAGCAGCCCGACGATGCGAGCGACGTTCAAGCCCTGCTCGCCCTCCGGCATCGCACAGCCAAGGACCAGGTCCTCGATGTCAGCGACCTGTACCTCGGGATTGCGGGCGAGCAGCCCGCGGATCACCTCACCAGCGAGCTCGTCCGGCCGCTTCTGAGCAAGGCTGCCCTTGATGGCCCGACCCACCGCAGACCGAACCGCATCCAGAATCACAATGTCGTTGAGCATGAAAAACCTCTCTCAATCAAATCTCGAAATCAAGGCGCCATCCCAAGAAGCGCCGGCCCAGTAAACTCCGCGAACACGCAGTGTTCGCTAGTTCCGCAAAGGCTTGTTGTTCATGAGCATGAACTGCATTCGCTCCTGGCTCTTGGCTTCGCCGCAGAGGCTCACGAAGGCCTCTGCTTCGAGCTCGAGGATCTGATCCTCCGTGACCTCGCGCGCGGCGCCGCCCTTCCCTCCGCAGAGGACCTCCGCGAGCTTCGTCGCGATCTTGCCGTCGTGCTCACTGGCGTAGCCGCCCGCGACCAGTGTCTGCACCATCATGGTGAGCGTGGCGATGCCGCTCTCACCAGGCAGCACGTACGACCGCGGGGTCTGCGGATGGTAGCCCGCTGCCGCAAGACCGATCGCGCGCGCCTTCGCCTCCTGCACCACGCGCGCCTTGTCGAAGCTCACGCCGTCCGTCTTGCGGAAGTAGCCGAACGCCTTTCCTTCCTCCGCGCTGGTCGCGACCTTGGCGAGCGCGATGTTCTTGAACGTCTGCGTCACGTACTCGTAGGTGTTGACGTTCGCGCCTTCGGGGATGCCCTCGAGGTTGCGCCACAGCATGTTCATGGTGCCAGCGCCGCCGGGGATGAGACCCACCGCGACCTCCACGAGGCCGGAGTACGTCTCCGCCGCCGCCTGCACCGCGTCCGAGCCCATGCAGAGCTCGAGACCGCCGCCGAGCGTCATGCCGTACGGCGCTGCGACCACGGGGATGCGCGCGTACTTCAGGCGCTGCACCGCGCCCTGGTAGCCCTTCACCAGCGAGGTGATCTGTCCCCACTCCTTCTGTCCGGCCGCCATGACGACCAGGAAGAGGTTCGCGCCCACGCAGAAGTGCTCGCCAGAGTTGGCGATCACCATGCCGCGGAAATCCTTCTCCGCGCGATCGGCTGCGTCGCCGAGCATCTTGATGACGTCCGGGTCGATGCTGTTCGCCTTGGTCTTGAACGTGAGACCAAGAATGCCGTCGCCGAGATCCCATGCCTCCGCGCCGTCGTTCTTCAGGACCGGCGCGCTCGACTTCTTGAGAATGTCGAACGTGGCGTAGCGCGCATCCTTCGGGCGGGTCTGGTACTCCGCCTTCGCCAGGTTCCAGACCCGCTCGCCGTCGTAGAAGGACTTCGCGCCCTTCTCGTGCATGGTCTTGATGGCGGCCGGGACGTTGATGCCGTCCTTCTCCATGCGCTCCAGTGTGGTCGTGAAGCCGAGCGCGTCCCAGGTCTCGAACGGTCCGAGCTCCCAGTTGTAG